>NZ_MDDT01000015.1:0-128572 GCF_001854815.1 Mesorhizobium sp. LCM 4576
TCCCGCAGAGGATCGTCAATGTCGTTGCCTGATCCGGTGAAGTCAGAAGGGCCCCGCCTGCGCGGCCGCCTGGCGGTCTGCGGCATGGCCGCCGCGCTTGCGCTGGTCTCGGCCTGCACGGTCAGGCCGCTCTATTCCAACCAGCCGCTGTCGCCCGGATCGCAGCTCAGCGCGTCCGCCGAGCTCGCCTCGATCTCGATCAAGCCGGTCAAGACGCGCTACGCGCAGCAGGTGCGCAACAATCTGATCTTCGCTTTCGGGCAAGGCTCGGGCGAGCCGGCCTCGCCGGCCTATACGCTCGATCTCGGCGTCACCGAGCTCGTCGAATCAGCGGCCATCGTGCAGGTGCAGACCCAGGAGGACGAGCCGACGGCGGGCACGGTCACGCTGACCGCCAATTACGTGCTGCGCGATACCGCGACCAACACGGTGATTGCGGTGGGCAAACGCTCGATCCCCTCATCCTTCGACCGGCCCCGCCAGGAGTTCGCGGCCTACCGGGCGCAGATCGACGCCGAGAACCGCGCCGCGCGCGAGCTGGCCGACCTGCTGCGGCTGTCGATCGCGCAGGATCTGGCCAAGCACGGCAAGAAAGCCTGAGGCACTGCACAGAGGCTTGACCGGTCGACTCTGTTTGGCTGGTGGCATGCGCTGGAGATTGGCGCGAAACGCCCATCGCGATCGTCATTCCAGGGCGGAGCAGGAGCGAAGCTCCGTCGCGTAGACCCTGGAATCCATGCCGTTCCCCTCGCCAAGGCGTGCTGCGGAGCAGAATTCTGCACCGCAGCGGCGCTTCCAAGTCACGGCATGGATTCTATGGTCTGCGCCGCGTCGCTTCGCTCCTTGCTCCGCCATAGAATGACGAGGTTCGGGCGGCCTCAACCAATCCCCTGCGTTTGCCTCGACCTCGACCTCGATCGAAGAGCAGAACTCTGCACCATGACGGTCGCGATGGGCGTTCCGGCCATCGCCAGATGCGACCCACCAACACGTAGGCTGTTTGAAACAAAAAAGGCCGGTCACCCGGCCTTTTTCTGTTCTGACGAGATGCCGCCCTCAACCGATCTTCTGGCCGGTCTTGGCCCAGTCGGCGAGGAAGGCGGCAAGGCCCTTGTCGGTCAGCGGGTGGTTGACCAGCGCCTTCAGGGTCGCYGGCGGCGCGGTGACGATATCGGCGCCGATCAGCGCGGCCTGCTTGACGTGGTTCACCGTGCGCACCGAAGCGGTCAGAATCTCGGTCTTGAAATCGTAATTGTCGTAGATGGTGCGGATTTCCGAGATCAGCTCCATGCCGTCCGAGCCGGTGTCGTCGATGCGGCCGACGAAGGGCGAGATGAAGGAAGCGCCGGCCTTGGCGGCGAGCAGCGCCTGGTTGGCCGAGAAGCAGAGCGTCACGTTGACCATGCGGTTCATCTCGGTGCGGATGGTCTTGCAGGCCTTGAGGCCGTCCAGCGTCAGCGGCACCTTGATGGCCACGTTCGGCGCGATCTTGGCCAGCACCTCGGCTTCGGCCATCATCTGCTTGTATTCGGTCGCGACGACCTCGGCCGAGACCGGGCCTTCGACGATGTCGCAGATCTGCTTGGTGACTTCGGCGATCTTGCCGCCCGATTTCAGAATCAGCGAGGGGTTGGTGGTGACGCCGTCGAGAAGCCCCAGCTCGTGCAGCTCCTTAATTTCCTTGATGTCAGCGGTGTCGACAAAAAACTTCATGGCTGTCTCCTTGGGGTCGCCCGGCGTCGGCCAGGCACATAAGAGGGTCCCCTTTGATCTAGAGCAAAGTCGGGGCAAGGTCACGCCTCATGATGGAAGATTCGCCCTTTGTCGCAGCCGCGCCCGTGCTGGTGCCGATGCCCGCTGAGCGGCCCTACACTTATGCCGTGCCGCCCGGCATGCGCGTGGTGCCGGGCTCGATCGTGCGCGTGCCGCTCGGACCTCGGCAAGTGGCCGGCATCGTCTGGGACGGCGCGGTCGAGGCGGTCGATGCAAAGAAATTGCGGCCGATCGAGGAGGTGTTCGACTGCCCGCCGATCGACAAGGACATGCGCCGCTTCGTCGACTGGATCGCACAATACACGCTGTCGGCCCCAGGCATGGTGGCGCGCATGCTGCTGCGCGCGCCGGAAGCGTTCGACCCGGAGCCATGGATCGAAGGGCTTCAGCGCACGCTGGCCGAGCCCGACCGGCTGACCGACGCGCGGCGACGCGTGCTCGAAACCGCCGAGGGCGGCCTCGCCTGGACACGCACGGGACTGGCGCATGCGGCGGGCGTGTCCTCGACCGTCATCGATGGATTGCGGGCCCAGGGCGTGTTCGAGACGGTGATGATTCCGCCGCGCCCGGTGGTGGCGGCGCCCGATCCCGGCCATGCCGTGCCGGAATTGATGCCGGACCAGAAAGCGGCGGCCGAAAAACTGCGCGCCGCGGTCGCTGCCGATGTCTTCAACGTCACGCTGCTCGACGGCGTCACCGGCTCAGGCAAGACCGAAGTCTATTTCGAGGCGGTGGCGGCGGCGCTCGACAAGGGCAGGCAGGTGCTGATCCTGTTGCCGGAAATCGCGCTGACCCACGCCTTCCTCGAACGTTTCCAGGACCGGTTCGGCGCCAAGCCGGCGGAGTGGCATTCCGACCTGCCGCCGAGGATGCGCGAGCGCGTCTGGCGGCAGGTGGCCGAAGGCGGCGTGAGGGTCGTCGCCGGCGCGCGCTCGGCGCTGTTCCTGCCGTTCAAGGAACTCGGCCTGATCGTCGTCGACGAGGAGCACGACCCCGCCTACAAGCAGGAAGACCGCGTTTTCTACAATGCGCGCGACATGGCGGTGGTGCGTGGCCATATCGGCGGCTTTCCGGTCGTGCTCGCCTCGGCGACACCGTCGGTGGAAAGCCGCGTCAACGCCAGCCAGGGCCGCTACCACCGGGCCGTGCTGTCGTCGCGCTTCGCCGAGGCGGCGCTCCCCGACCTGAAGTCGATCGACATGCGGCGCTCGCCGCCGGCGCGCGGCGGCTTCCTGTCGCCGGTGCTTCTGGAACAGATGCAGCGCACGCTGGAGAGGAAGGAACAGTCGCTGCTTTTCCTCAACCGGCGCGGCTATGCGCCGCTGACGCTCTGCCGGGTCTGCGGCCACCGTTTCGGCTGCCCCGTATGTTCGGCCTGGTTGGTCGAGCATCGCTTTCGCGGCCAGCTCGTCTGCCATCATTGCGGCCACAACGAGCGGCGGCCCGAGGCCTGCCCGGAATGCGGCACGCTCGACCATCTGGTAGCCTGCGGCCCGGGCGTCGAGCGAATCGCCGAGGAAGTGGTTGCGCATTTCCCGGATGCCCGCACCATCGTGTTGTCGTCCGATCTTCTGGGCGGCGTGCGCCGGCTCAGGCTCGAGCTGGAGGCCGTCGCCAATGGCGAAGCCGATATCGTCATCGGCACGCAGCTCGTCGCCAAGGGCCATAATTTTCCCGGCATGACACTGGTCGGCGTGGTCGATGCGGACCTGGGATTGGCCAATGGCGATCCGCGCGCCGCCGAACGCACCTTCCAATTGCTCAGTCAGGTGACGGGGCGCGCCGGCCGCACCGGCAAGAAGAGCCTCGGCCTGTTGCAGACCTACCAGCCCGACCATCCTGTGATGCGGGCGATCGTCTCGGGCGATTCGGAAGCCTTCTACGAGCGCGAGATCGCCGAGCGCGAACGGGCGGCCCTGCCGCCGTTCGGCCGGCTCGCCGGCATCATCGTCAGCGCTGCGACGCGAGCCGAGGCCGAAAGCCATGCGCGGGGATTGAGACGGGCGGCACCGCAGGCTTCGGACTTGTTCGTGCTCGGGCCGGCCGAGGCGCCTTTGTCGCTGATCGGCGGCCGTCACCRCTTCCGCCTGCTGATCCAGGGCGAGCGGCGTGCCGACATGCAAGGTTTCATCCGCGCCATGCTGGCCGAAGGCCCGAAGCTGCGCGGCTCGGTCCGGGTGCAGGTCGACATCGACCCGCAGAGCTTCCTATAAGCGAGAGACAATCCCAACGGAGTGCCAGCTTATGAAAACCCTCGGCCTCATAGGCGGCATGAGCTGGGAATCGACGGCGATCTATTACCGCCTGCTCAACGAGATCGTGCGCGAGCGGCTGGGCGGGCTGCATTCGGCGAAGCTCTTGTTGTGGTCGTTCGATTTCGCCGACATCRCCGAACGGCAGCATGCGGGCGATTGGGAAGGCGCCGGCGTCCTGCTCGTAGAAGCCGCGCGCAGGCTGGAGGCCGGCGGCGCCGAGGGCCTGGTGATCTGCACCAACACCATGCACAAGCTGGCCGACGCGGTGCAGGCGGCCATTTCGATCCCGCTCATCCACATCGCCGACGCGACGGGGCGCGCCGTCGTCGAGGCGGGCCTGAGGCGGCCGGCACTGCTGGCGACGCGCTTCACCATGGAGCAGGATTTCTACAAGGGCCGTCTCGCCGACAAATACGGCCTGGAACCTGTGGTGCCGAACCAGGCCGGTCGCGACATGGTGCACAAGGTGATCTATGACGAGCTTTGCCAGGGCATCGTCAAAGGCGAATCGAAATCCGCCTATCTCGACGAGATCGGCCGGATGCGGCGCACCGACCAGGTGGACGGCGTCATCATGGGCTGCACCGAGATCACCATGCTGATCGGCCAGGGCGATTTCGACGTTCCGGTCTTCGACACGACCCGCATCCATACCGCGGCCGCGGTCGATTTCGCGCTCGCCTGATTGCGCTGCTTCTAATGTGCCCGCCGTCCTCTGGCGCGCTTTCATTCCCTCGCTAGAATGCAGCGTTTCAGAACAAGAAATATGAGGGGGATCATATGGACTTTGCGTTTCCGTGGCCCGCGAGCCAAGGCGAATGGCTGGCCTGGTCGAGCGCCGTGGTGACCCTGGCCCTCGGCCTGTTCCTGTTCCTGGCGCCGGGGCTTGCATTTCGCGTGCTGCGCCTGCAGCCGAGGCCGGAGAAGGCGGCGGCGATCGCCGAGGGGCGCGGCCGCATGTCCGGCTTCTATCTCGGCGTCAGCCTGTGCTGCATCCTTCTGGCGCAGCCGCTGCTCTATATGGCGCTTGGCTTCTCCTGGCTGTTCACCGCTTTCGGCCGGCTTTTGTCGATGATGTCGGACAGCGCCAACACACCTTTCAACTGGGTTTCGATCGTGGTTGAATTGGCGCTGGCGGCGCTGCCGCTGGCCTTTGCCTTCGGCTTCGTGCCGTGAATTCGGCGCTTGAGCTTGGCCTTCGCCGCCTGATGCGACAAAAGTGCCTGAAAACCATGYCGGACGATGCATTGCGGTCTTAAAAAGCCTGTGCTAGACGGCAATCGACTTTCGACCGGGGATAGCGGAAGCCGCGCCTCCGTGCTTGGAAAAATGCAGTAAGGTCAAAGATTTAGCCAGAGTTTTCGCTCGCGCCAACAATCTGCGGCCTGTCAGACAAGAGAAAAGACGGTCCGTGGCCCAATCGTCATCGCCAATCTCAGCTGTCGCAGAGCGCTATGCCGGCTCGCTGTTCGAGCTCGCGCTGCAGGACAATTCGGTCGCCAAGGTCGAGGCCGACCTTGCCGGCTTCGAGGCGCTGCTCAACGGCAGCGACGATCTCAAGYGGCTGATCAACAGCCCGGTGTTTTCCAGCGAGGACCAGGCCAAGGCCATCGCCGCCATCGTCGACAAGGCCAAGATCACCGGCCTGGTCGGCAATTTCCTGCGCGTCGTCGCCAGGAACCGCCGTCTGTTCGCGGTGCCCGGCATGATCAAGGCGTTCCGCCAGATCGCCGCCGAGCATCGCGGCGAGGCATCCGCCGAGGTCACTTCGGCGCATGCGCTGACGGCCGCGCAGCAAACTGAACTCAAGGCGACGCTGAAGAGCATCGCCGGCAAGGATGTGGCCATCGCCATGACCGTCGATCCGTCGCTGCTCGGCGGGCTGATCGTCAAGATGGGCTCGCGCYAGATCGATACGTCGCTCAAAACCAAACTCAATTCGCTCAAGCTTGCACTGAAAGAGGTCGGCTGATGGACATCCGCGCCGCGGAAATTTCCGCAATTCTGAAAGACCAGATCAAGAATTTCGGCAAGGAGGCCGAGGTCTCCGAAGTCGGCCAGGTTCTGTCCGTCGGTGACGGCATCGCCCGCGTCTACGGCCTCGACAATGTCCAGGCCGGCGAGATGGTCGAATTCCCGGGTGGCATCCGTGGCATGGCGCTGAACCTCGAAGCCGACAATGTCGGCGTCGTCATCTTCGGCAACGACCGCGACATCAAGGAAGGCGACACCGTCAAGCGCACGGGCGCCATCGTCGACGTGCCGGTTGGCCCGGGCCTGCTCGGCCGCGTCGTGGACGCGCTCGGCAACCCGATCGACGGCAAGGGCCCGATCAAGGCCACCGAACGCAAGCGCGTCGACGTCAAGGCGCCCGGCATCATTCCGCGCAAGTCGGTGCATGAGCCGATGTCGACGGGCCTCAAGGCCATCGACGCGCTGATCCCGGTCGGCCGCGGCCAGCGCGAGCTGGTCATCGGCGACCGCCAGACCGGCAAGACCGCCATCATCCTCGACACGATGCTGAACCAGAAGTCGGTGCACGACAACGGCCCGGAGAAGGAGAAGCTCTACTGCGTCTACGTCGCCGTCGGCCAGAAGCGCTCGACCGTCGCGCAGTTCGTGAAGGTGCTGGAGGAGCGCGGCGCGCTCGACTACTCCATCATCATCGCCGCCACCGCGTCCGACCCGGCGCCGATGCAGTTTCTGGCACCGTTCGCCGGCTGCACCATGGGCGAATATTTCCGCGACAACGGCATGCATGCGCTCATCAGCTATGACGATCTGTCAAAGCAGGCCGTCGCCTATCGCCAGATGTCGCTCTTGCTGCGCCGCCCGCCGGGCCGCGAAGCCTATCCGGGCGACGTCTTCTATCTCCATTCGCGCCTGCTCGAGCGCGCCGCCAAGCTCAATGACGACAACGGCGCCGGTTCGCTGACCGCGCTGCCGGTCATCGAGACCCAGGCCAACGACGTGTCGGCCTACATCCCGACCAACGTGATCTCGATCACCGACGGCCAGATCTTCCTCGAGACCAACCTGTTCTTCCAAGGCATCCGTCCGGCGGTGAATGTCGGCCTGTCGGTGTCGCGCGTCGGCTCGTCGGCGCAGATCAAGGCGATGAAGCAGGTTGCAGGCTCGATCAAGGGCGAGCTCGCGCAGTACCGCGAAATGGCGGCCTTCGCGCAGTTCGGCTCGGACCTCGACGCCGCCACCCAGCGCCTGCTGAACCGCGGTTCGCGCCTGACGGAGCTTCTGAAGCAGCCGCAATTCTCGCCGCTCAAGACCGAAGAGCAGGTCGCGGTGATCTTCGCCGGCGTCAACGGCTATCTCGACAAGCTGCCGCTCAACCAGGTCGGCAAGTTCGAGCATGGCCTGCTCAGCCACATGCGCTCGGCCGGCAAGGACGTGCTCGACGGCATCCGCAAGGAGAAGGCGCTGTCGGACGATTTGCGCGCCAAGCTCAAGGCGGAAATCGACGCCTTCGCCAAGACCTTTGCTTGAACGACGCCGGACGGGATCAGGTTTGAGGCATGGCTTCGTTAAAAGACCTTCGTAACCGTATCGCCTCGGTCAAGGCGACGCAGAAGATCACCAAGGCGATGCAGATGGTCGCCGCGGCGAAGCTGCGTCGCGCGCAGGAGGCGGCGGAAGCAGCCAGGCCCTATTCCGAGCGTATGGGCGCGGTCCTGGCCAACATCACCCAGGCGATCGGCGGCGGCGGCGATGCCCCGGCGCTGATGACGGGCACCGGCCGGGACGACGTGCATCTRCTCATCGTCTGCACCGCCGAGCGCGGCTTGTGCGGTGGCTTCAACTCGCAGATTGCGCGTCTCGCCCGTGACCACATCCGCAGGCTGGTGGCCGACGGCAAGCAGGTGAAGATCATCTGCGTCGGCAAGAAGGGTTACGACATCCTGCGCCGCGACTACGCCTCGCTGATCCTCGAGCGGGTCGACCTGCGCGAGGTCAAGACGCTCGGCTTCGTCAATGCCGATGCGATCGCGCGCAAGGTCATCCACCTCTTCAACGAGGGCGGCTTCGACATCTGCACGCTGTTCTATTCGCAGTTCAAGTCGGTGATCAGCCAGATCCCGACGGCGCAGCAGATCATCCCGGCTGCGCAGGCTTCGGCCGCAGCCGAAGGTGGCAATAGCGGCGGCGCGGTCTACGAATACGAGCCGGAGCCGGGCGAGATCCTCTCCGACCTCATCCCGCGCAACATCGCCGTGCAGATCTTCCGGGCGCTTTTGGAAAACGCGGCCGGCGAGATGGGCGCCAAGATGAGCGCGATGGACAATGCGACGCGCAATGCCGGCGACATGATCAACAGGCTGTCGATCACCTACAACCGCCAGCGGCAGGCGCAGATCACCAAGGAACTGATCGAAATCATTTCGGGCGCCGAGGCGCTCTAGGCGCGCGCAAGCGGGGTCCGAGACCTCGCGGCGGCGTGAACAACGGATAGACGAAAAGGGCAAAGACGATGGCGAAAGCAGCTACCCCGAAGACCGCGGCCAAGGAGGCATCGRCCCCGAAGGCGGCAAAGGCCCCGGCAGCCGCCGCGAAGGCCGCCGCTCCGGCAAAGAAGGCGGCCGCTCCGGCCAAAGCAGCGGCTTCCGCGGCCAGCGTCGCGGCCAAGCGCGTCGGCGCCGCCGGCAAGGTCCGYCAGGTCATCGGCGCCGTCGTCGACGTGCAGTTCGAAGACCATCTGCCGGCCATTCTGAACGCGCTGGAAACCGACAATGTCGGCAACCGCCTGGTGCTCGAGGTCGCCCAGCATCTCGGCGAGAACACCGTGCGCTGCATCGCCATGGACTCGACCGAAGGCCTGGTCCGCGGCCAGGACGTCTTTGACACCGGCGCGCCGATCTCGGTCCCGGTGGGGCCGGGCATGCTCGGCCGCATCATCAACGTCATCGGCGAGCCGGTCGACGAAGCCGGCCCGGTCGACGCCGTCGAGCTGCGCGCCATCCACCAGCCGGCTCCGGCCTATGTCGACCAGTCGACGGAAGCGCAGATCCTGGTCACTGGCATCAAGGTTCTCGACCTGCTCGCTCCCTACGCCCGCGGCGGCAAGATCGGCCTGTTCGGCGGCGCCGGCGTCGGCAAGACCGTGCTGATCCAGGAGCTGATCAACAACGTCGCCAAGGCCCATGGCGGCTTCTCGGTGTTCGCCGGCGTCGGCGAGCGCACCCGCGAAGGCAACGACCTCTATCACGAGTTCATCGAATCGGGCGTCAACAAGAAGGGCGGCGGCCAGGGCTCGAAGGCAGCGCTCGTGTACGGCCAGATGAACGAACCGCCGGGCGCGCGCGCCCGCGTCGGCCTGACCGGCCTGACGGTTGCCGAATATTTCCGCGACCAGGGCCAGGACGTGCTGTTCTTCGTCGACAACATCTTCCGCTTCACGCAGGCGGGCTCGGAAGTGTCGGCGCTGCTCGGCCGCATTCCTTCCGCCGTGGGTTACCAGCCGACGCTGGCCACCGACATGGGCGCGCTGCAGGAGCGCATCAYGACCACGACCAAGGGATCGATCACCTCGGTGCAGGCCATCTACGTGCCGGCCGACGACTTGRCCGACCCGGCGCCGGCGACCTCCTTCGCGCACCTCGACGCCACGACCGTGCTCAACCGCGCGATCTCTGAAAAGGGCATCTACCCGGCCGTCGATCCGCTGGACTCGACCTCGCGCATGCTCGACCCGATGGTCGTCGGCGAGGAGCACTACCAGGTCGCCCGCCAGGTGCAGTCGATCCTGCAGCGCTACAAGTCGCTGCAGGACATCATCGCCATCCTTGGCATGGACGAGCTGTCGGAAGAGGACAAGCAGACGGTTGCCCGCGCCCGCAAGATCGAGYGCTTCCTGTCGCAGCCGTTCTTCGTCGCYGAAGTGTTCACGGGCTCGCCGGGCAAGCTGGTCGACCTCGCGGACACCATCAAGGGCTTCAAGGGCCTCTGCGCCGGCGACTACGACCACCTGCCGGARGCCGCCTTCTACATGGTCGGCGGCATCGACGAAGCGGTCGAGAAGGCGCAGCGCCTGGCGGCTGAAGCGGCWTAATTGAGGCAATAGGGAGTAGTCAGTAGTCGGTAGTGAATAAGCAGCTGGGTGATCAGGACAGATGTCCTCTCCCTACTCCCTACTCACTATTCCCTACTCACTAAATTGATCATGGCTGAAGCTTTCAAGTTCGAACTGGTCTCGCCGGAACGGCTGCTCGTCTCCGAGCAGGTCGAGTCCRTCGTCATTCCGGGCGCCGAAGGCGAGATGACGGTGATGGCGCAGCACGCGCCGGTCATGACCACCATCAAACCCGGCGTCGTCACGGTGAAGGCGGCCAGCGGCAAGGAAGACCGCTACGTTGTGTTCGGCGGCTTCGCCGACATCCTGCCGTCCGGCTGCACGCTGCTCGCCGAATCGGCGGTGCATGTGAACGACATCGACCGTGCGGACCTGGCGCGTCGCATCCAGGACGCCAAGGAAGACGCCGCCGACGCCAAGGACGACGTGGCGCGCAGCCGCGCCGAGCAGTTCCTCGCCCAGCTCACCACGCTGGAAGGCGCGCTGCTGCCGGCCTGAGGAAGTCGCTCCTGACTTCAATTGAAGAGCGGGGTTCGCCCCGCTTTTTTATTTGCCCCGTTTTGTCGTTTGCGAGACAGTCCGCGCTGCTTGTGAGAAGGCCGCCGGATGTCCAACGAACAAGGCTCACGATCGAGATGGTCGACAGCGCTGGTGTCGCTGTTCGGTGGGCCTYTCGGCGGCTTCCTGTGGATCGRCGCCGGYCGTGCCGCGGTCGCCTGRCTGATCGTCGTCAGCCTGGCCTCGATTGCAGCCTGYTATGTCGGGCTGCCGGTTTTCCCAAGCGCCAATCTGGCCTGGCTTGCYGATTTCGCCGGGCCTGGTCTGGCGATCCTGTCGGCGGCGATCGTCGTTCCGTTCGCGCGGCGTTTCCGGCCCGACAAGTGGTACGCGCACGGGTTCTGKGTGCTGATCCTGGCCGCTCTCACCTCCTATGGYGCGGCGCTCGCGATCCGCACGTTCCTGTTCCAGCCMTTCTCGATGCCGTCCGCCAGCATGGAGCCGACGCTCCAGCTGGGCGACTATTTCTTCGCTTCCAAATATGTCTATGGCTATGGCCGCTACAGTATTCCCTTCGGGTTGCTGCCGGTCGACGGTCGGGTTCTGGGCAGCCCGCCGAAACGCGGCGATGTGGTGGTGTTCAGGCCGCGCAGCGATCCCGAAACGGACTACGTCAAGCGCATCGTCGGCCTGCCGGGCGACCGCATCCAGATGAGCGACGGCCGGCTCTACATCAACCGGGTTCCCGTCGAGCTGGAGGACCTCGGAGACTATGCCACCCAGGACATACGCTCGGCACGGCTGCAGCGCGAAACGCTGCCAGAAGGCGTCTCCTATCTGGTGATCGACTACACCGCCCCTTCGATCGGCGACGACACGCCCGAAATCGTGGTGCCGGCCGGGGAGTATTTCATGCTCGGCGACAACCGTGACAATTCCGCCGACAGCCGCTTCACCATGGGCGCGGTGCCTTACGGGAACCTGGTCGGCAAGGCGGTGCGCCTGTTCTGGAATTCGAACGGATCCGACTACGCCGTGCGGCAGGTCGTGAACGGATCGGCGGGCGAATAGCTACTCAGCCAGCCTGGGCGGCTCGTTGCCAATCCCGAGCGCGGCGAAAGCCAGCTTCGGGCCACCCTGCTTGAAATGGACCAGATGCGTGGCGACAAACTCGATCAACGTCCGGCGCTCCGCGTGGCCTATGGCGAAGCCGGCGAGGTCGAACACGGCCCCGGCCATCGTCGCCGTCGGCAGGTTGCGGCCGAACAGGTCGCCGAGCGCCGCATCGAGCGGATCGGTGAAATGGCCCTCGGGCAAAGGACCGCCGCGCGCGGCGCATGCAGCGATCCACGCGGCGACAACCAGCGACAGATGTTCAGGCAACAGGCCCGCCTCTAGCCGGGCCAGCGCTGAGGCGACGATGCGCTGAGGCAGCTTCTGGCTGCCGTCATTGGCGATCTGCGCGGTGCGATGGGCGAGCGCGGTGTTGGAAAAGCGCGCGGCGAGCTCGGCCGTGTAGGGGGTCGGGTCGAGCCCGGCATCTTGCGGCAGCGTTGGAATGGCCTCGGCCCAAAGCCGGTCGACGAATTGCCTTATTGCCGAATCGGCAAAGGCGCGGTCGACGGTGGCGTGGCCGCTGAGCAGGCCGAGATAGGCGATGCCGGAATGCGCGCCGTTGAGCAGCCTCAGCTTCATGTCCTCGAACGGCCGCACATCCTCGACCATGGTGACGCCGAACTTCTCCCAGGCCGGCCGGCCTGCCGGAAAGCGGTCCTCGATCACCCATTGGCGGAATGGCTCGGTCATCACCGGCCAGGCGTCCTCGAGGCCGAGCTCGTCGGCGATGCGCGCCCGGTCGGCGTCCGTCGTCGCCGGCACAATGCGGTCGACCATGCTCGACGGAAAGGCGACTTCGTCGGCGACATGGCGGCCGAGATCGGCATCGCGCAGCTTCGCGAACTCGATCAACAGCCGGTGCAGCGTGGCGCCGTTGGCCGGCAGGTTGTCGCAGCAGAGCACGGTGAAGGGATGCGTGCCCGCCGCGCGACGGCGCGCCAGCGCCTCGGCGAGAAATCCATGCGCCGTCTTGGGCGATCCAGGGTTGGCGAGGTCGTGGACGATATCGGGGTGGGCGCTGTCGAGCGTGCCGTCGGCCGCCCTGAGATAGGCCTTCTCGGTGATGGTGAGCGTGACGATGCGGATGCGCGGGTCGGTCAGCGCGGCGAGYACCGCGCCGGGGTCTTCCGGAGCGACGAGCAAGGACTGGATCGAGCCGACGACCTGCAGCTGTTCGCCGGCGCTGTCCCGGATTGCCAGCGTGTAGAGCCCGTCCTGCGGCTTGAGCGCATCGCGCGTGTCGGGGCTGCGCAGCGAGACCCCGACGATGCCCCAATCGCCTTCGCCATCCGCCAGACAGGCATCGACATAGGCGGCCTGGTGGGCGCGGTGGAAAGCGCCGACGCCAAGATGGACGATGCCGGGCGTGATGGCGCGGCGGTCATAGCGCGGGATGGCGGCCGGCACATTCGCAATCGTCAGGTTCGACAGGCGCTTCTTCATCGGACGTGAAGTCTCCAATCGCTTGCGGCCAGGCCGCCCTGGATGACGGCAAGTTCGGTGGCGGCGTAGCACCCGCCGCCTCCGTCGACAATGGCCGCGGCACGCTTAAGGCGCGCAGCCTTTCGTGTGTTGACACCATTTCCCACGGACCCTACCGGTGGATCACCRGAGGAGGACCGACATGGCCGCATTGACCGATCCGGATCTGCTGTTTGCCGCCGAAGGGCGCCAACTTTCGCTCGCACGTGCCCTTTACGCCGGCGTGAAAGACCTGCCCATCGTCAGCCCGCACGGTCATACCGACCCGCGCTGGTATGCGCTCGACGAGCCGTTTCCGGACCCGGCACAGCTGCTCATCGTGCCGGACCATTACATCTTACGCATGTTGTTCAGCCAGGGCGTGAGGCTGGAAGAGCTCGGCGTGGCAACGCTTGACGGTTCGCTCGCCGAAACCGACGGCCGCGCGATCTGGCGGCGTTTCGCCGAGCATTACTATCTCTTCCGCGGCACGCCGACGCGGCTCTGGCTCGACCATGCGCTCGAGCATCTGTTCGGCATCGCGGAACCGCTGACCACCGCCACCGCCGACCGCTGCTACGATACGATCGCCGCGCTGCTGCAACGCGACGACTATCGTCCGCGCGCGCTGTTCGAGCGCTTCAACATCGAGGTGATCGCGACGACCGAAGGCGCGCTCGACGATCTCGAATGGCACCGCACGATCCGCGACAGCGGCTGGAGCGGCCGCGTCGTCACCGCCTACCGGCCGGACGCCGTCGTCGATCCCGATTTCGAAGGCTTTGCTTCCAATCTCGATCGCCTCGGTGAAATCACCGGGTGCGACACCGGCAACTGGGCCGGCTATATCGAGGCGCACCGGAAGCGGCGCGCCTATTTCAAGGCATTCGGCGCCACCTCGTCCGATCACGGCCATCCCACCGCCGAGACCGCCAATCTCTCCGACGCGGCGRCTGAGGAGCTGTTCAACCGCATCCGCCGCGGCTCGGAGGACGGCCGCGAGCGAAAGCTGTTCCGCGCCCAGATGCTGACCGAAATGGCCAAGATGAGCCGTGACGACGGCCTGGTGATGCAGATCCATCCTGGATCATGGCGCAATCATTCGCCTTCCGTTTTCCGGAAGTTCGGGCGCGACAAGGGCTTCGATATCCCGACCCGCACCGATTACGTGACGGCGCTGAAGCCGCTGCTCGACTGCGTCGGGCTGGAGCGCGACCTCGCGATCATCCTGTTCACGCTGGACGAGACGAGCTACGCGCGCGAGCTGGCGCCGCTCGCCGGCGTCTATCCGGCGCTGAAGCTCGGCCCGGCCTGGTGGTTCCATGACAGTCCGGAAGGCATGCGCCGCTTCCGCGAGATGACCACCGAGACGGCCGGCTTCTACAACACCGTCGGCTTCAACGACGACACGCGCGCCTTCCCCTCGATCCCGGCGCGCCATGACGTCGCGCGCCGCGTCGATTGCGCCTTCCTGGCGCGGCTGGTCGCCGAGCATCGACTGCGCGAGGACGAGGCGCACGAGCTGGCCGGGGAGTTGGCCTATACACTTGCCAAGAAGGCCTATCGGCTGTGAGGACGCGCCGCCACGGAACGACCGGTCCTTCGATCGGCGGCAAGCGAAAGGCATGACGAGCTTGAGCGATCTTTCCGCCTTCAGCCTCACGGGCAAGCGCGTCCTGGTCACCGGCGCCAACACCGGCATCGGGCAGGGCATCGCCGTGTCGATCGCGCGCGCCGGCGGCCTGGTCGTCGGCGTCGGCCGCTCAGCGATGGACGACACCGCCGGGAAAGTCGCGGCCGTGGGCGGCAGCTTCGAGGCGGTCAAGTCCGATCTCGGCGACCCAGCCGAGGCAGCCGCCATGCTCGACCGGGTCTGGGGCGAGAGCGGCCCGCTCGACGGCCTCGTCAACAATGCCGGCATCATCCGGCGCGCCGATGCGGTCGACCTCAGCGAAGCCGACTGGGACGAGGTGATGGACGTCAATTTGAAGACGGTTTTCCGGCTCTGCCAGAGCTTTGCCAGGCGCGTGCTGGCGGAGCCCGGCCGGCGCGGCAAGATCGTCAACATCGCCTCGGTGCTGAGTTTCCAGGGTGGTATCCGCGTCGCCTCCTATACGGCCTCGAAACACGGCGTGCTCGGCCTCACAAGGCTGCTCGCCTGCGAGTGGGCGGCCAAAGGCATCAACGTCAACGGCATCGCGCCGGGCTATGTCGAGACCAACAACACCGAGGCCTTGCGCGCCGACCCGGACCGCAGCGCCGCCATCCTCGGGCGCATCCCCGCGGCGCGCTGGGGCCGGCCGGAGGATATCGGCGATGTGGCGGTTTTCCTACTCTCGCCGGCGTCGGACTACATGCACGGCGCAATGGTGCCGGTCGATGGCGGCTGGCTGGCGCGATGACGTTTCTACCTACTTCGAACGGAAGCTGAGCGATGACCGATATCTTTTCCCATGCGGGCGAAAAAACCTGGGAGCCGACGCCGGACGGCAACAGGCGGCGCGTGCTGGTGCACACCGATGAACTGATGATGGTCGAGTTCGCCTTCGACAAAGGCGGCGTCGGAGCGCTGCATTCGCATCCGCATGTCCAGGCAAGCTATGTCGCCGAGGGACGCTTCGAGGTCACCATCGACGGCCGATCGGAGATCCTCGAAACAGGAAGCAGCTTCATCGTGCCGTCCAACCTCGTGCATGGCGTCAAGGCGCTGGAGGCCGGCCGCCTGGTCGACAGCTTCGCGCCTTACCGGGCCGATTTCCTGGGCTGAGTACCAAAAGAAAAGCCCGCGCCGTCGGGCGCGGGCTTGTTGCCTGGGCGCTTATCGCGCCGCCGCGGTACTCAAACATCGCCGCAGAAGAGCGAGGGTGCTGCAGCAGGGTAAAGATAGGTTTAACAGCCCCCTTGGTCTCCAGCCCTTGAAACCCGCCCGCATATCGGCCAATCAGCTAGTGGCGGTCACGGCAATGTGATCCGGCGCGATCGGGGATAGGGGATTGTGYGGAAACTTCAGGCGGCTGTCGGTTTTCTGGTTGCCCGATCGAGCAGGGAGCTCGATCGCCTTGTGACGGCCGTCAAAATTCGCTGGCGGTCGAGGCCGAATGCGCGGGCCGCGCGGACCAACAAGATATTCATAGCCGGATGCGCGCGCAGCGGAACGACCCTGACGCAACGCGTCATGGAAAGCTTCGAGGATACTTTCGTCTGGCCGCCCGAGGCGCGGCACACGAAGTTCTATCTGCTGGACCGCCAGGAAAGCAACCTGGTCATCAAGCGCGATTCCCGGGCCTTCGCCCATCTTGCGAAACTGCCTGCCGACATCGGTCTCATCTATTGCGTTCGACATCCCTTGGATGTGCTTACCAGCGTGCATCCGCAGACCATGAAGGAGCGTCGATTTCATACCACGGCCGACCGCTGGGCCCAGGAATACGATGCCCTGCTGAGCTTGCGGAAGGCGCAGCCGGCGCGGGATATTCTTTACCTGCGCTACGAAGACACGATCGCCGATCCGGACGCCGTGCAGCAACGGATCGCAGACCGGTTCGGACTTCGCCCGAGAGTGCCGGTGACCGGGGACGGAGGGCGCCCCATCCACTCACGCTCGCTGCGCAAGTGGGAGCGCAACGAAGACTATCATGCCTATCTTCAAAGCCAGCTGTCGGCGGCCGTTCTTGGACCCATGCGGGCCTTCTGTCGCGAATTCGGCTATGACATGYCGGCCTGGGCCGGCGCTACCGGATGAAAGCGTCCTTAGAGTGTTTCGCCTTCTCTAGCGCTGCTGCAGCGCCAGGCGTATGCCGAGCGCGCAATAGATGCCGCCGACCACCTTGCCCTGCCATTTCAGCACCRCCGGATTGCGGCGCAGGAAAGAACCCAGGCCGCCCGCGCTGACGGCGAAGACGACCGTGCTGAAGAGCCCGAGCAGGACGAAGATGATGCCGAGCAGCATCAGCTGCAGCATCACGAAACCGCCTTGCGGGTGCACGAATTGCGGCAGGAAGGCGAGGAAGAACAAAGCGGTCTTCGGATTAAGCACTTCGGTCAGGATCGCCTGCCGGAAGGCTTTGCCCGCGGAGATGGGCAGCGTCCTGCCCGCCAGGCCGGCCGGCGCCTTTTCGAGAATGGCGCGGATACCGAGATAAACGAGATAGGCCGCGCCGATATATTTGACGATGCTGAACAGCATCGCCGAGGCGGCGATGATGGCCGAGATGCCGACGATGGCCATGATGGTGTGGATCACATCGCCAGCGGCGACACCGGCTCCGGTGGCGATGCCGACCTTCGTGCCTGAGCTCGTCGCCCGCGCGACCGTGAGCAGCGTCGCCGGACCCGGAATGAAGACGAAGCCGAACACGACCGCGACGTAAGTGATGAGCGTGGCGGGATCGATCATGCGAAGGTTCCTTTTGCGTCGACCGGCGGGCTTCGGCGACTCGAAACCATAGCACTTCGGAATGCATCGGCGGAACTCTCGGGCGCTATGCCAGCGGTCGCTTTCGAATGACGACATTGRCACGGAGCGACGGGATTCCAGCCGAGCACGGTTGTGGYCGGATGGGCCCTGYGCTACTTCAGGGCATCACGTGGTGAATCACTTGTCTGCTCTTCTCACCTTCCCGAAAACGAACTGCTGCCCGGTGTCTGCCTGATGCCGGCACAGGCGACGAGCATCCGGGCCGGGGACCACAAGCGGCGCGTCCTGAAAGACGTGTTCGGCTTCGACRATTTCCGCCCCGGACAGGCGACCGTGATCGAGGCGCTGCTCTCCGGACGGCATGTGCTGGCGGTGATGCCGACAGGCGCCGGCAAATCGCTCTGCTATCAGGTTCCGGCGCTGGTCAAGGGCGGGCTCACCATCGTGGTGTCGCCGCTGGTCGCGCTGATGCAGGACCAGGTCGCCGCCTTGCGCCTTGCCGGCGTGRCCGCCGACACCATCAATTCCTCGCTCGACCGCGAGACCAATGTGGCGGCCTGGCGCCGCGTGGCRTCCGGGCAGACGCGGCTGCTCTATCTGGCGCCGGAACGACTGATGACGGAGCGGATGCTGGATGCGCTGTCCAGGCTCGATGTCGGGCTGATCGCCATCGACGAGGCGCATTGCATCTCGCAGTGGGGCCCGGCCTTCCGGCGCGAATATGAGGACCTGTCGCGGCTGCGCGGCCTCTTTCCCCGCGTGCCGATCATCGCGCTGACGGCGACGGCTGACGAGGCCACGCGCGCCGATATCGAGGCGCGGCTGTTCGCCGGGCGGGCCGAAACCCTGGTGCTGGGCTTCGACCGGCCCAACATCAAGCTGGYGATAGAAGCCAAGCAGGACAGCAAGCGCCAGCTGCTGCGCTTCATCGAGCGCCACCAGGGCAAGAGCGGCATCATCTATTGCCTGTCGCGCCGCAAGACGGAGGAGATGGCCGCCTTCCTCGAGAAGAACGGCGTGCGGGCGCTTGCCTACCATGCCGGCATGAGCAAGGAGGCGCGGGAGGCCAACCAGAACGCCTTCATGAGCCTGTCGGGCGTCGTCATGGTGGCGACCATCGCTTTCGGCATGGGCATCGACAAGCCCGACGTCGCCTATGTCTTCCACACCGACCTGCCGGGCAGCCTGGAGGCCTATTACCAGGAGATCGGCCGCGCCGGACGCGACGGACGGGCGGCGGAAGCGCACATGCTCTACGGCGCCAGCGACATTCGCACGCGCCGGATGTTCATCGACGAGGAGGATACCTCGCCCGAGCACAAAAGACGGGCGCATCGCCGGCTCGACACGCTGATCGGCTATTGCGAGACGGCGCAGTGCCGGCGCCAGGTGYTGCTCGGCTATTTCGGCGAGGAGGCGCAGGCCTGCGGCAATTGCGACAATTGCCTCGACCAGGCGCCGCGCGCCGATGGCAGCGCCGAGGCGCGCTTCATCCTTGCGGCGATCGCGCAGAGCGGCGAGCGCTTCGGCGCCTCCCATGTCATCGACATCCTGCTCGGCCATGAGACCGAGAAGGTGCTGGCGAGAGGCCATCAGAAGCTCGAAAGCTTCAGGACCGGCATCATGCACAGGAAGCCGGTCTGGCTGTCGCTCGTCCGGCAGCTTGTCGCCGGCGGCTTCCTGGTGCCCGATCCCGACGGCCATGGCGGTCTCGTCATCTCCGAAAGCGGTCGCGCGCTCGGGCGTGGCGAGGTCGCGTTCGAGTATCGTGTCGAGGGCCGGGACCGTCTCGCGCGGGGCAGGAAGCGTGCCGCGCAAGGCGCCGCCATGGATGGCGAGGGCGTCGATGCATCGCTTCTGGCGACGCTCAAGACGCTGCGGCTGCGGCTCGCCAAGGAACGCCAGGTGCCGGCCTATGTGGTGTTCTCCGACCGCACCCTGATCGACATGGCCGAGYGCCGTCCGCGCGACCTCGACGACTTCGCCGAGGTGAACGGCGTGGGTGCAGCYAAGCTCAAGGAGTTCGGCGAGGTTTTCTTGGCTGCGATCGCGGCGCATCAGGCGGATGGATTGGACTGAAGGCCTTATCGCAGGATCGTGGAGGTGCGCCGCGACCGATCAATCTCGACGGGATATCAATAGGCTTTGAGCTTGCCCGCCCAGCGATCTCGCCCTGCCCAATAGGGGCATTTCGGGCAGACGCCGCCTTCAGGATAGTCAGTCCCTTCCTCATGCGGACACCMGAGAATTCCGTCGACCATGACCACGGAATGGACGTCTTGCTCCCACAAGAACGCCGCGATTTCGRCAAAGATCTTGTCATCCTTGCGCAGATCGCCCGTTTCGCCGAACCACCGACGCAGCTCGGTCACCTCTGAGTCTTGGTAGGGAAGTATCGCGGCGGCCACCTTGGTGGCGCGGCTGTCATCGGGCCCATAGAAGGCGATGGTGCCAACAGGGTAGCTTCGCACTCCTTTCTTGGCTTTCTTCTCGATCCACTTCCTTGCCCGTTGTTCCGGTTTCATGTTTGCTCGCCGAGTTGTGAATCGACAGGATGTTGGYGGTCGCAAGAGATACGGCCGGTAAACAGAGGATGGATCAACCCTATGGTCCAAGGCAAGCAGTGGGGCCGTAGAGCCACAAGGCCCRCAACGATAGACCCCCGGGAAAAACAGGCGATTGTCACGTCATGCGAAAAGTTTATTCAGGACGTCCTCAAGCCCAAGTATCTGTCCGAGATACGACCGACGCAATGGAACTACACAGTCGACATCCGGGGYGCATGGGCTGGTGGACGATACCGCTTCATCCAGCGCTTTCGGTCGGGCTGGGAGCAAAATCGCGGCGAGGAGTTCGACGCGCCATTCGCCAGGCTGGACCGCATCGGACCAGACAGATTCGACATTTATTGGATGCGGCATACAGGCAAATGGTGGCCATTGCATGCGAATGTAACGCTCGTCGAGGCGCTACATATTCTCGAAGCCGATGAACTCCTGCACCCGGTCTAGCAATGAGCGAATACCAATATTATGAATTCCAGGCGGTCGATCGTCCTCTCAGCAACGCGGATCGCCAGGTGCTTCGCGGTCTATCCTCGCGGGCGCGGATCACCGCCACCAGCTTCACAAATTTCTACGAGTGGGGGGATTTCAGAGGCGATCCGGACGAGCTTATGGCGCGCTGGTTCGATCTTCATCTCTATTTCGCGAACTGGGGCTCCCGCCGCCTGATGATGAAGCTGCCGGCCCGGCTGGTCGATCGGGATCGCATAGGGGCCTTCCTCGCGGCGACYGACGACGTCATGCTCGAAGACGCCGGCGAGAACGTCATCATAAGCATCTCGCGTGATGAGTTGGAGCTCGAATATCTGGACGATGAGGATTCGAGTTGGCTCGTGGCCTTGGCGCCATTGCGGGCCGATCTGCTCGCGGGCGATCTTCGGCTTTTCTATCTCACTTGGCTGATGGCGGTCGAAGCCGAAGCGATCGAATCCGATGAACCGGAGCCGATGCCGGGGATCGGACCGCTGACCGAGGCGCTCGAAGCGTTTGCCGCGTTCTTCGGCATCGATCATGATCTCGTCCAGGCGGCGGCCGAGCGAAACGCGGCAATTGCGCCCGCCGACCCCGCGCCGGAAATGGTCCGGCGGGTGGTCGCGGCGATGAGCGACGCTGAGAAAACCGATCTGCTCATGYGGGTTTTCAACGGCGAGCCCAACATGTCCGCCGAGTTGYGGGCCACTGTCCGGACACGTCTGGAACCCGAAACGACAATCTCGCCTGGCGCATTGCGCACAGCGGCGGATCTGCAGGCACGGGCCGAAGACATTCGCCTTGCCCGCGAGCGCGCCGAGGCGGAGCTGGCGGAAGCGCAGCGGCGATTGCGGGCGGAAGCGGCGAAGAAGGCGCAAGACGTGCGGGTCGAGGCCCTTCGCCAGAGGGGCGAAACCGTCTGGGAAGAGGTCGAGACCGAGATCATGCGGCGCAATCCCGCCGGTTACGACAAGGCGGCGGCGCTTCTTTCCGATCTGTCGGTGCTTGCCGAAAGAGAGGGCGGCGCCGAGGAATTCCGTGTCCGACTTCAGTCGATTCGGGAGCGCCATGCCGGGAAGGGGCGCTTCCTCGAACGTCTGGTGTCGCTGGGGTAGGTCTTGCCCGGTCGCCGCCCAATGGATCCAGGCGGCGTCAGCTTACTCACCGATCGATCTGCTCGCGCCAACCCTACGACCGCTTGAGCCGGCTAACGCCAAAGGCAGACCTTGACGTCCTTCCCGACATAGCAGGCGCCTTCACGGCGAAGCTCCCCCCAATCTCCTGCCTCGCCATGCGTGTCGCGGATATCCCCGTTCGCATAGCCTGCCCAAGAATCCCCGTCCTTGTAGACAACGGCCCAGTAATCCTTCGACATCTCACCGGCCCCGCTATGCGTATCGGGATACTCGATGCCTGCGAAGACCTGCTTGGGACCCTGGATGTTGAAATCGCCGCCCTTCTCGATTTGATAGGAGCATTTTCCGGAGATGCGGGTCTCACCGTGAACGACCAGCAGGCAGCGGCCCCATTTGTAACCGCTCGGCAGACGATGCTGCGGTTGCGCGTGCGAAGGCGAAAAGGAAAACGCAAGTGCAAGGGCAGYCGCTATGGTTCGCCCTGTCATCCTGTCACCCGTTGTGAAACAGCGACCGGATACGGTTGGATTTTGCCCCGAGCGCATGTCTGACGGCCCTCCACAGGATGTTCCCCTGAGATCATATTATATCATAAGTTGCCGTTCATCCCCGCGACAGACAATGGCAACTATAAGGATCGCACCGCCCGGTGGTGGTTGGTCCTTTTCCAAGCAAAAGGAGATGCCGAAGGGCGGCACGTTCAACGTCCTGGCAAGGGCTGTGGTCGGTGTGGGAGGCCGTCGGGATTGCCCCACCTAAATCCGTCGTGACCAGGCTCCCACCTCATAGCGGCCGATCACCACGCTGGYGTTTGCGGCAGCCTCGGCGCGAATTCGGTCTTGAAGGGTGTCCGGGCCGAGTTCCGAAGCTGCGATGACACCCATCTGTTCCATCRCCGGAGCCATGGTCGCCGCAAGATCCGAAACAAGGTCAATACCGCTCAGGCTGTCCGACCCGCCTCCGGCCAAAGCACTGATCGCCATGCTGGGGGCCGRCAGTCCAGCTTTGATGAAGGTCGAGTGGAGCGCGAGGCCCATATTGGGATTGGTGCCCACCCGACGGAACGTCTCGGCAATGCACCGAAAGCAGTTGTCGTAGGTTGGGGCGGGCGGAAACRAGGCGGCCCCGGTCCAATCGACTTCGTGGAATAGGACCACGCCCCCCGGACGAAGATTTCGCGCAACGCCTCTCAACATTTCGACGGGATCGGGCGAGAACATCAGCACATAACGGCCGACAATTGCGTCGAATGATATGTCGAAGGCAAAGCTTGCGGGATCACATTGGTGGAAGATCACATTCTCCAGTCCGCGTTGCGCGGCTCGCGCCCGAGCTGCTTCGAGAGCTKCCGGCGATGTATCCGAACCGATGACCAGACCTGTAGGCCCAACGATATCGGCCGCCAGAAAAGCCACGTCGCCGGCGCCGCTTCCGATGTCGAGAACGTGCATTCCCGTTCGGAGCCCGGCCCGCCGCAGGTAGTCGCGCGTCATGGGGTCAACCAAGGCCGCCTGCGTCGCGAGCCTTCTCAGTTCTTTTTCCGAATGCCCCAGTTCGTATTCGTAACGACGTTCGCTTGTCATGCTTGCGTCCCCTCCGAACAAAARGCCTTTCGAGCGGATGTCGCGTGCTGCGATACGCGAGGACCGTTCCTATGATTAGGTATCGCTAATATAAATGTACTCACCTGTCCCGTCCATGCAGCGGTGAGTTCAGGCCGGACTTGCCGAAACGGCATAGGCGTGCCGGCCAAGGGGGCACAGCTGCTCCAACAGACGACCGCGGAACAAACGCCGCAGATGGCCGTTGGCGGGGATGGTAATGTTTGCGCCCCTCGATATGCATGGCGAAAAGCGCGCCGAGATCCACAGATCCGCTCGGCTTTCGATGCTTCATGAGCGCGTGGTCAAGCGGATGGATAAGGTGGACCACCTGGCCGAYGAGGTCGAGCAGGCGGCGGCTGCTTTGGTAGCGGCTACTCATCAACCCGACAGGATTGTAATGCTCGGCATGTGAGCGCTTCACTCTTCATCCGCGGGGGTGGAGCTTTTGCTCCGTACGATCCATTCCACCATGTTGGGATCAACGTAGTCGTCGCCGGTCACGATACGGACCAGTTTCGTTGCGCGCGGCCGCCATTGATCTTCGGGAACTTTGTCCTCCTCGACCCAGCGCTTGAACGCTTCGCRCATCACGTCGAATTCGAAGTATGAACGGTTGTCGTTGGATTGCTTTTTGACCATGGCCGGGAACGTCGGACCCATCGAAATGTTCCTGGGCGGCGCGGCGTAACGGCAACGACAATATGGCGGAGAGGGAGGGATTCGAACCCCCGATACCCTTGCGAGTATGCCGCATTTCGAGTGCGGTGCATTCGACCACTCTGCCACCTCTCCGCGAGGTCATGGTCGGCCGTTGCCGGCGCGGCGCACTAGATAACGGCTGACTGCCGGAGATACAAGGCCTTATTCGAGCGAATTCCAGCTTCCGTGAAAAGCGATTGCGACGKGGCGGACCGATATTTGCCGGCAACGCCGCTCGCGGCCTCTCGGAACAAGGCCGCTTGCCTTGACTCCGGCGCAACCTTCGGTTAGGGACAGCCCGCATTCGGCGTGGAGGCTCTTCCGCGCCGCTTGTTTTTTGAACCCGCAGACTGACAAAAAGACGGYCGAACCGCCTCAGGCGGCTCATCAAGGCCGACCGAACAGCGAWAGGCTAAAAATGTTCGCAGTCATCAAAACGGGCGGCAAGCAGTATCGCGTCGCCGCCAACGATCTCCTGAAGATCGAGAAGCTCGAAGCCAAGGTCGGCGATATCGTCGAGATCGGCAATGTGCTCGCGCATGGCGAGGGCGAGAATGTCACCTTCGGCGCGCCGTTCGTCGATGGCGCCATGGTCACGGCGGAAGTCGTCGAGYAGGGCAAGAACCGCACCGTCATCGCTTTCAAGAAGCGCCGCCGCCAGAATTCGCGCCGCAAGATCGGCCATCGCCARCTGCTGACCACGGTCCGGATCGCCGAGATCCTGCTGGGCGGCRCCAAGCCGTCGAAGAAGGCTGCTGCGAAGCCGGAAGCCAAGGCAGAGGCCAAGGCTGAAGTCGCCGCCGAGGCGAAGGCCGAGGCTGCTCCGAAGGAGCCGAAGGCCAAGAAGGAAGCTGCTCCGAAGGCGGAAGCCGCCCCGAAGGAAACTGCCGCCAGCGAAGAGGCAAAGGCCGCGCCGCTGTTCAAGGCGCCGAAGGGCGAGCCGGACGACCTCACCGTGATCAAGGGCATCGGCCCGGTCGCGGCGAAGGACCTCGCCGAGCAGGGCATCGTCACCTTCGCGCAGCTCGCCAAGCTCACCGACAAGGATGTCGCCAAGATCGACGAGCATATGCCGTTCAGCGCCGACCAGATCAAGGACTGGCGCGAGCAGGCCAAGGAACTGGCGAAGAAGTAATTTCTCCGGCGACGATCGTCGCCGGTACGGACTTGAAACGGAACGCGAACGCGTTCATAAGACCATTCAAGCGCCTCAGGGCGCATCGGAGTTAGTCAAATGGCACACAAGAAAGCTGGCGGTTCTTCGCGCAACGGGCGCGATTCGCACTCCAAGCGTCTGGGCGTGAAGAAGTTCGGCGGCGAAGCCGTCGTCGCCGGCAATATCATCATCCGTCAACGCGGCACGCAATGGCATCCGGGCACCAATGTTGGCATGGGCACGGACCACACCCTTTTTGCGCTCGAAGCCGGCGCAGTCACCTTCAACAAGAAAGCCAACGGCCGAACCTACGTATCGGTGAACCCGATTACCAAAGCAGCGGAGTAGCCGGTTCCGCACCATAACACCGGCGCCCATCTCGGGAACCGGTGTCTGGCCAGGCCAGGAAAAGGATCAGGAGAGATGGGCTTGCCCTCTCTCCTTTTTCATTTCTTGCCCTGGAGGACTAAAATGGTTGCCGAAGCGGAAGATACCGAAGACGAAAGTTATGCGATCGATTGCCCGGTGCTGGCCACCGAGCGCTTGGTCATGCGCGCCCCGCGCGAAAGCGATCTCGAGCAACTCGTCACGCTTGCCGACAACCGACATGTCGCCGAAATGCTGGCCCGCATGCCGCATCCCTATGGCGAAGCCGAAGGCCGCACCTTCCTTGCCATGGCGGCGTCRCGCCGCGCCGGCATCGTCTATGCGCTGACGCTCAAGGATGGCGGCACCTTCGTCGGCTGYGCCGGCCTGAACACCACCGATCGCGGCTTGGAGCTGGGCTACTGGATCGGCGAGCCCTATTGGAAGCGCGGCTATGCCACGGAAGCCGCGCACGCGCTCGTCGACCTCGCCTTCCAGCGGACCTCGATCCAGGTGCTGCATGCCTCGACCAGGGTGATCAATCCGGCCTCGCGGCGGGTCATCCACAAATGCGGCTTCCAGTATGCCGGCCAGGGCATGCTGAACTCGATCGTCGCCGGCCAGGTTCCGGTCGAGCGTTACCGGCTCGACAGGAAGACGTGGAACAGTCTTCGCAACTGGATCCACTATTGATCGGGGCTTCGGAAGGTTGAGCGGCGCGCCCTCGCCCGGATTGTCAACCGAATTGCCAAGGTCAATTCGGGGCAATCCGGCCTCTCCCCGAGGGGAGAAGGTGACCGCGTAGCGGCCGGATGAGGATCCATCAGCCGAGTTCGGCCCAGAGCGGCAAATGGTCGGAGCCGACGGCGTCACGGTCGGACCACAGGCGCTGCAGCGATTTGGCGAGCGWGGCGCTGGTGAAGATGTAGTCGATGCATTTATGGCGGCTTTTGTCGGCGGGCCGGTCGGGATCGACCCAGGTGACGAGGTCGGCGACGGCAAGACGCTGGGCGACGTCGACGGCGAGATCGGCGGTCAGCGGCATGCCGAACTCATGGTCCGGGCGGCCGGCGAGTTCGACATATTCGGGCGAGCCCGGCAGCATGTTGAAGTCGCCCATGACGATGAAGGCTTCCGGATAGGGCAGGTCCGGCAGGCCGATCTCGGGAATGYCCGACAGGCCGCCGCCTTCCAGCGCGTAGTTCAGGAGGCGCTGGCGCAGGAAACGGATCTGGCCCTGGCGCTCGACCGGGCTGCGGTGGTCGAGATGGGTGGAATAGAAGCGGATGAAGCCGAGCGGCGTCTCGATCAGCGCCTCGAGCGCGCCGCGCTGGAAGTTCATGGTCTCGAGGCTGCGGCTGCGCGGCAGAAGGAGATTGCGCGACAGATGAATGGGCGTCTTCGACAGCACCATGTTGCCGAGCTGGAAGGAGGTCGAGATGGCGCGGCCGTTCTCCAGGCGCGAGCCGATATTGACCTCGAAATTGCTGCCATAGGCGGCAAAATAATCGGGCAGCGCCTCGCCGATCTCGGCCACCATGTCGCGGTCGCCATTGCGCGGGTTGTTGCGGGTCACTTCCTGCAGCGCGATGACATCGGCGCCGCGCACCGCGTCGGCGATGCGGCCGACATCATATTTGCCGTCGAGGCCGATGCCGTATTGGATGTTGTAGGTGACGATCTTCATTCCCGCGCCTCCCAGTCTCGCCCCCAAACAGTGCTACCGCGTCCTTGGCCTAAGGGCATCAGGCGCTTTAGTCGCAAAACGGGCCTCGCCCTTGGCTCCGCCTTGGTTTAAGGCATGCCTTAGAGCAATCGCTCACAGCCATCAGCAGAAACTTGAAAATCCGATGAAATTCCTCGATCAGGCCAAGGTTTACATACGTTCCGGCGACGGTGGCGCCGGATCGATGTCGTTCCGCCGCGAGAAATTCATCGAATTCGGCGGACCGGATGGCGGTGACGGCGGCCGCGGYGGCGATGTCTGGGTGGAAGCGGTCGACGGGCTGAACACGCTGATCGACTATCGCTACCAGCAGCATTTCAAGGCCAAGACCGGCATGCACGGCATGGGCCGCAACATGACGGGCGCCAAGGGCGCCGACGTGACGCTGAAAGTGCCGGCGGGCACGCAGGTCTTTGCCGAGGACAATGAGACGCTGATCTGCGACCTGACGATTGTCGGCCAGCGCTTCCTGCTCGCCAAGGGCGGCAATGGCGGCTTCGGCAACCAGCATTTCAAGACCTCGACCAACCAGGCGCCGCGCCGCGCCAATCCCGGCCTGCCCGGCGAGGAACTCAGCATCTGGCTCCGGCTCAAGCTGATCGCCGACGCCGGCCTGGTCGGCATGCCCAATGCCGGCAAGTCGACCTTCCTTGCGGCCGTCACCGCCGCCAAGCCGAAGATCGCCGATTATCCGTTCACGACGCTCCATCCCGGCCTCGGCGTCGCCCGCATCGATGGCCGCGAATTCGTGCTGGCGGACATTCCCGGCCTGATCGAGGGCGCTCATGAGGGGGTGGGCATCGGCGACCRTTTCCTCGGCCATGTCGAGCGCACGCGCGTGCTGCTCCACCTCGTCTCCGCGCAGGAGGAAAATCCGGGCAAGGCCTACAAGACCGTACGCGCCGAGCTCGAAGCCTATGGCCATGGGCTGACCGACAAGGTCGAGATCGTCGCGCTCAGCCAGGTCGACATCCTCGATGCGGACGCCCGCAAGAAGAAGGCCGCCTCGCTGAAACGCGCGGCCGGCCGCGCGCCGATGCTTTTGTCGGCCGTCACCGGCGAAGGCGTCGAAGCGGTGCTGCGCGCGCTGATGGCGGTGGTCGCGGAATCGCGCGACGCCGTTCCGGCCCCCGTCGACACGCGCTGGCGGTAAGACCCATGAAATCGCTGAAATCATACCGGCGCATCACCGTGAAGATTGGCTCGGCGCTGCTCGTCGACCGCGCGGCAGGGCTGAAGCGCGACTGGCTGACCTCCTTGGCCGATGACATCGCCGTGCTTGCCGATGCCGGCGCGGAAGTGCTCGTCGTCTCCTCGGGCGCGATCGCGCTCGGCCGCACCATTCTCGGCTTGGGCAAGCGCGCGCTGAAACTCGAGGAGAGCCAGGCGGCTGCCGCCRTCGGCCAGATCGCGCTTGCCGGCGCCTGGTCGGATGCGCTCGGCAAGAACCGGCTGAGATCCGGCCAGATCCTCTTGACGCTTGGCGACACCGAGGAGCGACGCCGCTACCTCAACGCGCGCGCGACGATCTCGACGCTGCTCAAGATGAAGGCGGTGCCGGTCATCAACGAGAACGACACGGTGGCGACGTCCGAAATCCGCTACGGCGACAACGATCGGCTGGCGGCGCGGGTGGCGACCATGATGGGCGCCGATCTTCTGGTGCTGCTTTCCGACATCGACGGGCTCTATACCGCGCCGCCGGCCAAGGATCCGCAGGCAAAGTTCATCCCAGTCGTCGACCGCATCACGCCCGACATCGAGGCGATGGCGGGCGCGGCCGCTTCCGAATTGTCGCGCGGCGGCATGCGCACCAAGCTCGATGCCGGCAAGATCGCCAACGCCGCCGGCACCGCCATGATCATCACCTCCGGCACCAGGCTGTCGCCGTTGATGGCGATCGAACGCGGCGAGCGAGCGACCTTCTTCAAGCCGAGCGCCAACCCGGTGAAGGGTTATAAGACCTGGATCGCCGGGCAGCTCGAACCGGCCGGCCGGCTCACCRTCGATGCCGGCGCCATCGGCGCGTTGAAATCCGGCAAGTCTTTGCTGCCGGCCGGGGTAAAACTGGTCAGCGGCAATTTCTCGCGCGGCGACACGGTGGCGATCCTGTCGCCCGAGGGCCGCGAGATCGCGCGCGGGCTGGTTGCCTATGATGCCGCCGATGCCGTAAGGATCGCGGGTCTGAAGACGGCCGAGATCGAAACCGTGCTCGGCTACGAGGCGCGTTCGGCGATGATCCATCGCGACGACCTTGTGGTAAGCCAATCCGGCGATCAAATATTGGCCGGCGACCAGATATTGGCCGACGACTGACCAAAGCGGAGGATAACCATGCTGAAACTGCATGAAAAATCCGGCGAAGACACGATTGCGCTGATGGCCGAYATGGGCCGCCGCGCCCGTGCGGCCGCCCGACCGCTGGCCGTCGCTTCCACCAAGGCCAAGAACGACGCGCTTGCCGCGATGGCGGACRCCATCCTGCGCAACGAGCAGGTGATCCTCGACGCCAACGCCATCGACATGTCGAATGGCGAGGAGGCCGGGCTGTCCGGGTCCTTCATGGATCGGCTGAAACTCGACACTTCGCGCATCAAGGCGATGGCTGACGGCATCCGAGAAATCGCCGCGCTCAAGGATCCGGTCGGCGACGTGATCGCCGAATGGGACCGGCCGAACGGGCTGCATATCGAGCGCGTCCGCACGCCGCTCGGCGTGATCGGCGTCATCTATGAGAGCAGGCCGAATGTGACGGCGGATGCCGGCGCGCTTTGCCTAAAGGCGGGCAATCCGGTCATCCTGCGCGGCGGGTCCGACTCGCTCAATTCGTCGTCGGCGATCCATGCCTGCATGACCGAAGGGCTAAAGGCGGCCGGCCTGCCTGAGGATGCCATCCAGCTGGTGCCGACCACCGACCGCGCGGCTGTCGGTGAAATGCTGAAAGGGCTTGGCGGAAATCTCGACGTCATCATCCCGCGTGGCGGCAAAAGCCTGGTCGGGCGCGTGCAGACCGAGGCGCGGGTGCCGGTCTTCGCGCATCTGGAAGGCATCTGCCATCTCTATATCGACCGCTCGGCCGATCTCGACATGGCGGTGAAGATCGCCGTCAACGCCAAGATGCGGCGCACCGGGGTATGCGGCGCCGCCGAGACGCTGCTGGTCGACCGCGCGGTGGCCGCCACGCATCTGGTGCCGATCCTCGAAGCGCTGCGCGCCGCCRGCTGCGAGATCCATGCCGATCAAGAGGTGATGAAGGCCTTCGCCGACGCCAGCCCCGCGACCGACGCCGACTGGGTGACGGAATATCTCGACGCCATCATCGCGGTGAAACTGGTCGACGGCGTCGCCGGCGCGATCGAGCACATCGAGACTTTCTCCTCGCACCACACGGAGGCGATCATCGCCGAGGACGCACAGGCGGTCGAAAAATTCTTCAACGAGATCGACTCGGCGATCCTGCTGCACAATGCCTCGACGCAGTTTGCTGATGGCGGCGAGTTCGGCATGGGCGCCGAGATCGGCATCGCCACCGGCAAGATGCATGCGCGCGGGCCGGTCGGCGTCGAGCAGCTCACCTCGTTCAAATACCGCGTGCGCGGATCGGGACAGGTGAGGCCTTGACCTTTTTCGCCCGGCGGGCCTGAGGGAGGCCAAGGCGAATGCTTTCGCAAGCCGAGCAGCCTGTCCCCGCTCGCTACCTCCGCATGCCGCACGCCGCCAAGGGCCTGACCGTCGGCCTGTTCGGCGGTTCGTTCAACCCGCCGCATGCCGGACATTCGCTGGTCGCCGAGATTGCGCTGAGAAGGCTCGCGCTCGATCAGCTCTGGTGGATGGTGACACCGGGCAACCCGCTGAAAAGCGGGCGGGAACTGGCGCCGCTCGCCGAACGCATCGAATTGTCCGAAAGGATCGCCAGGAATCCCAGGATCAAGGTCACCGCCTTCGAGGCGGCGCACCACGTGCGCTACACCGCCGACACGCTTGCTCTGGTCAAGGCGCGCAATCCGGGTGTCGATTTCGTCTGGATCATGGGCGCGGACTCCTTACGCGACTTCCACCGCTGGCAGCGCTGGCGCGAGATCGTGCTGACCTTCCCGATCGCGGTCATCGACCGTCCGGGCGCCACGCTCTCCTTCCTGTCGTCGGTGGTCGCCAAGACCTTTGACTATGCCCGCATCGACGAGGGCGACGCGCCGCTGCTCGCCCGCATGCAGGCGCCGGCCTGGACCTTCATCCACGGCCCGCGCTCGTCGCTCTCCTCCACCGCGATCCGCAAGGCGGCGAAGGGGTAGCACTTTCCCTTGGYCCACAAGGGGGAAGGAAGTCCGGCCATGTCGCTTTTACGGCTGCCTTTTGCTCGCCGGCAGGAGATGYTGGAGCATGCTGCAGCAGGACCAAGCCACAACCGATCGGATACAGGCCGAACAACCGGCGCCGCTGATCGCCATTGCCAGCGTCATCGTGTCGATGGCGCTGATCGCCATCGGCAATGGGCTGATGTTCGCCTATATCCCGGTGCGTCTCGGCGCCGACGGCTTCGACCCGACCTGGGCCGGCCTGATCGTCACCGGGCTCTCGGCCGGGGGGCTGGCCGGTTGCATCCTGACCGGGCCGCTCGTCAGGCGGGTCGGTCACGCCCGCGCCTTCATGGTGCTTTCGGCRCTGATCGCACTCTCAAACGCCGCGATCGGCGCCGGGCCGATCCCGCTTTTATGGATCGCCGCCCGGGCGCTTTACGGCTTCGCCATTTGTGGGCTGTTCATCGTCGCGCAGAGCTGGCTGAACGACGCCTTGCCGAACTCGATCCGCGGCCGGGTGATGGCGGTGTTCTATGTCGCCTATATCGCCGGGCTGGGCGTGGGATATGCGACGCTCGCCGCGGTCGACATCCACACGGCCGCGGCAGCGMTGATCGGCATCACCTTCACGGCGCTTTCCATTCTGCCGGTCGGCATGACGCGGCTTGCGCAGCCGCCGGCGCCGCAGGCCGCGTCGGTGGCGCTGCGCCGCGCCTGGCGCATCTCGCCGGTCGGCGTCGCCGGCATGCTCGCCGTCGGCGGCTTGTCGATGATCGTATCCGGCTTCGCGCCTATCCACGCCACCGCCAAGGGCTACAGCCAGGCCGATGTGGCGCTGCTTTTGTCGGCGATGCCGGTCGGCACGCTGATCCTGCAGATACCGCTCGGCTGGATTTCGGACCGCACGGACCGGCGCTACGTGCTGGCGGGCGCGGCGGCGCTCGCGACCGTCGCCAGCGTGCTCGCCATCGCCTTCGACGGCGGCGCGCTGATGGTGCTGGTGGTGATCTATCTCATCTGGGACGGGGCGTCGGAATCGATCTATGCACTGTCCAGCGCGCATGCCGCCGACCGTGCCGCCAAGGACGAGCTTCTGGCGCTGTCGAGCTCGATGCTGTTCGCCTGGTCGCTGGCCGGCTTCATCGTGCCGGGCTTCGTCACGGCGCTTTCCGCCGTCTTCGGCACGGCGGCCTTCATCTATGTCGGCATCGTCATCGCATCAGCCTTCTGTCTGTTCGTGCTGTGGCGCGTGATGGCGGGCCGGCCGACGCCCGCGCCCACAAGCGGCAGTTTCGCGCCGATGTCGGCGCAGACGCCCTTGCCGGTGGAGCTTGCCTTTGCGCCGGACGAGGCGGCAACGAAGCACTGAGCGGGGAAGCGCTGGTCGGGCTACTGCTTGCGTGCCTCCGGCGCCGRCACCTCCGGCGGCGGCAGCGGGATCGAGATGCCTTCGCTGTCGAAAGCCTGCTTGGCGCGCTGGGTCATGTCGATCTGGGTCGAGAAGTAGTCGGCGGCCGATGTCCAGTAACGCAAGGTGAGCGAAACGGTCGCATCGCCGAGACTGGCCACGAAGGCGATCGGCGCCGGTTCGCGGCGGATGCRCTTTTCGGCGCCGGCGATGGCAAGCAGCGTCTTTTGCGCGCGGTCGATATCGTTCCAGGAGCCGATGCTCAAGCCCACGTCGGTGCGGCGCACGCCGTTGCGGGTGAAATTRCGCACCGGCTGGTTCCACAACGTCGAGTTGGGCGCCAGCACATAGACGCCGTCGGCGGAGCGCAGCTTGGTAGCGAAGAGGCCGATCTCCTCGATGGTGCCGGCAATCGAGCCGACCTCGACATATTCGCCGATGCGGAAGGGCCTGAGCGCGAGCAGCATGATGCCCGCGGCGATGTTCTGCAGCGTGCCCTGCAGCGCCAGCCCGATGGCGAGGCCGACAGCGCCTATTGCCGCGATGATGGAGGCCGTCTGCACCCCGAACTGGCCGAGCACCATGATGACGACCAGGATCAGGATGGCGTAACGCACGATCTTGGAGAAGAAATTGCGCAAGGTCGCGTCGAAGCCGTGGATATGACTGAGGYCGGCACGGATCGAGCGTTCGGCCAGGCCGGCGACGAAGTAGCYGACGACCAGGAGGATGACGGCGCCGATGGCCGAGAAGGAATAGGAAACGATCAGCGTGCTGAGCTGCGCGAGCCCGGCCTGGATGGTGATGAGGGCGCTTTGCGGGTCGGTGGGCATGACGGGGATCCCGTTGGTCGGTGCGCCGATAACCCATGCGCCCGGGATCAGTTCCCGCCTCTTGCAGTCCGGCGGAAGGCTTCCGGAGCATCGCGCGACGATCACGCYTCGGGGCCGTCGTCTTGAAACTGCAATGGAACTCTGCCTATCTAAGTGGTGTCACCTGATTTGCATAGGTGATTTGGTTGTTCTTGTTGGGAAAGGAAACACACTGAGAACAGCACTGYGGAAGAAGGCTGACATCATGCCTTCGCCGGCCGGGATCAGCGTAAACGACGCCGCGTCCCACGCCATCGCCACAGTCCTTGCCAGTCTGGAAGACTCCAAGGCCGAAAACATCGTCTCAATCGACATCCAGGGAAAATCGAGCCTCGGCGACTATATGGTCATCGCCTCRGGCCGATCGCACCGTCATGTCTCGGCTGTCGCCGATCACCTCCTCAAGGCGCTCAAGGATGCCGGTCTCGRCACCGCGCGCGTCGAGGGGCTGGCCAGCGCCGACTGGGTCCTGATCGATTCGGGCGACATCATCGTCCATGTCTTCCGCCCCGAAGTCCGCGACTTCTACAATCTCGAAAAGATGTGGCTGGCGCCGGACCTCGAGGAAGAGACCTTGCACTGAGCCTTGATCCGCCTGCCGTGGACCGTCACGGTAGGCGCTAGGACAAGCTCGCCGGGGCGAGGATGAAGATCACCGTTCATGCCGTGGGCCGGATGAAGACCGGCCCCGAGAGAGAGCTCGCCGACCGCTATTTCGAGCGCTTCGCCAAAAGCGGACCCGCGGTCGGGCTGGAATTTGCCGGCATCGTCGAGGTCCCCGAGAGCCGCGGACAGAGCGCCGACGAGCGCCGCCGCGAGGAAGCCCAGAAGCTGCAGGCCCAATTGCAGGCCGGTAGCGTTCTCATCCTGCTCGACGAGCGCGGCAAGTCGCTTTCGTCGGAGGAGCTCGCCGCCCGCATCGGCCAGTTGCGCGACGGCGGCCGCAAGGCGCTGGTCGTCGCCATCGGGGGCGCCGACGGCCATGACAAATCCCTGCGCGATCAGGCCGATCTTGTGCTGTCCTTCGGCGCGCTGACCTGGCCGCATCAGCTGGTGCGCGTGATGCTGGGCGAGCAGCTCTACCGGATCGCGACCATCCTGGCGGGGCATCCTTATCATCGATCGTGATTCGCGGTGCGTTTGGCAGGCGGCATGCTTTGGAGATTGGCGGAAACGCCCATCGCGATCGTCATTCCAGGGCGAAGCAGGAGCGAAGCTCCGTCGCGTAGACCCTGGAATCCATGCCRTTACCTTTGCCAAGGCGTGCTGCGGAGCAGAATTCTGCACCGCAGCGGCGCTTCCAAGTCACGGCATGGATTCTATGGTCTGCGCCGCGTCGCTTCGCTCCTTGCTCCGCCATAGAATGACGAGGTTGGGGTGGCTTCAGCTAATCCCCGGCGTTTGCGCTGCCTTCACGGAAGCCTTACACCAGGACAACCGGCAACCGGTCAAAATCCTATGCTGAGAAATAGGTGACACGTAACTATCCGGATTTCCGCCGCAATAACTCGACACCACGATCACGGCACCGCTTCCAACATGGTTGATGGTTCGTTAACGAAGCGGCGGATAGGTTAGGGGCCTGATGTCTGAAGGCTGGTACCCGATCACGCGCGCCTGGCGCAGCCGCTGCGGCTTGACCCTCGTCGCCGCCCTGGTCGCGCTCGGGCCGGTCCGGGCGACCGAGAACACGCTCGACACGGCGCCGGATCCCGATCAGAGCCGGGCCGAATACGAGCAGGTTTCYAAGGAGATCACGCTTTCGTCGGAGCGGCTGGCCAAGCTTGCCGCCGATATCGCCTCGGTCCGCAAGGACTATGCCTCGATCACCGCTGCGCTCATCCAGTCGGCGATGACCGAGCAGAAGCTCGGCCAGGACATCGAGGACATCGGCGCCAAGCTCGAAGGGCTGAAGGCCGAGGAAAAGAAGCTGCGCGCCTCGCTCATGGCGCGGCGCGACGTGCTGGCCGAGGTGCTGGGCGCCCTGCAGCGCATGGGGCTCAACCCGCCGCCGGCGATCCTGGTCAAGCCCGAGGATGCGCTGTCGTCGGTGCGCAGCGCCATCCTGCTCGGCGCCGTGGTGCCGGAACTGCGCCAGYAGACCGACCGGCTGATGGCCGATCTCAAGGAGCAAACAAGGGTGACGGCCTCGATCGAGGCCGAACGGGCGAGACTCACCAGCGCCGTCACCGACCAGACGGCGGAGAAGAAGCGGCTCACCATGCTGCTCGAGGCCAAGAAGAAGCTGCAGGCCGACACCCAGGCCGCGATCGCGGCCGAGCAGCAGCATTCGCAGCAGCTGGCGGCGAAGGCGAGCAGCCTCAAGGACCTGATCGCTTCGCTGGAAGCCGACAAGGCGCGCAAGGCGCAGGACCAGGTCAAGGCCGGTGAGCGAAAGTCGACCGACGCCGACACGACGGCCTCGACCACCGAGCTCGCCGCCCTGCCGGTGCCGGAGGCCAACCGCCTTAYGGGATCGGCGCCATTTTCGGCCTTGCAGGGCCAGATCGCGCTGCCGGTCATCGGCAAGATAAAACGGCGTTTCGGCACCGACGACGGCAATGGCGCGGCAATGCAGGGCGACATGGTTGCGACACAATCGGGGGCCATCGTCACCGCGCCGGCGGATGGAAACGTGCTTTATGCGGGGCCGTTTCGCTCCTATGGTCAACTCTTGATCCTCAATGCGGGCGACGGGTATCATGTCGTCCTGGCGGGGATGAGCAGAATCAGCGTCGCGACGGGACAGTCGGTGCTCGCGGGAGAGCCGATCGGCGCGATGGGAGAGGCCCGGGTGGCAAGCACCTCGGCCTCGCGAAATGGAAATGCGACGCCGGAACTCTATGTCGAGTTCCGCAAGGATGGAAAACCCGTCGATCCGGCCCCATGGTGGGCGGACCGATTCTCTGGAAGGACGTGAAATGATGCGGAAACTGTCGCTTCTGTTTGCCGGCGCGCTGATGGGCGCATCGGCAATGAGCCTGGTCTACGGCGCACCGGGCTCGGYGGCGAACGCTGCGGGCTCGGAAACCTACAAGCAGCTGGCGATCTTCGGCGACATCTTCGAGCGGGTGCGCGCCAATTACGTGACGCCGCCGGACGACAAGTCGCTGGTCGAGAACGCCATCAACGGCATGCTCGCCTCGCTCGACCCGCACTCCTCCTACATGAATGCCGAACAGGCGCAGGACATGCGCGTGCAGACCAAGGGCGAGYTCGGCGGTCTCGGCATCGAGGTCACCATGGAGAACGACCTCGTCAAGGTGATCACGCCGATCGACGACAYGCCGGCCGCCAAAGCGGGCGTGCTTGCCGGCGACTACATCGCCAAGATCGACGGCGAGGAGGTTCGCGGCCTCACCCTCAACGACGCGGTCGAGAAGATGCGCGGGCCGGTCAACACGCCGATCAAGCTCACCATCCTGCGCCAGGGCGCCGACAAGCCGATCGAGCTGACGGTGGTGCGCGACATCATCAAGGTCAAGGCGGTGAAGTACYGGGTCGAGAACGACATCGGCTATATGAAGATCACCTCCTTCACCGAAAAGACCTATGACGATCTCGAGAACGCCATCGAGAACATCAAGAAGCAGGTGCCGAACGACAAGCTGAAGGGCTATGTGCTCGACCTGCGCCTCAATCCGGGCGGCCTGCTCGACCAGGCGGTCAGCGTGTCGGACGCCTTCCTCAAGCGCGGCGAGATCGTCTCGACCCGCGGCCGCGACCCGAAGGACGTGACCCGCTTCGACGCCAAGCCGAAGCAGGTCGACGACATCAACGGCAAGYCGATGATCGTGCTGATCAACGGCGGCTCGGCGAGCRCATCGGAAATCGTCGCCGGCGCGCTGCAGGATCTGCGCCGCGTCACCGTGGTCGGCACGCAGTCCTTCGGCAAGGGCTCGGTGCAGACCATCATCCCGCTCGGCGAGAACGGCGCGCTGAGGCTGACGACGGCGCTCTATTACACGCCGTCGGGCAAGTCGATCCAGGGCAAGGGCATCACGCCCGACATCAAGGTCGACCAGCCGCTGCCGCCTGACCTGCAGGGCCGTGACCTGACCCGCGGCGAATCCGACCTCAAGGGCCACATCAAGGGCGCCGACGAGAACTCGACCGGCTCGGGCTCGGCCGCCTATGTGCCGCCGGATCCGAAGGACGACCTGCAGCTGATCTATGCCGAGCAGCTGCTGCGCGGCGAGAAGACCGATCCGGCCTTCCCGCCGAACCCGGACAAGGCCGTGCTGAACCAGTAATGCGGTTCGGGCTTTGAGTATGTGCATGTCGTTATCCCAAAACCGCGACGCACTTTTGGGCGACATGCACTAGGCTGGGCTCTGGCCGATCGAGCTAAGCAATGCAATGCTGCCGGGACCGCGAGGTTCCGGCAGTTTGATTCGGGGACCGAGGCTAAGAGCATGATCCCGAAAAGTGGGAACCGGTTTTCGGGAAAGATCATGCTCCAACAAAAATTTAGATCGGGGTGGCGGTTCAACGAAACGTCATCCTGATCTAGGCGCCACGCGTCTGGGGTATAGCGCCGAAGGTTGCGCAGGATCTCACGTTTAACGTGACATTCACGGGGCGGCGTGCTGGGAACTTAACTTGGCAGACATCGGCAAAGATATCGAACGCCCGCTCGGACAGTCGCTCCCACCCAAGCGGCCGGCGCGGCGCGGCATAGGCGGCGGCTCAGCTGTCGCGGCGGTCGCGGTGCTTGCCGTGATCGGCGTCTCCAGTGCGATCGCGCTGCGTGAAAAGCCGTTCCGCAAGCCGGAAGAGGTGGCGGTCTCGACACCGAAGGTCGTCGCTGCTCCCGCCACGCCGGCGCTGGCGCCTGCACCGGCTCCGGTCGCCACGGCAACGCCGCAGGCCAGCACGCCGATGAAGAGCGGCGGGCCACAGATCATCCACGTCCAGACCGAGGAGGGCGACGGCCCGCCGAAAGCGGCGATCGTCATCCGCGATCCCTCGACGCTCGGCCAGAACCTCAAGGTCGCCCATATCCCGGACAGGGCGCTGATCGAGGCCAGCGACACCGGTCCGTTGCCGATGCGTTCTGCTGATGGCCGGAGGCCGTTCGACGTCTATGCGCGGCCGTGGTCGGGGGCGCGCGGGGCGCGCGTTGCGATTATTATCGGCGGGCTCGCGGTGTCGCAGACCGGCACGCAAGCGGCGATCGCCAAGCTGCCGGCCGAAGTGACGCTGGCCTTCGCGCCGCAAGGCAACAGCATCGGCCGCTGGATGCAGGCGGCAAGGCAGAGCGGGCATGAGATCGTCATGCAGGTGCCGCTCGAGCCGTTCGATTATCCCAACGTCAATCCCGGCCGCAACACGCTGACGGTCTCGGCCAGTCCCGAGGAGAACCTGAAGAGCCTGCACTGGGCGTTGTCGCGCACGACCAACTACACRGGCGTGATGAACTATATGGGCGCGCGCTTTTCGGCCGATGCGAACGCGATGGAGCCGTTCATGGCCGAGCTCGGGAAGCGGGGGCTTGCCTATATCGACGACGGGTCTACCGCGCGCAGCGTTGCGCCCGAGCTTGCCTTGAAGGACGGCGTGCCGTTCGCCGCCGGGGACATGGCGATCGATGCCGTGCAGGATCGCGGCGAAATCCTCAAGAAGCTGGACAGCCTTGAGGCGACGGCACGGGCCAAGGGCTCGGCGGTCGGCATCGGTTCGGCCTTCGATATCACCGTCGACACGGTGACGTCCTGGATCGCCGAAGCGAAGAAGCGCGGCATCGAGATCGTGCCGATCTCGGCGGTGGCTGTTGATCCGCAAAAGGGATAACTCTACCCGCCTCGCGCAATCAATCCCCAAAACGGCTGGAAATCCACATGGCCAAGAAGATCGATCCCGAAACGCTGCCCTATCGTCCCTGCGTCGGGCTGATGATCCTCAACAGAGCAGGCCTGGTCTGGGTCGGCCACCGCATCGCCGAACCGGACAGCGAGTTCGCCGGCACGACGCAGCTTTGGCAGATGCCGCAGGGCGGCATCGACAAGGGCGAAGAGCCGATCGAAGCCGCCGGGCGCGAGCTCTACGAGGAAACCGGCATGCGCAGCGTTTCGCTGCTTGCCGAGGCGCCGCGCTGGATCAATTACGACTTGCCGCCGCATCTGGTCGGCGTCGCCTTCAAGGGCCGCTATCGCGGCCAGACGCAGAAATGGTTCGCCTACCGCTTCGAGGGCGACGAAAGCGAGATCGAGATCAATCCGCCGCCCGGCGGCCACACGGCCGAATTCGATGAATGGGCGTGGCGGCCGATGCGGGAGCTGCCGGAGCTGATCGTGCCGTTCAAGCGCAAGGTCTATGAGCAGGTGGTGGCGGCGTTCGAGCACCTGGCCCTATAGCCACCCGGTTGTCGCGGCGGCGCTGTGACCGTATTGATTGCCGATGCACCAAAGCGCGTCGCGATCTTTCAGGTTCGCTCCATGCGCTTTAGGTTTTTTGATTTGGCGCATGTCTTTATCCCGAAACCGGTTCCCACTTTCGGGAGACATGCTTTAAGCGGGGGTCGCCATGAACGACGACACCGGACGCAGGTTTCCGGCACATGACGCAAGCAGCGGCTCGACGGTGAGCGAGGCGGCCGCCGGAGCGATCCTGACGATCGACCTCGGGGCCATCCGGGAAAACTATCGCCGGCTGAAGGCGCGGCTGAACGGCGTCCGCTGCGCCGGCGTGCTCAAGGCCGACGGCTATGGGCTCGGCGCCGCCCAAGTGGCCTTGGCGCTGGCGAAAGAGGGCTGCGACATCTTCTTCGTCGCGTTGCTCGGCGAGGGCATCGCGCTGCGCAAGGCGATCGGTCCCGGGCCGGATATCTTCGTGCTGAACGGGCTGCCGCCGGGTTCGGAACCGGAAGCCTTGGCGGCCGGGCTTTTCCCGGTCATCAACAGCGCGGTCCAATTGAAGGCCTGGCGCGAGACCGCGCGGAGCGCGGGCCGGAGCCTGCCGGCCGCCATCCAGGTCGACAGCGGCATGGCCCGGCTCGGCATGGCGCCGGCGGAAGTCGAGGCGGTCGCGGGGGAGGCGGGCGCCTTCGACGGCATCGGCACCCGTTTCGTGATGAGCCATCTCGCCCGCGCCGACGAGCCGCAACAGGCGGCCAACGAGACGCAGCGGCGCGAATTCGAGCGGCTGCGCATGCTGCTGCCTGCGGCGCCAGCCTCCCTGGCCAACTCGTCCGGTATCTTTCTCGGGCCGGCCTATCATTACGACCTCGCCCGCCCGGGTGCCGCGCTCTACGGCGTCAATCCGACGCCCTACGAAGCCAATCCGATGCTGCCGGTGATACGGCTGCAAGCCAAGGTGGCGCAAACGCGCGCGATCGGCGCCGGAACCGRCATCGGCTACGGCCACACCCACCAGGCGAACGGTCCGCTCAGGCTGGCGACCATTTCGCTGGGCTATGGCGACGGCTGGCACCGGCGCGCCGCTTCGGCCGCCTGGTTCGGGGGCGTGCGGTTGCCCTTCATCGGGCGCGTGTCGATGGACTCGATCATCCTCGACATTTCGGCGCTTCCCGCCGGCCGGCTCAGCGAGGGCGATCTCGTCGAGCTCATCGGTCCGTCCCAAAGCGTCGACGACGCGGCCGGCCATGCCGGCACCATCGGCTATGAGATATTGACCAGCCTGGGTGCGCGCTTTCACCGCCGCTACCTCGGCGGTTGAAACAGGCGCCTTGCTTGACAAGCCGGAGCTTCTCGGCAAGGTTCGGGATATGAGCAACCTCGCTTATATCAAAACCTGCTTCAGGGTTTGCCCCATCGCGGGAGCGTAGCCCCGGCGTGGCCGCCAATGCCGGCGGCCGCGTGAACCGGGGCGTTTGAATTCCAGATATTTTCATCGAGCCTGCGGCCCTTGCGGTCCGGCTTTGTTCGCCGCCCTCGACGTGGCGGCTTGCGCGCATTCGGGCAACCGATGCGCCGGATTATGAGGTATGCCATGCATGCAGCAACGCAAGCGCGTTCGCGAAACACCATCCTTGTCAGCGCGGCGGACCACGACCGGCTGAGCAGTCTCGCCAGGGCCTTTCTCGACCGCGTACCCGATATGGCCGAGGACCTGCTTGCCGAGATGGATCGCGCCAGGGTCGCCAACGAGGCGGCTTTGCCCGCCGACGTGGTGCGGATGGGCTCGACGGTGACGCTTCAGGACCCGGAGGGGAGCACCCAGACGGTGACGCTGGTCTATCCGGCGGAGGCCGATATCGCCGAAAAACGCATATCGGTGTTGACGCCGCTTGGAACGGCGCTGATCGGCGCGCGGGCCGGACGCACGGTTTCGTGGCGCAGCCGTGACAGCCGGGTCCTCTCGGCAACGATCGACGCCGTCGAACAAACGCGGAGAGCGCCATGACCGGGACTTTCTATCGCCTGACGGCCAAGGACTTCGCGGTGATCGAGGCGATGCTGATGCGCCGTCGCGCGTTTGCCGATCCGATCGCGCCGATGCTCGAACGCAAGCTCGCCGAAAGCCGCGTCATTGCGACGGGAGCCGTCGAGCCCGACCTTGCCACGCTCAACAGCCGGGTGATCTTCCGCGCCGGCGGCGGTTCATCGCAGACGCGGACGCTGGTGCAGGCCGAAGCATCTGCTCCCGTCGGCTCCGGCCTGCCGGTCGCCACGTGGCACGGCCTCTGCCTGCTTGGCATGAGGGCGGGACAATCGGCGCTGGCCGAGCGGGCCGACGGCCCGGCCGAGGAGGTCCTTCTCGAGGAGGTGGCCTATCAGCCGGAGGCGGCGCGGCGAGCGGTGCAGGACCGCGTCGCCGAACGGCCTCGCCACGTCCTGAAGCTGGTCCACAGCGCTCCCACCGCTGACTGGCCCCTTGGCGGGCGCGGCAAAATCCGGCAGACAGAAGGGGACGATCCGGGCCCTTCGGCGGCATGATCGGCCTTTGAGGGAGCATGGAATGAAAGTCATCGTGCTGGGCGGCGGCGTGATCGGGGTCACCACCGCCTACTTCCTCGCCGAGGCCGGTCATGAAGTGACCGTCTACGATCGCCAGCCGGGGCCGGCGCTCGAAACCAGCTTCGCCAATGCCGGTGAAGTGTCGCCGGGCTATGCCTCGCCCTGGGCCGGGCCGGGCATCCCGGTCAAGGCCATCAAATGGCTGTTGATGAAATACGGCCCGCTGGTGGTGCGGCCGGCTTTCGACCCGCATATGTGGACTTGGCTCCTCAAGATGCTGCGCAACTGCACGGCCGAGCGCTACGCGCTCAACAAGTCGCGCATGGTGCCGCTCGCCGAATACAGCCGCGACACGCTGAAGGCGCTGCGCGAGGCGACCGGCATCACCTACGACGAACGGGCCAAAGGCACGCTGCAGCTCTTCCGCAAGCAGAAACAGCTCGACGGCACCGGTGGCGACGTCGAGGTGCTGAAGAAATACGGCGTGCCCTACGAAATCCTCGACCGCGACGGCTGTGTCGCCGCCGAGCCGGCGCTTGCGGCGGTGCGCGACAAATTCGTCGGCGGCCTCAGGCTTCCGGGCGACGAGACCGGCGATTGCAAGATGTTCACCGACAAGCTCGCCGAACTCTGCGTGGCGCGCGGCGTGACCTTCGAATACGGCTCGACCATCCGGCGCATCGTCAGGAACCGCAACCGCCTCACCAATGTGCTCACCGACCACGGGTGGAGGTCCGCGGATGCCTTCGTGATGGCGATGGGCAGCTACTCGGCGCAATTCATGCGCTCGCTGGGGCGGCCGATTCCGGTCTATCCGGTGAAGGGCTATTCGATCACCGTGCCGATCAGCAATGCCGGGGCAGCACCCGTGTCGACCGTCATGGACGAGACCTACAAGGTGGCGATCACTAGGCTCGGCGACCGCATCCGCGTCGGCGGCACGGCGGAGATTTCTGGCTATGATCTTCGCCTGCATGAATCGCGTCGCCGCACGCTCGAACATTCTGTCGGCGACCTCTTCCCCGGCGGCGGCGACCTCAAGGCGGCGAGCTTCTGGTGCGGCTTGCGGCCGATGACGCCGGACGGACCGCCCCTGGTCGGACTGAGCGAGGTTGCCAACCTCTACCTCAACACCGGCCACGGCACGCTCGGCTGGACCATGGCCTGCGGCTCGGCCAAGGTGCTGGCCGACATCATGTCGAACCGGGTGCCGGAGATCAACGCGCGCGACCTGAGCCCCGAGCGGTATCTGAAACCCATCTAAAGGTGCGCTGATATTCAGGTCAGGCCGGCCTGCGAATGACGGCTTCCTGCGCTTCCGGTGCTCACGTACTTCAAGTACGCTCCGCTCCGGTTCTCGGAATCCGCCATTCTCGACTCGGCCTGACCTGAATCTCAGCACACCTTAGTTGGTGTCGGGCGGCCTCAAAACGCCTCCCTGACCCAGGTGTCACTGAACAGCAGCCGGTAGGCCCAGCCGATCGTGACGTTGGTGGCGACCGGGCGCGAATGGGCGAGGTAATCGTCATAGACCGGCTTCATGCGGCGATAGAAGGCCGGATCGAGCACGACCATGCCGTTCTCCGAGTCATGGAAGAAGCTGCGGTTGTTGAGGTTGACCGAGGAGATGGCGACCAGCCTCTCGTCGATCATCATGATCTTGGAGTGCAGCACGACATCCGGCGCCTTGAACTCGCGGATGTCGATGCGGTCGCCATATCTCTCGACGAACAGCTTGTTGAGCGCGGTGAGGAACCGGCCGCCGATATCGCCCTTGAGGTCGATGCGGCCGACGACATCGATCTTCACGCCTCTGGCCAGCGCCCGGTCGAAGGCCCGGGCAATATCGGGCGTCAGGTTGAGATAGGGATTGACGATCTGGATGCGGTGCTCGGCGGTGTCGATCAGCTCGACGAAATAGGCCTCCAGCGCGTGCCCGTCCTCATAGGGCACGGAAATGAAATGCCGCGCCACGCCGCGCGGGGCCGCGCTGGAGCGGACCGGAATGGAGAACGGCCGCGACAGATTGGTGTCGGCGTCGCGCAGCCATACGGTCGACAGATGCGCGGCCAGCGTCTCGACGGTCGCCGGGTCGGCGATCTCGATGTCGAAATCGCTCCAGTTGGAGTAGTAGTTCAGCGAGAAGCCGTCGGTCTTGCCGTATTGCTCCAGGTCCGGATAGCGCGTCAGGTCGACCGGCTTGTGGAACAGAAAACCGTCATGGACGTTGCGGCCGCCGATGATGACGCGCGAGCGTCCAGGCTCTTCGGCCAGCGTCGCCAGCATCTTGATGTGGTGAACCTTGTGCAGCTGCGAGATCTGCTCGTCGAACGGCGCGCCGTGGTCGGCCTGCCAGCGATATTCCTGCAGCTCGACATTGGGGAATTCCGCCGCCAGCCGGTGCAGCATGGCGTCGTCCTTCTCCCGCTCCAGCACGTCGGTCACCAGGATGCGCACCTTGGTGCCAAGTGCCGCGTGATGGCGGATCAGCCGCTCCATGATGCGGCCGGAGAAATCCGCCTTGAACTCCAGCGACGACAGATAGATCAGCCTGAGCTTCGGCGCGTCTGCGAAATCGAGCGGCAGCTCGGGGTCGGCCTTGTCGAAGGCGCTGTCCGGCAGCGTCTTGCCGAGCAAGGCCTCGACCTTGGCGTTGAAACCGTCGYGCGACTTGCGCAGCAGGGCCGGCGACCCGAGAGGCAGCGCGCAGGTCTGCGACAACCAGCGGCCGGCATAGAAGGCGCGGTCGAGCTCCTCCATACCCGCCGGATCGGGCACCGGGCAGCGGTCGTAGCGGCTGTCGAGCCTCGCGATCCAGGGATTCGCGCTCTCCTCCCGCAGCAGGGTCAGCGGCGCGCCGGCCGGCGCCAGCGCCGAGGTCACGCGAAGATCGCACTGGCTGAGCGTCTCGTCGGGGAACAGGCTGACGGAGGTTTCCGCGGCTGGCAAGCTGAGATGGAATGGCGAGGCCCTGCCGACGGTGGTGGATCGGCCCGAGGCGCGGATCGCGAGCGGGCCGTCGCAGGTGCCGCTGATGTGGACGGGCTGTTGGCCCGCCTGGCGCAGCACGATCTCGACCGAACGCGCCTGCAGGCCGGAGAAGCTGAAGGTTTTGGGCGCCAAGGGCCGCGCGGCGGCATCGAGATAGAGCGTCTGCCGCGACATGCGCCAGCGGCCGGCGAACCGGCCTTCGCCCGGCCTGCCTTGTGTCGGCGCAATCTCAGCGTCGTCGAGCGGTCGGGCCAACCGCTGCAGCGCCGGATAGATCGCGTGGAAGCCGCTGTTCTGGACATCGCGCCAGTCGCGGCCGAAGCGGCCGGTGCCGTTGGCGCGGTCGAGCGCGTCGAGGCGGCTTTGGGCGAGCAGCGCCTGGAACTGTTTCTCGTAGGCGCCGTTGCCGCCTGCGAAGTAGTGGGCTCCGGCTATCTCCTCGCCGCTGYTGTCCGCCGAGACGGGCAGGCGGCCGCAGGCGTCGTCGCCGGGGAAGAAGGCGCAGGCCGAATGCCCGGGCATGCCGGCGCAACCGGCAAATACCGCCAGCGCCAGTCCAAGCAATGCCTTGGCGAGAGCCGGCCTGAAGCTCATCCAGCCGCCCCATTCAGGGTCTTGAGCTGGGCAGGATCGCGCGGCGGCAGGAAGCCCTGCKGAAAGATCCTGCAGACGGGAAACGCGAAAGTGGCGATCAGCAGTTCGGCTTCGCGGCGCATCTTGCGCGGCGCCGTCCTGTCGTCGCGGATCTTCCTGGCGGAGGCGACGAGCGCGCCGTCGCAGTCGCAATGATCGTGCCTTGCGATATAGCAGGCGTCATGGACCCGGCAGGCGGCGTCGAGGCGGTCGACCGGTTTGGCCGACAGATCGCCGGTGCGGGTGCCCGGGCCGCAATAGTTGCCGATGACGAAAGGCGAGGGGCGCGACATGGCATAGCGGATCGGCTTCGGCAGCTCCGCTTCCGGAACCTTCGCCCAGGGATTGGCGCAGCCCGACAGGAAAAGCAGCGGCAGAATGGCAAGAACGGCTCGCATTTCTCCGCCCGCGTTGTGAAAATTGTCCCCTCGCGCCCAGCCACAGCATGACGAAGCGCGCCGGTGCCACAGTGGCTGAATTTGTGGCGGAGGCAAGGCGGCAACCACCAACTGCCTGTGATAGGATCGGCCGCAGCGAGGGGACTTTGGCATGCGTCTTTTTCTTTTCGCGGCGGTGGCCGCATGTCTGAGCTGCGCCGCGGCGGCGTTTGCCGCGGACAAGACCGTTCACGACAAGACCGTTCACGATAGGGAGCACGGCTTTTCGCTGACCTATCCCGAGGAATGGGCGAGCGAAACCGCCTTTGACAACACCATTCGGCTCAAGATCAAATCCGGCGAACGAGGACTCACCTGCCGCGTGTCGGAAAATGCCTACGATCCGACCGCTCCCGACAATCCACCCGACGTCAGGGCGTTCATGGAGGAAGATTGRCAGGTGAGCAACTGGCAGACCATGGTTGGCGTAGCCTATCAGTCGGCCGCCTTCCGCAAGGACAGGTTGGCGCATTTYCCGGACGGCTATCCGGTGCGCATGGCCGACATGGATTTCCACTATGCCGACGAAAATGTCAGCTTCTACGGCCATTCCCGCATTGCGCTGACACTGCGCCGATCGCATTACGGTTTCGTCGATTGCGGGGTCGCGGGCGACAACTCCGAAGAGGTAGAGCGCAAATGGGCGCCGCTTGCGGATGAGGCCGAGAAGATCGTGAGCTCGTTCGTGCTCGACGCGGATTAGACAAAAAGGCCCCGCTCGCGTTCCACCGCCTTGGTGATGAAGTTGGCGACCAGCTGGACGCGGCGCAGCGGCCTGACCGATTCATGATAGACCAGCCAGTAGGCGCGGCGGATGGGCGCGACGATGTCGACCGGCACCAGCTCCGGCATCGAGCGGGCGACGAAGGTGTGCAGGATGCCGATGCCAGCGCCGGAGCGAACCGCCTCGGCCTGGCCCAGCGCCGAGGAGATGGCGAAGCTGGTGCGCCATTCGGGGCTGAACTCGGCGGCGTAGTCGAGCGAGGGGCTGACGATGAGGTCCGGCACATAGCCGATCAGCGTGTGCCGACCGAGCTCGGCCGGCGTCTTGGGCAGGCCATTGGCCTCGGCATAGCCTCGGGAGGCGAAGAGGCCGAGCGTGTAGTCGACCAGCTTGCCCGCCACCAGCCGGCCTTCGGTCGGYCGCTCGACGGTGATGGCGATATCGGCCTCGCGGCGCGACAGGGAGAAGGAGCGCGGCACCGGCACCAGCTGGATGGTGAGCTCGCGGTGCAAGGCGGTCAGTTCGCCCAGCCGTTTCGCCAGGAAGGCGACGCCGAAGCCGTCTGGCGCGCCGATGCGCACCGTGCCCGAAACGTCGTCGCCCTCGCCGGCAATGGTCGAGCGCGCGGCGATCATGTCGCCTTCCATGCGCTCGGCGATCTCGAGGAAGCGCTCGCCGGCCGGCGTCAGTTCGCTGCCGGTGGTGAGCCGCCGGAAGAGTTTTGTGCGCAGCGCCTCCTCGAGCGCGGCGATGCGGCGCGAGACGGTGGCGTGGTTGAGCTCCAGGCGCTTGGCCGCGCCGAGGATCTGGCCGGCGCGTGCCACGGCGAGGAAGATGCGGACGTCATCCCAGTTCATGGGGATGACCTGGATGACAATCATCAACGGAGCGTTCTGTGGCGCCCCCCTCTGTCCTGCCGGACATCTCCCCCACAAGTGGGGAGATTGGATGCCTCGCCGGCTTTCGCCAATCACCAGCGTTGCAGGAGATGGTGCCGGCGGTAAAGCTGCTGATCTCCCCCCAAGTGGGGGAGATGTCCGGCAGGACAGAGGGGGGCGCGAAGGAACTCAATCTGTTGTCCCTTTGGGATATCTTAGCGACGCTGTCATTTGCGACAATTAATGCACACTCCATCACCGCTGTCCATTTTCCGCACAACGGTTGCGATCTTCCTCGCGTTGCCATCGCCGTCGCAAAGGCGGACAATGCGCCATCACCAAATCCAGGGAGAGAAACCATGATCGAATACGGTCATTTCATCGGCRGCAAGCGTGTCGCCGGCACCAGCGGGCGCAAGCAGGATGTGATGCAGCCGATGGACGGTTCCGTGCGCGGCACGGTGGCGCTTGCCTCGCAGGCGGAGCTGCGCGCCGCGGTCGAGAACGCSAAGGCGGCGCAGCCGAAATGGGCCGCCACCAACCCGCAGCGCCGCGTGCGCGTGCTGATGAAGTTCCTCGAGCTGGTCCAGCGCGACTATGACGAGCTGGCCGACATCCTGGCGCGCGAGCACGGCAAGACCATCGCCGATGCGCGCGGCGACATCCAGCGCGGCCTCGAAGTCGTCGAGGTCTGCATMGGCGCGCCGCATATGATGAAGGGCGAGTTCACCGACGGCGCCGGCCCCGGCATCGACGTCTATTCGATGCGCCAGCCGCTCGGCGTCGTCGCCGGCATCACCCCGTTCAACTTTCCGGCGATGATTCCGCTGTGGAAGATCGCGCCGGCCATCGCCTGCGGCAACGCCTTCATCCTGAAGCCGTCCGAGCGCGATCCGGGCGTGCCGATCCGCATCGCCGAGCTCTTCATCGAGGCCGGTCTTCCCGCCGGCATCCTCAACGTCGTCAACGGCGACAAGGAAGTGGTCGACGCCATCCTCGACGATCCGGACATCAAGGCGATCGGCTTCGTTGGCTCGACGCCGATCGCGCACTACATCTATTCGCGCGGCACGGCATCGGGCAAGCGCGTGCAGTGCTTCGGCGGCGCCAAGAACCACATGATCATCATGCCCGACGCCGACATGGACCAGACGGTCGATGCGCTCATCGGCGCCGGCTACGGCTCGGCCGGCGAACGCTGCATGGCGATCTCGGTGGCGGTCCCGGTCGGCAACGATACCGCCAACCGGCTGATGGAAAAGCTGGTGCCGCGCGTCGAAAGCCTGAAGGTCGGCCCCTCGACGGATTCTTCCGCCGATTTCGGCCCGCTGGTGACGGCGCAGGCGTTGGAGCGCGTGAAGGGCTATGTCGATATCGGGGTCAAGGAAGGCGCCAAGCTCGTCGTCGACGGCCGCGGCTTCAAGATGCAGGGCTACGAGAACGGCTACTATATGGGCGGCTGCCTGTTCGACAACGTCACCGCCGACATGCGCATCTACAAGGAAGAAATCTTCGGGCCGGTGCTCTCGGTGGTGCGCGCGCCGCGCTATGAGGACGCCATCAAGCTCGCCAACGACCACGAGATGGGCAACGGCGTCGCCATCTTCACCCGCGACGGYGATGCCGCGCGCGACTTCGCCAGCCGCGTTCAGGTCGGCATGGTCGGCGTCAACGTGCCGATCCCGGTTCCGATCGCCTATTACACGTTCGGCGGCTGGAAGGCGTCGTCCTTCGGCGACCTCAATCAGCACGGCCCGGACGCGTTCCGCTTCTACACCAAGACCAAGACGGTCACCTCGCGCTGGCCGTCGGGCATCAAGGATGGCGCGGAATTCGTCATCCCGACGATGAACTAGCCCGACGGTTTCCTCGTTTGCGCGTCCTCGCCACTTCGTGGCTGCGGGCGCGCGGCGAGGCATCAAGGACGGCGCCGAGTTCGTCATTCCGACGATGAACTAGCCCGACGGTTTCCAAGCAGACATTGAGAAAGCGCGGTGCGAACCGCGCTTTCTTTTTATGCCGCGTCAACCTCTCGCTTTTTCGGCGCGTCGTCGTCGCGGCACAGCTTCAGGTGCTCGATTCGAAGCGCGGCACGTCGAGAGAGCATACGCATCTTCTAATAATTCCATCGCCGCGTGATGGAACCAACAGACCACCATTCGCCTTAGGCTGTATTCCTGCCATGCGTGCAGGCAATCAAACAGCGCCGGTTCAGCCGGGGTCTCGTCTGGCGCGAGGAGGTGTCGGATGACACGATTTCTTATGGCCACGATATTGGCGGCGACGCTGACCGTTGGAGCCGCGCCGGCGAGTGCTGCGGCGCAATGCGCGGCGCGCGCCGACATCATCAAGGCCCTTGGCGACAAATTCCACGAAACCGAAGCCGGGCGCGGCCTGATCAACCCGAACGTCGTGCTCGAGATTTTTGTCTCGGACCAGGGCAGCTGGACCGTGCTCGCTTCCGATACCAAGGGGCAAAGTTGCGTTCTGTCGGTCGGCGAGGGCTGGGACAGCCCGACGATCAGGGCGGCGATGCCAGGCGCCTAAAGCGCGTCGCGAAACCGGTTCCCGCTTCGGGAGACATGCCTTAACCCAGCCGGAGATATCGGACCGCGCGCGAGCTGAGAGTCATCGCCTGGAGTGGACTTATCGGGTCGCGGCGACCTCGGCGTGGCCGCGCAGCAGCGCCATCAATTTCTTGGCGTCCTTGGCGGCGCCTTCCTCGTCGCCGTCGAGGATGGAGCGGATCAGCGCGACGTGGTGCTCGGCCGATTCGGCCAGCCCGGTGTCGGCCTTGTAGCGATACCAGAAGCGGCGGCTGTGGGTCTGCAAGGGAGCGGCGACACGCGCCGCGAAGGGATTATCGGCGGCGATGGCCAGCGCCTCGTCAAGCGCCTTGTCGGCCTGGATGAAGGCAAGCACGTTGCCCGAGATCACGGCCTTCTGCATCGCGAGCGCCGCCTCATGGAACAGGTCGGCGGCCTCTCGGGTGACGAAGCGGGCGGCCGAGCGGGCGAGCACGACCTCGATGCCGCGCCGCGCGTCCAGCACCCGCAGCCAGTCGCCGGCGTGAAGCGGCGCGACCGCGATGCCGGCGCGCGGCCTGATGTCGAGAAGCCCTTCCCAGGCCAGCCGCTGGATCRCCTCGCGCACCGGCGTGCGTCCGARACCCAGCCGGTCGATCARCGCGCCTTCGGTGACGAAGCTCGACGGCGCCAGCTCGAGCGTGACGATCATATGCTCCAGCGCGCGATAGGCCTTGGTCGCCGCCGGCTCGAAACTCGTGTTCGCGTCAGCGGATATCAGTGGGGAGATCAATGGCGGGCTCCTGATATATTTTTCATATATCATAACGGATTCAGCATTGACGAGCCAGCTCTTAATAGATATACGACTGATATATCAACGGAGAGACAGCCATGTGGACCGGAGTTTTCCCCGCCGTCACGACCAAATTCACCGCCGACGATCGTCTCGACCATGCCGAGATGGAGCGTTGTTATTCGCTGCAAATGGAGGCCGGCTGCGACGGCATCATCGTCTGCGRCTCGCTCGGCGAGGGGCCGATGCTGTCGCCTGACGAGAAGATCGAGGTGCTGAAGACGGCGCAGAAAGTCGCCGGGAAGAAGCCGGTGCTCTTGACCGTCAACGAGCCCGGCACCCGCGAGGCGGCTGCTATCGCGAGGCGCGCCGCCAAGGAAGGCGCCGACGGGCTGATGGTGGTGCCGAGCTCGATCTACCACACCAATCCGGAAGAAACCGTCGCGGCGCTTCGCGCCGTGGCGGAGGCCGGCGACCTGCCGGTGATGATCTATTCCAATCGGCTCGCCTATCGCGTCGACGTCACCGTCGACCTGATGGAGGAGCTGGCGTCGGACAAGCGCTTCGTCGCCATCAAGGAATCCTCCGACGACATCCGCCGCTCGACCGAGATCATCAATAGGTTCGGCGACCGCTACGATCTCTTCACCGGCGTCGACAACCTTGCCTTCGAGGCGCTGTCGGTCGGCGCCATCGGCTGGGTCGCTGGCCTGGTCACCGCCTTCCCGCGCGAGACGGTCGCGATCTATCAGCTGATGCGGCAGGGCCGCCGAGACGAGGCGCTGGCGATCTACCGCTGGTTCCGGCCCTTGCTCGACCTCGATGTGTCGACCTATCTGGTCCAAAACATCAAGCTTGCCGAAGTGCTGGCGATCGGTACCAATGACCGCGTGCGCATGCCGCGCCAGCCGCTGTCGGGCGAACGCCGCAAGGCGGTGGAAAAGATCGTCCGGGATGCGCTGGCGGCGCGGCCGAAGCTGCCGTCGCTGCAGACGTCTCCCCGATCGACGGACAAGTTGGTGGCGGCCGAATAAGAGGTAGCATTCGCGTGCAGGGAAATTCCGAGGAGGGGGGCGGCCCGTCATCCGCCCTTCGGGCATCTTCCTCCCGTTCGCGGGGAGAAGCGGAAGACATCGCCATCGTCGGCGGCGGCATCATCGRCATCTGCGCCGCGGCCTTGCTCTCGGAGGCGGGGCGCAGCGTCACCGTCTTCGACCGCACCGGCATCTGCGAGGAGACGAGCTCCGGCAATGCCGCCGCCTTCGCCTTCTCCGACGTGCTGCCGCTGGCGCATAAGGGGATGATCCGGCAATTGCCGAAATGGCTCGCCGACCCGCTCGGGCCTTTGACCATTCCGCCGGCCTATCTGCCGAAACTCCTGCCCTGGCTGGTCCGCTTCTGGCGCGCGGGCGCGGCGAAGCACTATGAGACGAGCCTCGCCACGCAGGCCGGCATGATGAAGCTCGCCGAAGCCGAATGGATGGGCCTGCTCGACCGCTCCGGCACGCGGCCGATGCTGCGCGAGGACGGCTCGCTGGAATTCTACGAGAGCGAGGCGGAGTTCCGCGCCTCGCTGCCGGGCTGGGCCGAGCGCCAGCGTTTCGGCATCGGCTTCCGCCATGTCGAGGGCGAAGAGATGGCCGCGCTCCAGCYGGGCCTGGCGCCGCGCTTCGTCAAGGGCACCTTCGTGCCGGGCTGGAAGACGGTCGCCGATCCCAAGCTGCTCGGCAAGGCGGTGTGGGCCTATGCGGAGAAGCTCGGCGCCCGTTTCGAGCATGCGCGGGTGGAGCGCATCGAAGCAGGCGCAAACGGCGCGACGATCGTTCTGGCCGACGGCACCAGGCGGAGGGCGAACAAGCTCCTGGTCGCCGCGGGAGCCTGGTCGCATCTCCTGGCAAAAAATCTCGGCGACCGCATCCCGCTCGAAACCGAGCGCGGCTACAACACGACGCTACCGGTGTCGGCCTTCGACGTGAAGCGGCAGCTGATCTTTTCTGGRCATGGCTTCGTCATCACGCCGCTGCAAACCGGCTTACGCGTCGGCGGCGCCGTCGAGCTTGGCGGCATCGAGCGGCCGCCCAACTTCGCCCGCTCCAAGGCGATGCTGGAGAAGGCGAAGCGTTTCCTGCCCGGGCTCGACGCGTCGGGCGGCCGCGAGTGGATGGGCTATCGCCCGTCGCTGCCGGATTCGCTGCCGGTGATCGGCGCGGCGCGCGCGCCGAATATCTATTATGCCTTCGGTCATGGCCATCTCGGCCTCACCCAGTCGGCGGCGACCGGCCGCTTGATCCGCGATCTCGTTCTCGGGCAGACTCCGCCGCTCGACCTCACGCCCTTCCGTCCGCAACGGTTCTGACAGCAAGAGAGCAACCATGGCCAAGAAATCCTTCTTCTGCATTGACGGCCACACTTGCGGCAACCCGGTGCGCCTGGTCGCCGGCGGCGGGCCATTGCTCGAGGGTTCGACGATGATGGAGCGGCGGGCTCATTTCCTCGCCGAATATGACTGGATCCGCACCGGGCTGATGTTCGAGCCGCGCGGCCATGACGTCATGTCGGGCTCGATCCTCTATCCGCCGACGCGCGATGACTKTGACATCGCGATCCTGTTCATCGAGACCTCGGGCTGCCTGCCGATGTGCGGCCACGGCACGATCGGCACCGTGACGATGGCGATCGAGCACGGGCTGGTGAAGCCGAAGACGCCCGGCGTCTTGAGGCTCGACACGCCGGCCGGCCTGGTCATCGCCGAATACAAACAGGTCGGCGAATATGTCGAGGAGGTGCGCATCACCAATGTGCCGTCCTTCCTCCATGCCGAAGGGCTGACCGTCGAATGCCCGGTGCTCGGCGAGATCAGCGTCGATGTCGCCTATGGCGGCAATTTCTACGCCATCGTCGAGCCGCWGAAGAATTATCGCGACATGGCCGACTACTCGGCCGGCGACCTCATCGCCTGGAGCCCGGTGGTGYGGCAGCGCCTCAACGAGAAATACTCCTTCGTGCATCCGGAGAACCCCGGCATCAACCGGCTGTCGCACATRCTGTGGACCGGCAAGCCGAAGAAGGCCGAGGCCGACGCCCGCAACGCCGTCTTCTATGGCGACAAGGCGATCGACCGCTCGCCCTGCGGCACCGGCACCTCGGCGCGGATGGCGCAGCTCCACGCCAAGGGCAAGCTCAAGGAAGGCGACAGTTTCGTGCATGAATCGATCATCGGCTCGCTGTTCAAGGGCAGGGTCGAAAAGGAGGTCAGCGTGGCGGGCAAGCCGGCGATCATCCCCTCGATCGGCGGCTGGGCGCGGATGACGGGGTTGAACACCATCTTCATCGACGACCGCGATCCGTTCGCGCACGGGTTCATCGTGACGTGACGGGATCAGCCGGCATGCGCTCCGGCCTTGGTGGGCGCCTTCATCCGCCGCTCAAAGGGATTGAGAACCGATCTCAGGCTCTGCTTGCCGAGACTTTGCTTCAAGGCGTTTCTATTTGGAGAGGCGCATTCCATCGAGGGCGTCCCACCGTCACGTGGCCGTCACACAGAGCGGAATCCTGACCTTACGGAAGATGCGGCGATGCAAAACCGAGCGCTTCGGTTCATGCAAGGATTCTTCTTATCAACTTATTTTGACGCTGATTCCTTCGACAGGAGGATCATCATAAGGTTGAATCGTCAAAGACATTGCGTTGTGCCAATGATAGGGTCCGCGATAGTCCAGGGGTCGGGTGCGAAAAAACGGGCAATCGGACGGCGTGCTTCCAAACCACGCGGAGCGATTGAAAAATCACGTTGCAATCCGGGCTCGAAACTTTACGACTAGGGGAAATACGAAAAGGAATGCGTCCTGAAAGGCGACATTCCAGGGGAGCCGCATGAATATGCAATATTTCGTCCAGCAGCTTATCAACGGGCTGACGCTGGGATCGATCTATGGGCTGATCGCGATCGGCTATACGATGGTCTACGGCATCATCGGCATGATCAATTTCGCCCATGGCGACATCTTCATGATCGGCGCCTTCACCGCGCTCATCGTCTTTCTGATCCTTGGCGCGTTGTTCTACTCGGTGCCGGTCGTGGTGGCGCTTCTGATCATGATGATCGTGGCTATGCTTCTCACCAGCCTCTACAACTGGACGATCGAGAAGGTGGCCTACCGTCCGCTGCGCGGCTCGTTCCGCCTGGCGCCGCTGATCACCGCCATYGGCATGTCGATCGCGTTGTCCAACTTCGTGCAGGTCACGCAAGGTCCGCGCAACAAGCCGATCCCGCCGCTGGTCAGCCAGGTCTACACGATCGACGGCATCAGCATCTCGCTGAAACAGATCATCATCGTGATCGTCACCATCGCGCTGCTGGCGATCTTCTGGTACCTCGTCAACCGAACGGCGCTCGGGCGGGCGCAGCGCGCCTGCGAGYAGGACCGCAAGATGGCCGCGCTGCTCGGCATCGACGTCGACCGCACCATCTCCATCACCTTCATCATGGGCGCGGCCCTTGYCGCCGTCGCCGGCACGCTGTTCCTGATGTATTACGGCGTCGTGGTGTTCTCGGACGGCTTCGTRCCGGGCGTGAAAGCCTTCACGGCGGCCGTGCTCGGCGGCATCGGCTCGCTGCCCGGCGCCGTGCTCGGCGGATTGCTCATCGGCTTCATCGAGAGCATGTGGTCGGCCTATTTCTCGATCGACTACAAGGACGTCGCCGCTTTCTCGATCCTGGCGATCGTGCTGATCTTCCTGCCCTCCGGCATCCTCGGCCGGCCTGAAGTCGAAAAGGTCTGATCCTCATGGCCGCTACCGTGTCTTCGGAGCGCGACGACGTCGCTACTCCCGTACAACGCGCTTTTCGCGAGGCGCTTTACGCCGGCGCCATTTCGCTTGGCCTGTTCGTGCTGTTCATCGGCCTGAGGACCGACCAGAACATCAGCAACGAGCTGATCCTGGTGAAGCGCTGGGGTTTGCTCGCCATCGTGGTGGGCGCCGTCACCGTTGGCCGCTTCCTCTATGTGGCTTACGCCGTCCCGGCCATGGAGCGGCGTAAGGCCGAGAAGGCAGGAGCGCCCGCCATTGTCGCCGAGCCCGGCTTTGTCAGGCGGAACTTCAACAAGATCGGCGCCACCTTGCTGATCCTCTACCCCATTGCGATGGTGCTCGCCTTCGGCTTCCAGGGCTCGCTGAAGTGGGTCGATAATTTCGGCATCCAGATCCTGATCTACGTGATGCTGGCCTGGGGCCTCAACATCGTCGTCGGTCTCGCCGGCCTGCTCGATCTCGGWTACGTCGCCTTCTACGCTGTCGGCGCCTACGCCTATGCGCTGCTCGGCACGCATTTCGGCCTGTCATTCTGGATCCTGCTGCCGGCCGCCGGGGCCATGGCCGCCTTCTGGGGCGTCCTGCTCGGCTTTCCCGTGCTGAGATTGCGCGGCGACTATCTGGCTATCGTCACGCTGGCCTTCGGCGAGATCATCCGTCTGGTGCTGATCAACTGGCGCGAGGTGACCAACGGCTCGGCCGGCATCTCCGGCATTCCGAAAGTGTCGTTCTTCGGCCTGATGTCGTTCAACGTCTCGGATCCGAACTATATCGCCAAGGTGCTGCACATCRCTCAGTCGGGCGCCTACTACAAGATCTTCCTCTATTATCTGATCCTGGCGCTCTGCTTCCTCACCGCCTTCGTCACCATCAGGCTTCGTCGCCTGCCGGTGGGACGCGCCTGGGAGGCGCTGCGCGAGGACGAGATCGCCTGCCGCTCGCTCGGCATCAACACGACCACCACCAAGCTGACCGCTTTCGCCACCGGCGCCATGTTCGGCGRCTTCGCCGGCTCGTTCTTCGCGGCAAGGCAAGGCTTCGTCAGCCCTGAATCCTTCGTCTTCCTGGAATCGGCTATCATCCTCGCCATCGTCGTGCTTGGCGGCATGGGCTCGCTCGGCGGCATCGCCGTGGCGGCGCTGGTGATGATCGGCGGCACCGAAATCCTGCGCGAGCTCGACTTCCTCAAGGCCGTGTTCGGGCCGGACTTCACGCCTGAACTCTACCGCATGCTTCTGTTCGGCATGGCCATGGTCATCGTCATGCTGTGGAAGCCGCGCGGCTTCGTCGGCAGCCGGGAACCGACAGCCTTCCTGAAGGAGCGAAGAGCGGTCTCAGCCTCCTTCACCAAGGAGGGCCACGGCTGATGAACGCGACCCCTTCCTCGAACGACTTCATCCTGCAGGTCGAGCATCTGTCGATGAAGTTCGGCGGCCTTGTCGCCATCGGCGACCTGTCGTTCCAGGCCAGGCGCGGCGAGATCACCGCGCTGATCGGGCCGAACGGCGCCGGCAAGACGACGGTGTTCAACTGCATCACCGGCTTCTACAAGCCCACCGAGGGCATGATCACGCTCAACAAGCGTGACGGCTCGACCTATCTGCTCGAACGCTTGCCCAACCACGAGATCCCGGCGCGCGCCAATGTGGCGCGAACCTTCCAGAACATCCGCCTGTTCTCGGGCATGACGCTGCTGGAGAACCTTCTGGTTGCGCAGCACAACAAGCTGATGAAGGCCTCGGGCTATACCTTCCTCGGCCTGTTCGGCTTCCCGAGCTATCGCCAGGCCTCGGCCGAATCGATCGAGCTCGCCAGGCATTGGCTGGAGAAGGCCGGCCTCGTCGACCGCGCCGACGATCCGGCCGGCGACCTGCCCTATGGCGCGCAGCGGCGGCTGGAAATCGCGCGCGCCATGTGCACCGGGCCGGAGCTTCTGTGCCTGGACGAACCGGCCGCCGGCCTCAATCCGAAGGAATCGGCCGCGCTCAACGAGCTCCTGATGGGCATCAAGAGCACCGGTACCTCGATCCTGCTCATCGAGCACGACATGTCGGTGGTGATGCAGATCTCCGACCACGTCGTGGTGCTCGAATATGGCCGCAAGATTTCCGACGGCAATCCGCAGTCGGTGCGCACCGATCCGCGCGTCATCGCCGCCTATCTCGGCGTCGACGACGAGGAGGTGCAAGAAGTGCTCACCGAAGTCGGCGACGAGGATGTCATCGAGCAGCTCGATACGGGCCCCGACCCGGCGCACGGGCCGGGCAATTCCGCTTCGATGATGGCGGGGCCGGTTTCGGACAGCGTCGAACATGCCAACGAGGGCGAGCGGGTCACGGTGTCCAAAGGGGCCTCGAAGGCGGCCCAGGTCGACGCGCGCTCCGCGTCGATCGCCAGCAAGCCGATCGTTGCTCCGGCGGCGAAGAAGCCGGCAGCAAAAGCRCGATCGACAAAGGCGGCCGCGAAGGCTCCCGCCGCGAAAACCRCCGGCATCTCCAACCGCCTCGACGCGCCGCGCGGCGGCAAGGCCGACAGCCTGATCCGCATCAAGGGCATCGGCCCGGTCAACGAGCGCAAGCTGAACGAGCACGGCATCTTCCATTTCGACCAGATCGCCGCCTGGAAGAAGGCCGACATCGAAGCGGCGGAAGCCTATCTCGCCTTTGACGGGCGCATCGAGCGCGAAGACTGGATCGGCCAGGCGAAAGCGCTGGCGAAGGAAGCGGCGGCCAAGCCCGCGACGCGTGGAGGGCGCAAATAATGGCCGGCACAACGCTGCTCGACATCAAGGGCGTCGAGACCTACTACGGCAACATCCGCGCGCTGAACGGCGTCAACGTGCAGGTCAACCAGGGTGAGATCGTGGCGCTGATCGGCGCCAACGGTGCCGGCAAGTCGACCCTGATGATGACCATCTTCGGCGCTCCGCGCGCGCGAGCCGGCACCATCACCTTCGCGGGCACCGACATCACCCAGTTGCCTACGCACGAGATCGCCCGCCTGCGCATCGCCCAGTCGCCGGAAGGACGCCGCATCTTCCCGCGCATGACGGTGATGGAAAACCTGCAGATGGGCGCCAGCCTCGACAACCTCAAACATTACGACGAGGACGTCGAGAAAGTGTTCGCGCTGTTCCCGCGGCTGAAAGAGCGTATCGCCCAGCGCGGCGGCACGCTGTCGGGTGGCGAGYAGCAGATGCTGTCGATCGGGCGCGCGCTGATGGCGCGGCCGAAGCTTTTGTTGCTCGATGAGCCGTCGCTGGGTCTGGCGCCGCTGATCGTCAAGCAGATCTTCGACGCCATACGCGAGCTCAACAAGGCGCAGGGACTGACCGTGTTCCTTGTCGAGCAAAACGCCTTCGGCGCGCTCAAGCTCGCCAATCGCGGCTATGTCATGGTCAACGGCAATGTGACGATGAGCGGCACCGGCAAGGAACTGCTCGCCAATCCGGAAGTGCGCGCCGCCTATCTCGAAGGCGGACATCACTGAGATCGGGGGAGATCAATCATGGGTATTCTCTACGAAGAGGCCTCGATCTGGCAGTTCCTGTTCGTCACATGCCTGCTCGGCGGCTGGGCGGCGTGGATGACCGGCAAGGCGGCGRCGYAGACCTGGAGYAGCCACTTGCAGCTGTTCTTCTACATGCTCGGCCTCGGCGTCGGCATCAGGTTCATCCATCATGYCCTGTTCGAGGGCACGATGTTCTCGCTGCATTACTATATCGTCGACACCATCGTGCTGATGATCCTTGGCTTCCTCGGCTATCAATACACGCGCACCAACCAGATGGTCACCCAGTATAACTGGCTCTATGAAAGAGCTTCCTTATTAAGCTGGAAACCGAAAGGTTGACGTTCATGATTAACGCCGTCTCGGGGATGAATCGGCGTGACAAGTGCCTGAAAATCGGCATTCTATGCTTTCTGCGATAAGGGTGGGCATCGCATGAAAGTATCATCCACGCCCACTCCGTAAATGGGAGCGTTTCAATGAAAAAATCACTCTTGTCCGCCGTTGYGCTGACCGCGTTCGTCGCGCTCAGCGGCAGCGCGTGGGCCGCTGACATCCTGATCGGCGTCGCCGGTCCGATCACCGGCCCGAACGCCGCCTTCGGCGCACAGCTGCAGAAGGGCGCGGAACAGGCGATCGCYGACATCAACGCGGCGGGCGGCATCCTCGGCCAGCAGCTCAAGCTCGAGATCGGCGACGACGTGTCCGATCCCAAGCAGGGCATCTCGGTCGCCAACAAGTTCGTCGCCGACGGCGTCAAGTATGTCGACGGCCACTTCAACTCGGGCGTGTCGATCCCGGCCTCGGAAGTCTATCAGGAAAACGGCATTCTCGAGATCACGCCTGCCGCGACCAACCCGAAGTTTACCGAGCGCGGCATGTGGAACACCTTCCGCACTTGCGGTCGTGACGACCAGCAGGGCAAGGTGGCCGGCGACTACATCGCCAAGAACTTCAAGGACGCCAAAATCGCCATCGTCCACGACAAGACGCCTTACGGCCAGGGCCTCGCCGACGAGACCAAGAAGAATCTCAACGCCAACGGCATCAAGGAAGTGATGTATGAAGGCGTCAATGTCGGCGACAAGGACTTCTCGGCCCTCATCGCCAAGATGAAGGAAAACGGCGTCACGCTCATCTACTGGGGCGGCCTGCACACCGAAGCCGGCCTGATCATCCGTCAGTCGGYCGACCAGGGCCTGAAGGCGCCGCTGTTCTCGGGCGACGGCATCGTCTCCAACGAACTGGCTTCGATCGCCGGCGACGCCGTTGCCGGCACGCTCAACACCTTCGCTCCGGATCCGCGCAAGAATCCGGCCGCCAAGGAAGTGGTGGAGAAGTWCCGCGCCGCCGGCTTCGAGCCGGAAGCCTACACGCTCTACTCCTATGCCGCCGTGCAGATCATCGCCCAGGCCATCGCCAAGACCGGCTCRGCCGACGACGCGCAGAAGGTTGCCGAAACCATCCGGGCCAACACCTGGAAGACGGCCATCGGCGACATCGGCTACGACGCCAAGGGCGACATCACCCGTCCTGACTATGTCATCTACGAATGGAAGAAGGGCGACGACGGCAAGTACGCCTACTTCGAGAAATAAGCCGGCCAATTCAAGCCGACTTTTCGGGATGCCCGGCGCGTGCGCCGGGCATTTTCGTTTGCGGGTTTGCGGCCCTTGCAGGAGAGCTCCCGCGCCGCGCGCCCGGAATACCCGCCCCAGACCGCCGATGTCGGCGGAAAAGCAAATGACGGTCTGACGCAAACAAGCGAGTTAAATCGCTTTAGGTGTCGCGCAAATTTGTTTGCACTGCAGCATTTTCACGCTAATCATTGCGCCGGTTCATCGTCCCTTCCGCTGCTGGAGCCCAGTCCTTGGCCATCACGAAGATCCTTGTCGCCAACCGGTCCGAAATCGCCATCCRCGTATTCCGCGCGGCCAACGAGCTCGGTCTCAAAACCGTGGCGATCTGGGCGGAGGAGGACAAATATTCGCTGCACCGCTTCAAGGCCGACGAGAGCTATCAGGTCGGGCGCGGACCGCATCTTGCCAAGGACATGGGCCCGATCGAGAGCTATCTGTCGATCGAGGAGGTGATCCGGGTCGCCAGGCTGTCGGGCGCCGACGCCATCCACCCCGGCTAYGGCCTGCTCTCGGAAAGCCCCGAATTCKCCGAAGCCTGCGCGGCGGYYGGCATCACCTTCATCGGTCCGAAGCCGGAAACGATGCGCCGGCTGGGCAACAAGGTCGCCGCGCGCAACCTGGCGGTCGAGGTCGGYGTGCCGGTGGTGCCGGCGACCGATCCGCTGCCCGACGACATGGACGAGGTGAAGAAGCTCGCGGCGGAGGTCGGCTATCCGGTGATGCTCAAGGCCTCATGGGGCGGCGGCGGCCGCGGCATGCGCGCCATCCGTTCCGAGGCCGACCTCGCGCGCGAGGTGATGGAGGGCAAGCGCGAGGCCAAGGCCGCCTTCGGCAAGGACGAGGTCTATCTCGAAAAGCTGATCGAGCGCGCCCGCCATGTCGAGGTGCAGGTGCTGGGCGATACCCACGGCAACGCCGTGCACCTGTTCGAGCGCGACTGCTCGATCCAGCGCCGCAACCAGAAGGTCGTGGAGCGCGCGCCGGCACCCTATCTCAGCGAAGAGCTGCGTCAGGAGCTTTGCGGCTATGCGCTCAAGATCGCGCGTGAGACCAGCTATATCGGCGCCGGCACGGTCGAGTTCCTGCAGGATGCCGACACCGRCAAATTCTACTTCATCGAGGTCAATCCGCGCATCCAGGTCGAGCACACCGTCACCGAGCAGGTGACCGGCATCGACATCGTCAAGGCGCAGATACACATCCTGGACGGCTTCGCCATCGGCACCAAGCAATCGGGCGTGCCGGCGCAGAAGGACATCCGGCTCAACGGCCACGCGCTGCAGTGCCGCATCACCACCGAGGATCCGGAGCACAATTTCATCCCGGACTATGGCCGCATCACCGCCTATCGCGAGGCGGCCGGCTTCGRCATCCGGCTCGATGGCGGCACCGCTTATTCGGGCGCGGTCATCACCCGCTTCTACGATCCGCTGCTCGAAAAGGTAACGGCCTGGGCGCCGACGCCCGCCGAGGCGATCTCGCGCATGAACCGGGCGCTGCGCGAGTTCCGCATCCGGGGCRTCGCCACCAACCTCACCTTCCTCGAAGCGATCATCAACCACCCGCGCTTCGCCGACAATTCCTACACGACCAAGTTCATTGACACGACGCCGGAACTGTTCGAGCAGGTGAAGCGGCAGGACCGYGCCACCAAGCTGCTCACCTATCTGGCCGATGTCAGCGTCAACGGCCATCCCGAGACGCGCGGCCGGCCAATGCCGAAGCCGAATGCGGCGGCACCCGTGGTGCCCTACCTGAACGGCCAYATTCCGGACGGCAGCAAGCAGAGGCTCAATGCGCTCGGCCCGGAGAAATTCGCGAGCTGGATGCGGGAGCAGCGCCAGGTGCTGGTCACCGACACGACGATGCGCGACGRCCACCAGTCGCTGCTCGCCACGCGCATGCGCACCTATGACATCGTCGRCATCGCCGGCACCTATGCTCGGGCCTTGCCGCAGCTGTTGTCGCTGGAATGCTGGGGCGGCGCCACGTTCGACGTCGCCATGCGCTTCCTCACCGAGGATCCGTGGGAGCGGCTGAGCAAGGTGCGCGAGGCGGCGCCCAACCTTCTGCTGCAGATGCTTTTGCGCGGCGCCAACGGCGTCGGCTACACCAACTATCCCGACAATGTCGTCCAGCATTTCGTCCGCCAGGCGGCAAGCGGCGGCGTCGATCTGTTCCGCGTCTTCGACTGCCTGAACTGGGTCGAGAACATGCGGGTCGCCATGGACGCCGTCGGCGCCGAGGGCAAGCTGGTCGAAGCGGCGATGTGCTATACCGGCGATATCCTCGATCCGGCCCGCGCCAAATACGACCTCAAATATTATGTCGGGCTCGCCAAGGAGCTGGAGGCCGCCGGCGCGCACATCATCGCCGTCAAGGACATGGCCGGTTTGCTCAAGCCGAGTGCTGCCCGCGTGCTGTTCAAGGCGCTGCGCGAGGCGACGGACCTGCCGATCCATTTCCACACGCACGACACGTCGGGGCTTTCCGCGGCAACGGTGCTGGCGGCGGTGGAGAGCGGCGCCGATGCCATCGACGCGGCGATGGATTCGTTCTCCGGCAACACCTCGCAGCCCTGCCTCGGCTCGATCGTCGAGGCGCTGAAGGGCACCGAGCGCGATCCCGGTCTCGACCCGCAATGGATCCGCCACATCTCCTTCTACTGGGAGGCGGTGCGCAACCAGTACGCCGCCTTCGAAAGCGATCTCAAGGGGCCGGCCTCGGAAGTCTATCTGCACGAGATGCCGGGCGGCCAGTTCACCAACCTCAAGGAACAGGCGCGCTCGCTTGGCCTGGAAACGCGCTGGCATGAGGTGGCGCAGGCCTATCACGACGTCAATCTGATGTTCGGCGACATCGTGAAGGTGACGCCRTCATCCAAGGTGGTGGGCGACATGGCGCTGATGATGATCAGCCAGGATCTCACCGTCGCCGATGTCGAGAACCCAGCCAAGGATATCGCCTTCCCGGACTCGGTCGTCTCGATGCTGCGCGGCGATCTCGGCCAGTCGCCCGGCGGTTGGCCGGCGGCGCTGCAGAAGAAGGCGCTGAAGGGCGAGAAGCCGATCACGGTCAGGCCCGGCTCGCTGTTGAAGCCCGCCGATCTCAAGGCCAGCCGCAAGGACATCGAGACCAAGCTCGAGCGCAAGCTGTCGGAATACGAGTTCGCGTCGTGGCTGATGTATCCGAAAGTGTTCACCGACTTCGCCGCGGCGCAGGAAACCTACGGGCCGGTGAGCGTGCTGCCGACGCCGACCTATTTCTACGGCATGAAGTCTGAGGACGAGATCTTCCTCGACATCGAGAAGGGCAAGACGCTGGTGGTCCGCTGCCAGGCGTTCGGCGACGTCGACGACAAGGGCATGGTCACCGTCTTCTTCGAGCTCAATGGCCAGCCGCGCCGCGTCAAGGTGCCGGACAGGGCGCATGGCGCTTCCGCCGCCAAGGCGCGCCGCAAGGCCGAGCCCGGGAATGAGGGGCATGTCGGCGCGCCGATGCCCGGCGTCGTGTCGGCGCTTGCCGTGGCGGCCGGACAGGCGGTCAAGGCGGGCGACGTGCTTCTGTCGATCGAGGCGATGAAGATGGAAACCGCGCTRCATGCCGAACGCGACGGCGAGATCGCAGAGGTGCTGGTCAAGGCCGGCGACCAGATCGATGCGAAGGATCTGCTCATAGCCTTTAAGTGACGGCCGAACTGGAAGTCGGACGGACGACTGACAGCAGCCGTCCACAGCCGTTCGACAAGTGGCTTGACCCGCCGCGCCCGCTCGGGCAGGGAACCCGCTCCAATTCGCCGTGGCGGGAATCGCCTTGGCTCCAGAAGACGCGGAGAGAAAAATGGCCGACGAAATCACCGAGACCAGCCAGACTGTAGCCGCCGGCCAGCTGCGCACCATCATCGAGCGCATCGAGCGGCTCGAGGAAGAGAAGAAGACGATCTCCGACGATATCAAGGACGTCTATGCCGAGGCCAAGGGCACCGGCTTCGACACCAAGGCGATCCGCACCATCGTGCGGTTGCGCAAGAAGGATCAGGCCGAGCGCCAGGAGGAGGAGTCGATCCTCGATCTCTACAAGGCCGCTCTCGGCATGGTGTAAGGCTCATGGCCGGGAGCCGGCCATGAACGAATTCGACTTCGGCGGCCGTCGCGCCTCGGAGTTCCGCCATCGCGGCTTCTGGGCGCTGTTCGCCGAGCGGCACCCGGAGGAAAGGCCAAGGATGGCGCGACGCGGGCCTTGGTTCTGGCAGCGTGGGTTGCCGGATTTCGCCCTGGTGCTTTCCATGTATGTCGCGCCGGCRCAGAACCATGTCGGCGTCTTCTTCGGGCGTAACGAGAAGCTCGGGGCCACGCAATCGTGGTCGCGGCTGAAACCGTTCCAGCCGGCGATCGAGGCCAGGCTGAAGCTCAGGCCCGAACAGAGCGCGCAAGACCTCGGCATCAATTCACTATGGCACGTGAACTGCTATGCCGAGGACAACTGGCCAGCCATGACCGACTGGCTGGTGACGGAGTGCTCGCGCTTCGAAGAAGYGGTGACCGACGTCCTGGGGCAGAAATAGGTCATGATCGACTTTTTCCGTGCGCGCTGGAGGGGTGAAGCGCCGCTCGACCAGCTGTTCTGGCGCGACATGCTGCTGGTGGGGACGATCTTGAACGTCACCTCTTCGGCGCTGGCGCTGATCCTGCTCGGGTTCAAGCTGCCGCTCTGGCTGGTGCTGGCGGTGCATTTCCTGCCTGTTCCCTACAACATCTTCCTGACGATCGCCGTCTGGCGAACGGCGGAGAAGAGCGGCGGCTTGAAGGCGCAGCTGATGATGCTGGGCTCGGCGCTCTGGCTGATCGCGACGGTCGTGGCGTGAGCTGTACGAAAAAGGGCGGCCGAAGCCGCCCTTTGCGAGGTCATTTCCGAGGCATCAAGCCGCCGGCTCGAAGCGCAGCGCCACGCCATTGATGCAATAGCGCAGTCCGGTCGGCGGCGGGCCGTCTTCGAAGACATGGCCGAGATGGCTGCCGCAGCGTGCGCAATGGCATTCGGTGCGGACCATGCCGTAGCTGCGGTCGATGGTGGTCTCGATCGAGCCCGGCACCGGATCGTTGAAGCTCGGCCAGCCGGTGCCGCTCTCGAACTTCAGCTTGGATTCGAACAGCGGCTGGTCGCAGCCGACGCAATAAAAGGTGCCGGCGCGCTTTTCGTAGAGCAGGGCGCAGCTGCCGGGGCGCTCGGTGCCGTGGTTGCGCATGACGRCATATTGCTCCGGCGTCAGCCGGGCGCGCCATTCGGCATCGGTGCGGGTGACGGGATAGGCGTGGGTGTCCATGAAATCTCCTCGGCCTTGGCGGCTCGTTGTTGCTTGCAACGGGTATTCGCCGAAACATAGGCGTTTGTTACAAGCGCTGCCAGCGAAAGCGAGCTTGACGTTCACCGACGCAGCGATTTTGAAAGGTTGYCGTTTGTCTTGGTGCAAGATTTTCCGTTCATGTCCGTGAAATCAGCGCAAACGCCGGGGATTGGTCGAAGCCGCCCCAACCTCGTCATTCTATGGCGGAGCAAGGAGCGAAGCGACGCGGCGCAGACCATAGAATCCATGCCGTGACTTCGAACCGCCGCCGCGGTGCAGAATTCTGCTCCGTTGCACGCCTTGGCGAAGGGAACGGCATGGATTCCAGGGTCTTCGCGACGGAGCTTCGCTCCTGCTCCGCCCTGGAATGACGACCGCGATGGGCGTTTCGGCCAATCTCCAAAGCATGCCATCTGCCAACGCAAACAGAGCCGACCGGTCAAAATCCCTGTGCTGGGGAACTAATGCTTGCGCGACAACTGCCTTGTCGCAGCCTCCAGCCCGGCCAGCGTCAGCGGGAACATGCGGCCGCCGAAGATCTCGCCGATCATGGCGATCGAGTGCGTGTAGCGCCAGTTCTTCTCGGCTTCTGGATTGAGCCAAATCGCGTTTGGCCATTGCTGCAACAGGCGCGTGAGCCATACGCTCCCGGCCTCCGGATTCCAATGCTCGACCGAGCCGCCGGGATGGGCGATCTCGTACGGGCTCATCGAGGCGTCGCCGACCACGATCACCTTATAGTCAGGCCCGTATTTGTGGATCAGGTCGAAGGTCGGGATCGTCTCGGCCAAGCGCCGGCGGTTGTCCTTCCAGACGCGCTCGTACAGGCAATTGTGGAAGTAGAAATATTCGAGCTGGCGGAACTCGGCGCGCGCCGCGGAAAACAATTCCTCGACGCCGCGGATATGGTCGTCCATCGAGCCGCCGACATCGAAGAACATCAGGAGCTTCACGRCATTGCGACGCTCGGGCCTGGTCTTCACGTCGAGATAGCCGTGCTCGGYGGTGGCGTGGATGGTGCCGGGCAGGTCGAACTCCTCCTCGGCGCCTTCGCGCACCCAGCGGCGCAGCCGCTTCAGCGCCACCTTGATGTTGCGGGTGCCGAGCTCGACGGTGTCGTCAAAGTTACGGAATTCGCGCTTGTCCCAGACCTTCACCGCGCGACGATGCCGGCTTTCATGCTGGCCGATGCGCACGCCTTCCGGATTGTAGCCATAGGCACCGAAGGGCGAGGTGCCGCCGGTGCCGATCCATTTCGAGCCGCCCTGATGGCGGCCCTTCTGCTCCTCCAGCCGCTGCTTCAACGTCTCCATCAACTTGTCGAAGCCGCCCAGCGCCTCGACCAGCTTCTTTTCCTCCTCGGTCAGATGCTTTTCGGCCAAACGGCGCAGCCATTCTTCCGGGATATTGGCGACATCGACGGCGTCAGGGCCGCCAAGCGCCTCGACGCCCTTGAAGACATGCGCAAAGACCTGATCGAAACGGTCGATATGGCGCTCGTCCTTCACCAGGGCCGAGCGCGCGAGGTAGTAGAAGGCCTCGACGTCATAATCGACCAACCCGGCTTCCAGCCCTTCCAGCAGCGACAGATATTCCCTGAGCGAAACGGGAACCCGCGCGGCCTTCAGTTCGAGGAAGAAGGGGATGAACATCAAGCCGTTATAGCAGATCGTATTCGATGAAGCCCGTCCGCCGCGCCACATGGTCGTAGAGCCTGCGCGCGGTGGCGTTGGTCTCGTGCGTCATCCAATAGACGTTCTTCACGCCGATCTTGCCGGCCTCGTCCTGCACCGCTTTGATCAGCGCGGCGCCCACGCCCTTGCCGCGCACTTCAGGGTCCGCGAACAGGTCCTGCAGGTAGCAGTTGTTTTTCTCGGACCAGCCGGAGCGGTGATAGAGATAGTGGGTGAGGCCGACGGCCCTGCCGTCGAGCCTGGCGATGAAACCCTTCGGCTCGAACTCGCCGTCCGTGAACAGCCGCTTCCAGGTGATGGCGTAGACCTCTTCCGGCAGCTTGGTCTCGTAGAAGGTCAGATAGTCGGTCCACAGCCGGCGCCAGTCGGCGTGGTCGGACTGCGCGAGTGGGCGGATGATGATCTCGGACATTTTCTCCTCCAACATTTGGGCCGAAGCTGCGCTGAGGACGACTGGCCGGCAACGGTCCACGGACCGGGAAAGCGCTATTGCTGGCAGCTAAAGCGCGACGCGCTTTAGCTCCTTGTTTTTACGCATGTCGTTGTCCCAGAACCGCTGCACACTTCTGGGCGACATGCGTTATTGCTGCCGTCTGGCCATGAAAGCCAGGCGTTCGAACAGGTGCACGTCCTGTTCGTTCTTCAACAGCGCGCCGTGCAGTTTCGGCAGCATGTTCTTCGGATCGGCGCGCAGATCCTCGGGCGCGATGTCGTCGGCGACCAAAAGGCGGATCCAGTCGAGCGCCTCGGAGGTCGAGGGCTTCTTCTTGAGGCCCGGCACCTCGCGGATCTCGTAGAACTGGGTGAGCGCCGCCCGCACCAGATTCTGCTTGATGCCGGGATAATGCACCTCGACGATGCGGTGCAGCGTGTCGATGTCGGGGAAGCGGATATAGTGGAAGAAGCAGCGGCGCAGGAAGGCGTCCGGCAGTTCCTTCTCGTTGTTCGAGGTGATGATGACGATCGGGCGGAATTCGGCGCGGATCGTCTGACCGGTCTCGTAGACGAAGAACTCCATCCGGTCGAGTTCCTGCAGGAGGTCGTTGGGGAATTCGATGTCGGCCTTGTCGATCTCGTCGATCAACAGCACGACCTTCCTACCGGCAGYGAAGGCGTCCCAAAGCTTGCCGCGCTTGATGTAGTTGGCGATGTCGTTGAAGCGTTCGTCGCCGAGCTGGCTGTCGCGCAGCCGCGAGACGGCGTCATATTCGTAAAGGCCCTGCTGCGCCTTGGTGGTCGACTTGACGTTCCACTCGATGAACTCGAGCCCCAGCGCGGTCGCCACCTGGCGGGCAAGCTCGGTCTTGCCGGTGCCCGGCTCGCCCTTGACCAGCAAGGGCCGCTCCAGCGCGATCGCGGCGTTGACCGCGACCATCAAATCCTTGTCGGCGACATAAGCCGCTGTGCCTTCGAAACGCATTTTTTCTCCTGGCCGTTTTGCGGCGACCGTAAGGAGGCCGGACGGGCCGCGCAAGGGCGGCTGCCGAAGAGCCTCTGGTCKGGATGGTCTGCAAGGCGAATTACGCGCAATGGTCGCTCGTTTCTCTGGCGCACGGCCAACCATCGGCCTATATTTGCTCCCGGCGGTCTGCGCTTCCCGGCAGGAGAAACTTATCCCCGGGGCCTTATCGATCCTTAGGGAGCTGTCCCTGGGAAGACCCGTGGGTTTTCTCACACGGCGCCCACCTACTTTGTAGGCACCCGGGATCGACCTCTCCACCGGTTGTGTGGATCGCCACTCTCCCGATTTCGGCTACGGCATGCACACAAACGGCTGGTCTTTGGCGAGCATGGCAGCTTGACGCATGCATTGTCCAACGCAGCGCTGGTCGACCCCCACTCCGTCTCGGCTTCGCCGAGCCACCTCTCCCCCGATCGACGGGGTAGAGGAAAGGCGCTGAGCTTTCTGCAACGCTCCCTTCCTTTCCCTCCGGGGGAAGGTGGCGCTGCGAAGCAGCGACCGATTGGGGGAACCACGAGGCAATCAAGCCTCGGCCGGATCAGTCACGCCAGTCACGGAAGATGTGTGCATAGCGTAGCCGATTTCGGRAGACTTGCGCCTGCACTCTGTTTTGACGCAATTCCGGTCGGAATAGCGCTGCGCACTTTCCTGGAATTACGCTAGAAAACGTCGTTCCTGCAACGCCGTCCAAGCTCGGCCTTTTCTAGCGTCCCCGCATGTCACCTTCCAAAGACCTGAAAAAACAGCTTCGCAAGGAAGCGCTGGCGCGACGCGATGCGCTCGACGAATTCTGGCGCGTGGAAATCGCGCTCGAAATGGCCGAGACCGCGAAGGAAAAAATCGATTTCGAGCCCGGCCGGATCGTCTCCGGCTTCTGGCCGATGCGCTCGGAAGTCGACGTGCGGCCGCTGATGTTCGCGCTGCGCGAAAAGGGCGCCAGACTCTGCCTGCCGGCGATCCTCGACAAGACCACGATCGTCTTCCGCGAGCTGGTGCGCGGCGCGCCGATGGTCGAGATGGGGTTCGGCACGGTCGGRCCGCATGAAGAGGCGGAGGTGCTCGACCCGACGCTCATGCTGGTGCCGCTCGCCGCCTTCGACGCCCGCGGCCACCGGATCGGCTATGGCGCCGGCTATTACGACCGCGCTATCGCCAAGCTCGCCGACAAGGGCATCGAGCCCAGGCTGATYGGCATCGCCTTCGACTGCCAGGAAGTGCCGCTGGTGCCCAATGAAGACCACGACGTCATCATTCCGGAAATACTGACCGAGAGCGGGTTGCGCCGGTTCGATATCGCTTAAACTATCGCGACCCGCTTAATGCGTTTCAAAGACACGTCGGATAATATTCCTGCAGCCATAGTCGAGCCGGGGGGGGCGCGGTGCTTGTTCTTTCGCGCTATTTGCTGATGCCTTTCGCGCTGATCGCGGCGATACTGTTCTTGATGGGATCGCACATCATAGGAACTGCCCTGCATCATCAGGTCGCCTGGCAGCGGACGGTCGCCACCGTCGCTGATGTCAGTCCCTACAGCGAAATGCAGGCGAAYGGTCTGAAGACGGACGGCATCGATGTCGCCCTGGCTTACGTCGTCAACGACGTGCCGATGACCTGGTCCGGCAAGGGTAAGGATGTCGGTCTCTACAAGGCGGCCAAGGGCGATCAACTGGAATTCTATTACGACCCGGCCGATCCATCAAACCTCGATACCGCGGYGATGGAGGGYTGGCGTGGCGKGCTGCTGCTGCTCGGCGTCACCGGCGGGTTCACCTTGTTTTACGTCTGGTTCTTCTGGCTGCGAGGACGCCATGCCACGGCTTGACGTTCGCGCCCATCTGGCAAATACTACTGAATTCCAGTAGGTCGCAATGCTTGAATTCGAGTGGGATGACGACAAAGCAGCGAGCAATCTTACCAAGCACGGTGTGGCATTTGCGGATGCCAAACGGCTGTTCGACGATATCCATGCCCTGCATTATTCGGATCGCTCGATGGATTACGAAGAAGAGCGCTTTATCGGCATCGGTATTGTCAATGGATTGGTGCTGACAGTGGTTTACACCGAACGCGGCGACCGAATAAGACTGATCTCCGCCAGGAAGGCGACGCGCCATGAGCAGAAAGCCTATGACCAAGCACGCAGGAACTGAATCCGATTGGGAGCGTCTGCGCAACATGAGCGACGCGGAGGCGGAGGCCGGCGCCTTGACGGACAAGGACAATCCTCCCCTCGACACGGATCGGTCGGGAGTGGCATCTGTCGCGCGCGTCAAAGTGATCCGTCGGGCCTTGCATCTTACCCAGGAGGAATTTTCCGTCCGCTATCGCATTCCGCTCGGCACACTTAGGGACTGGGAGCAGGGCAGAACGGAGCCGGACCAGGCTGCGCAAGCTTATTTGCAAGTTATCGCCAAGGAGCCGGAAACGGTGTCTCGGGCGCTCRGCACGCGTAGCGCCGCATGAGACTTCTCTTCCTCGGCGACATGGTTGGCAAAACRGGACGCACGGCAGTCTGGGAGCAGCTGCCGGGGCTGATTTCCGACTTCAAGCTCGATTTCGTCATCGTTAATGGCGAGAACGCCGCCGGCGGCTTCGGCATCACTGAGGAGATCTTCCGCGAGACGCTCGCGGCGGGCGCGGATGTCGTCACCACCGGCAACCATGTCTGGGACCAGCGCGACGCGCTGATCTTCGCGCCGCGCGAGGAGCGCTTCCTGCGGCCTTCGAATTTTCCCAAGGGCACGCCAGGGCGCGGCTCGGGCGTCTACATCGCCCGTAACGGCGCGCGTGTGCTGGTCGCCAACATCATGGGGCGGGTCTTCATGCACCCCGAGCTCGACGATCCGTTCCAGGCCGGCGAGCGCGAGCTTGCCGCCTGTCCGCTCGGCGAGCAGGCCGATGCGGCCATCGTCGATTTCCACGCCGAGGCGACCTCGGAGAAGATGTGCTTCGCGCATTTCGTCGACGGTCGCGCCAGCCTCGTGGTCGGCACGCACACGCATCAGCCGACCGCCGACCATCAGATCCTCAATGGCGGCACCGCCTATATTTCGGACGCCGGCATGTGCGGCGATTACGATTCCTCGCTCGGCATGGACAAGGAGGAGCCGCTCAACCGGTTCCTGTCGAAAGTGCCGAAGGGCCGTTTCGAAGCGGCGTCTGGACCCGCGACGCTCTGCGGCGTCGGCGTCGATATTTCCGACCGCACCGGGCTTGCCGAAAAAATMGCGCCGTTTCGTCGCGGGCCGCGGCTGGAAGAAACGGCGCCGTCCTTCTGGTCGTGACATTGATACGAGTGTGCAAAGTACCTAACTGGCGGCAACACTGCTCTAGATCGTAGAGGGGACGACCTCCATGCAGCTTGTCGAATTCCTGGCGCCGCACTTTCACTTTGTTTCCGATCCGACCGCGTGGGTCGCGCTTTTGACGCTGGTGGTGCTTGAGATCGTGCTCGGCATCGACAATCTGATCTTCATCTCGATCCTGACCAACAAATTGCCGGAAGCGCAGCGCGCCCGCGCCCGCCGGCTGGGCATCTCGGCGGCGCTGGTCATGCGCCTCATCCTGCTCGCCACGATCTCGATCATCGTGCAGCTGACGGCGCCGGTATTCACCGCCTTCGGCCACGGCTTTTCCTGGCGCGACCTGATCCTGATCGCCGGCGGCCTGTTCCTGGTCTGGAAGGCGACCAAGGAAATCCATCATACGGTCGATCCGCAAGACCATCAGGACACGATGGTCGGCGGCACGTTGCAGTTGAGTCTTGCCGGCGCCATCTTCCAGATCCTTTTGCTCGACCTCGTCTTCTCGATCGATTCCATCATCACCGCGGTCGGCATGACCGACGAGATCGCCATCATGTACATCGCGGTGATCGTGGCGGTGAGCGTGATGATGCTGGCGGCGACACCGCTCGCCAACTTCATCGCAAGGAACCCCTCCATCGTCATGCTGGCGCTGGGCTTCCTGCTGATGATCGGCATGACGCTGATCGCCGACGGCATGGGCTATCACGTGCCCAAGGGTTACATCTACGCCGCCATGGGTTTTTCGGCGCTGGTCGAGGGCCTCAACATGCTGGCACGGAACCGCAAGAARCAGGGGTCGGGCGGCGGGCACTAGGCCCCCGCTACGGCACCGGCGCGCCGCTAAGCCGAAATGCCCTTCGGGTGACGGTCGCCGACCAAGCCGAGCGTCAGGCCTTGTTCCAGCCAGGCCTTGGCGCCGGCCAACACCAGCGAGAAGCCGCCGGTCGAGTCGACCGCCTGCTTGACCTGCTCGTCGCCAGAGCCGGCAAAGCCGAAGTTGCGGACTTCGAGGAAAGTGGTGTCGCCGGGCATTTCGGTAAAGGTCCAGACCACAGTGGTCGGCGGATCGCTCCATTGCATGACGATCTTTTCATTGCGAACGATCTCGCTGACCGTGGCCGTCGTCGAGACACCGTACATGCGCCACTCCCACTCGACCGGCTTGCCTTCGTCCAGCCTGCCRCTCGAATGCGTGAACCAGAATTTCGTGGTGACCRCCGGATCGACGATCGCCTCGAAGACCTCGGCGACCGGCCGGCGGATCAGCATGGCGGTTTCAGCGGTTGGAGCTTTGTCGATTTCCATGGCGTTCTCCTTTCGGGCAGGTCACCAGGCGTCCGGCTCCCGCACCATGTGGACGATGTTGGCCGGATTGGTGATCCAACCGCCGCGGAAGCCATCGCCCAGCGGCTCGATGGCGTCGCAACGCACGACACCGGTCCTGGCAAGATGATCGGCGGYGATTGCAAAGTCCGGCGTGAAAAGCTCCAGCCAGACTTCGGCCTGGCTCAGCATCGGCGCTTCATCGATCCAGAGGYGGTTGGGACCGAGTTCGAACCCCACCGCCGGCGCCTTAGCTGTGAAAGGCTTCAGGCCGACGACATCGCGATAGAAGGCGATGGTCGCTTCATATTGGTGGGGCGGTACCTTCATGGCGATGTTGATGCCGCCGGTGATTTCGGCTTCCATTCCCGATTCCTTGTCTGCCGTTCGGATGTTGCTGGTGACCGTTCAAGGCAGGTTGATCTGCCAGGAGACGCCGAAGCGGTCGTTCAGCCAGGCGAAGCGACGGCTGAAGCCGTAATTGCCGGCCGGCATCAGGAAGCCGCCGTCCTTGGAAAGAACGGAGACGATACGCTCCAGCTCCTCTTCGGACGAGCAGTCGACGAAGAAGGAGAAGGACGGCGTGAAGGTGAAGGCGTGGTGGACCGGGCTGTTGAACAGCGTAACCTCCACACCGCAGATGGACGCGCGCGCCAGCTTGACGGTCCCCTCGGGCCCATCTTCGCCCGCACCGTAACGTGTCATCTCGAGGACGCTGCTGTCCGGAATTGTCCCGCAATAGAGGGTCACGGCCTCCTCGGCCCGGCCTTCGAACATCAGGAACGGCGTTACCTTCACGACAGTCCTCCCTTGGCTGGAGATGCTGGGTCTCAAATATTGGTCTCGTTGGCCGRTTCGCCCTTCATCTCACTGCGATAATAGCCGTCGCGCAGATTGATGCCGTATTCGAGATAGGCCTTCATGCAGGCGAGCATCTGCGACCAGCCCTCGCAGTTGAGGTATGATTTCTTCAGGCCGACCTCTCCTTCGCGCCAGCCGTCCTCGGCGATGGTGACGAAGGTGCCGCCGTCGTCCAGCGGCTCGAAATTCATCTCGATGCGGGTCTTGTAGACCGGCTTGCCATCAGCGTCGGTGGCGTCCCAGCGCAGCACGATGCGCTTGTCCTTCGTCACTTCGTCGACCTCGACCGGYACCGCCTTCCACCAGGTGACCGTGGTGCCGGCGACAAGCGGAGCCGAAGCGCCGCCGACGGTGGTGAAATAGCCGCTGAGCTTCGTCGGGTTGACGACCGCGTCGAAGACCTCGGCGACCGGTTTGCCGATGCGTCCGGAAATCCTGAAACCAAGGGACATATCCACARCTCCTTCCTTGCTGCGCGAAACGATATGTTATAGAAACATAACATGTCAAGTCAAACCGCGGACGACCATGTTTTCAAGGCCTTGGCGCATCCGCGCCGGCGCGAATTGCTGGATCGCCTGAAGGATCAGCCGCAGACCACAGGCGCGCTGTGCGAGGCTTTCCCGGACATGGACCGCTGCACGGTGATGATGCACCTGAAAGTGCTGGAGGAGGCCGACCTGGTGGTGRCGAAGCGCGAGGGGCGCGAGCGCTGGAACCATCTCAACGCCTTGCCGATCAAGCAGATCCACGATCGCTGGATCAGCCAGTATGCCGGCCACGCGATCAGCATTCTCGATCGGCTGAAGTCCGATCTGGAGGGTTGAGCGGTCTCTTCGGCGCCGGAGTGACGGGGCGGCTGGACGAATTGAGCCGATTTATCTATAAGCCGGCCATTCCGACAAAGAGCGCCGCGTGCCTTCGCAGGCATGCCCGGGACGTTCTAAAAGATTGAATTCGAGCATTTGCCGAAGACGCGGTGACGACACCTCGCTTCGAAATGCTCTAGCCGAACACGACAGGGGTGCCATGGCTGGCCATTCGCAGTTTAAGAACATCATGCACCGCAAGGGCCGCCAGGACGCGGTGCGGTCGAAAATGTTTTCCAAGCTGGCGCGCGAAATCACCGTCGCCGCCAAGACCGGCACGCCGGACCCGGCGATGAACCCAAGGCTGCGCCTTGCGGTGCAGAACGCCAAGGCGGTGTCGATGCCGAAGGACAACATCCAGCGCGCCATCAACAAGGCGTCCGCCGGCGACGCCGAAAATTATGAGGCCGTGCGCTATGAGGGCTATGGCCCGGGCGGCGTGGCGTTGATCGTGGAAGTGCTGACCGACAACCGAAACCGCTCGGCCTCCAACGTGCGCGCCGCCTTCACCAAGGCCGGCGGGGCGCTCGGCGAAACCGGCTCGGTGTCCTTCATGTGGAACCGTGTCGGCGAGATCTATTACCCGGCCTCGGCCGGCAGCGCCGACAAGGTGATGGAAGCTGCGATCGAGGCTGGCGCCGACGATGTGGAGTCCGACGAGGAAGGCCACACCATCTATTGCGGCTTCGAAAATCTCGGCGAAGTGTCGAAGTCGCTGGAAGCGGCGCTCGGCGAAGCGGAATCGGTCAAGCCGATCTGGCAGCCGCAGAACAACGTCCCGGTCGACGAAGAGCGGGCGCAGTCGCTGATGAAGCTGGTCGCCACGCTCGAGGACGATGACGACGTGCAGAGCGTCTACGCCAATTTCGAGGTCGACGACGAAACGATGGCCAAGCTCAGCGCGGCCTGACCGGCCTAGCGGATCCGATATGAGCGAGAAGCCGCTGCCCGTCATCCGCATCACCTATTGCACGCAATGCCAATGGCTGTTGCGTGCCGGCTGGATGGCGCAGGAACTGCTCTCGACCTTCGGCACCGATCTCGGCGAGGTGACACTGGTTCCGGGCACTGGCGGCATCTTCTCCATTTCCTGCAACGATCAGCTCATCTGGGAACGCAAGCGCGACGGCGGTTTTCCGGACGCGGCGAAGCTGAAGCAGCTGGTCCGCGACGTCATCGATCCGGAGCGGGATCTCGGCCACGCCGACCGCAAGGGGCATAAAACGAAAGACCCGGCTTGAAGCCGGCTCTTTCGTTTTGAACTAGGCGCCTTTCAAATCAGCGCCATGATGAAGCAGGCCATCGCCACGATGGCGGTGACGGTGCGGACATGGTTCCACATCACCCATTGGCTCAGATGGTTCGCCCACACGGCGGCGCCRTCGGCGCTCTGCGGATCGACGGCGGCCAGCGCGTCGTTGAGCGGTACGTTGAAGACCATGGTCACGATCGGATTGCCGACGAAATAGATCACGGCGCCGGCAAGCAGCCAGTATGAGCCCGACTGGCTCCAGCCGAAGAAAACGGCGGCAATCAACACCAGGCAGATCAGGCCGGTGCCGAACAGCGCGGTCATGAAGGTCGGCGTGATCACCGTGACGTTGATCGAATTCATCGCCGCGATGCCGCTTGGGACGGGCAGCCGGGCAAGTGCCGCGATGACGAAATTGGAAAAGGCGAAGAACACGCCGCCGACGACGCCCGAGCCGATCGCGGCGATGAAGGTGAGGGTGGGAAGAAGTTTCATCATCTCAGTTGCTCCAGGGGCCAGGATTAAAACGTGATAAATCCTCACATTTGCAAAACGTGATAAACCCTCGTATTTTTTGAGTCAAGCCAGTTGTGGGAAAAATCGCCTGGAGAGAGCCATGGACGAGAAAGTCGCCGCGAAGGCCGATCAGGCCGCCATCGCTTCGCCGCGCCGGTCGCCGAGCCAGCAGCGCAGCCGCGAACGGGTCGAGCGCATGCTCGCGGCCGCCTCGGCCTTGATTGCCGAGCAGGGCAGCGATGCCATGCGCATGGGCGAGGTCGCGGAAAGGGCAGGGGTTTCGATCGGCTCGCTCTACCAGTTCTTTCCGGACAAGCGGGCGATCGTCTGGGCGCTGGCCGAGCGCTACACGGCCGAAAGCCAGGCGTGCATTTCCGCGGCGCTGAAGGATGTCGGCGACAAGGATGGCMTTAGACAGGCGTTCTCGGAACTGGTCGACATCTACTACCGGCTGTTCCTGGCCGAGCCGGTGATACGCGACGTCTGGTCGGGCACGCAGGCCGACAAGGCGCTGCGCGAACTGGAATTGGCCGACAGCCGCGCCAACGCCGACTTTCTGGTCGCGGTGCTGAAACGGCTCAGGCCCGATGCCGATCCGGTCGAGCTGGAGACGACGGCATTTCTGGTGTGGCAGATGGGTGAAGCCGCCGTGCGGCTGGCGATCTCGGTCGACCGCGACGAGGGCGACAGACTGGTCGCGGCTTACAAGCGCATGGCGCTGAGGGAGTTGGTGGGAGAGTAGGAACGATTTCCGCAGCGTCGCAAGGCTTGGGTTCCTCGCCCCCGCCAAGAGCGGGGCGAGGTGTCCGCGAAGCGGACGGAGCGGGGCCTTCGAAGGGCGCTCCCCTCTCCGTCTCGGCTTCGCCGAGCCACCTCTCCCCACTTCATGGGCGAGGAACCTTGAACTTCAAGGTTCGGCGCTGCCCCTCATCCGCCCTTCGGGYACCTTCTCCCCGTTGAACGGGGRGAAGGAAAAACTGCCAACAAAAAACCCGCCTCGAAGGCGGGTTTTTCAAACCTGTCGATATATCCGGCTTAGAGGCCGAAACCTTCGAAACGCTTCTTGAACTTCGACAGGCGGCCGCCGCGGTCGAGCAGGGTCTGCTGGCCACCGGTCCAGGCCGGGTGCGTGGTCGGGTCGATGTCGAGGTTCATCGTGTCGCCTTCCTTGCCCCAGGTCGAACGGGTCAGGTACTCGGTGCCGTCGGTCATGACGACTTTGATGGTGTGGTAGTCGGGATGGATATCGGCCTTCATTGTCGTGTTTCCTGGCTGCCGGCGCTGGTGACGGGCCAAAGGCCTGCGTCGATGCGCCCCTTTTTAAAACTCGAAGCCGCAGCTAATGAAAAGCCACGGCTTCTAAAACGGTCGGCGAGCCTATACATCAGCCGGAATTGAATCACAAGGCCGCGGCGGACGCATATTGAAACGCGGTCCCGGCAAGCGGCCAGAGGAAATGCTCATGGCGGAAATCGGTGCCAGTGCAGGCGAGCGCAGACGCTCGGTCCGGCCGCTCCGCAGCCTTTTTCCCTATATCACCCGCTACCGGAAGCTGGCGATAGGCGCCATCATCTCGCTGATCGTGGCGGCGGTGACGACGCTTGCCTTGCCGATGGCCGTGCGGCGCATGATCGATCACGGTTTCCAGGCATYGGGCTCGACCTTCATCGCGGAGTATTTCGCCGCGCTCGTGGCGATGGCGGCGCTGCTCGCGGCCGCCTCGGCCAGCCGCTACTATTTCGTCATCACGCTCGGCGAGCGGGTCGTCGCCGACATCCGCCGCGACGTTTTTTCCCATGTCACGACCCTGTCGCCGGCGTTCTTCGACCGCTCGCATTCGGGCGAGATCGTGTCGCGGCTCGCCGCCGACACCACGCAGGTGAAGTCGGCGGTCGGCGCCACTGCCTCGGTCGCGCTGCGCAACCTCATCCTCGGCCTCGGCGCGGTGGCGATGATGGTCGTCACCAGCCCGAAACTCTCCGGCCTCGTGCTGGTGGCGATCCCGGTGATCGTGCTGCCGCTGGTCGCATTCGGCCGTTCGGTGCGCCRTAAATCGCGCATGGCGCAGGACACGCTCGCCGAGGCCACCGCCTATGCCAGCGAGCAGATCGGCGCGGTGCGCACGCTGCAGGCCTTCACCAACGAGAAGCTGGTTACCGGCCGCTTCGCAAGCGCCGTCGACGCCGCCTTCGAGGCCGCGCGGGCATCGGTGTTCGCGCGCTCGTTCCTGACCTTCTTCGCCATCTTCATGATCTTTTCGTCCGTGGTCGCGGTGCTGTGGTTCGGTTCGCGCGACGTGCTTGCCGGCACSCTGTCGGCCGGCACGCTCGGTCAGTTCCTGCTCTATTCGGTGTTTGCCGCCGGCGCGCTGGGCGCGCTGTCGGAGGTGTGKAGCGAGCTGTCGCAGGCGGCGGGYGCCGCCGAGCGGCTGACCGAGATCCTGGCCGAGACGCCGGCGATCCAGCGGCCCGTCGACCCTGTTCCGTTGCCTGCCACCGCCAAGGGCGCGATCAGCTTCGACGATGTCTCCTTCTCCTATCCGGCGCGGCCGGACCGCGCCGCCGTGCATGGCCTGAGCTTCCAGGTGAAGCCGGGCGAGACGGTGGCGATCGTCGGGCCCTCAGGCGCCGGCAAGAGCACCGTCTTCTCGCTGATCCTGCGCTTCTACGATCCCGAGAGCGGCCGCGTCGTCATCGACGGCGTCGATCTGCGCGAGGCCGATCCGGCCGCCATCCGCCAGCGCATCGCGATCGTGCCGCAGGACGTCACCATCTTTGCGGCGAGCGTCCGCGACAATATCGGCTTCGGCAGGCAGGGCGCCGGCGACGCCGAGATCGAGGCCGCGGCAAAGGCCGCCCTTGCCGATGAATTCATCGCCAGGCTGGGCAATGGCTATGACAGCCAGGTCGGCGAGCGCGGCGTGACGCTGTCCGGCGGCCAGCGCCAGCGCGTCGCGATTGCCCGCGCCATCCTGCGCGACGCGCCGATCCTTCTGCTCGACGAAGCGACCTCGGCGCTCGACGCCGAAAGCGAGACGCTGGTGCAAAGGGCGCTGGAGCGGCTGATGCGCGGCCGCACCACCATCGTCATCGCGCACCGGCTGGCCACCGTGCTCAAGGCCGACCGCATCCTCGTCATGGACGGCGGGCGCATCGTCGAGGAAGGCACGCATCAGAGCCTTGTCGCCAAGGGCGGCACCTATGCGCGGCTCGCCAAGCTGCAGTTCGAGACGGGCGCCAGCGCCTTCAAGGGCGCGGCGGAGTAGAAATGTGTCAGTCTGCTCGCCAGTCGGCGAGTAGAGTGATGCGGCCCAAGTGTTTTGTTTTGGCAAAATGCCGCCGGTCGGCTGTTACCAACGTTCCGGCGCGATTGATGGCGATTGCATGGTAAACGCAATCATTGAGCGTCGGATAGCCGCCAGCCGGGCTGAGCTGCGTCGCCATCTCCTGTGTTTTGGCCAGTTCGTCCATATCCGGCTCTAGAAGCTCGAAACCGCCTTCGCGCAATCCGGCGATGAGCTTTGCGACTATGACAAAGGATTGCTCATAATGAAGCRCAGCCGATAGCGCCTCGTAAAGCAGGATGCTGGGAGCGGCCATGGCGCGGCCATCCGCAATGTTCTTCGCGAACAGATTTCGTGCCTGTTCGCTGTCATCCTCATCCCGAAAGAGTTTGATGAAGATCGACGCATCGACGATGATCACTTTTTGCGGCCTTCGAGGATATCCACAGGCCGACCGTCCATTTCCTGGCGAATTCTGTGCAGCACGTCAGTGGAGTCTTCACCGCCGGTCGAGGTCGGCTTGAATTCCCGGATCATTTTCAGAGCACGTTCTTTCGCGGCGTCCTTCAATGCCTTCGCGATTGCCTCTTCGACAAAGCGGGATCGCTTGCTTTTCGGAATCTGGCTTTCAAGCGTCTCCTTGATCGTGCTGTCGATCGAAAACGTTGCGCGTTCCTTGGGACCTGAAGCGTTCATCTGCGCACCTTTTGATCATAACATATGGTAGTACGAATCGGTATGCAAACGGGCGGCCATTGCCGGTGTCGGTCTATGAGGCGTCGTAGCGCTTGCGCAGGTGCTCCGTGAAGTAAACCGCGTTGAGCTTCTCGCCGGTGGCGCGCTCGAGCAGGTCCGGCGTCGACCAGCGTGAGCCTTGCGACCAGATTTTTGCCCGACGCCATTCGTTGACGGCGCTGAAATCGCCCTTGGCGAGGTCCTCGTCGGCCGACGGATGCTCCCTAGTCAGCGCCGCCCATTGCTGCGCCGCCATCATGGCGCCCAGCGTGTAGGAGGGGAAATAGCCGAAGGCGGCGCCCGGCCAGTGCACGTCCTGCATCGGTCCGTCAGCCGGGTTGTCGATGGTCGAGAGGCCGAGATAGTCGCGCATCTTGGCGTCCCAGGCCTCGGGTAGGTCGGCGACCTCCAGCCGGCCGGCGACGAGCTCCTGCTCGAGCTCGTAGCGAAGGATGACATGCAGCGGATAGGTGACCTCGTCGGCGTCGACGCGGATCAGGCCGCGCTCGACATGGTGGACATGCGGCAGGATGTCGTCGAGCGACCAGGCTTCGCCGAGGTGTTTTTCGACCACCGGCAGCGCCCAGTGCCAGAAGGCGGGGTTGCGGCCGATCTGCTTTTCGACGAACAGGCTCTGGCTCTCATGCACGGCCATGCCGCGCGCCTTACCGAGCGCCCAATGCGACCAGGCTTTCGGCAGGTTCTGCTCGTAGAGCGCGTGGCCGGTCTCGTGCAGCACGCCCATCAGCGCCGACAGGAAGTCGGAGGTCTTGTAGCGGGTGGTGATGCGCACGTCGGTCGGCACGCCGCCGCAGAAGGGATGGTGCGACACCGACAGCGAGCCATGGGTGAGGTCGAAGCCGACGGCCGCCATCATGGCAAGACCGAGCTCGCGCTGCTTCTCGACGGCATAGCTGCCGGAGAGCGGCTTCAGCGGATGTTTTGCCAGCCGCGCATCCTGCACCGCCAGCGCGTGCGGCAGGAAATCCTTGAGAAAGGCCTTCAGCTCGGCAAAGACCGGCGTGATGTCGGCGGCGCGGTTGCCGGGATCGWATTGCTCCATCAGCGCATCATAGGGCGCCAGGCCAAGCGCCTCGGCACGCAGTGCTGCTTCCTCGCGCACCAGCGCCACGACGCCTTCCAGCGCCGGCAGGAAGCCGGCCCAGTCGTTCCTGGCGCGCAAGCTCCGCCAGAGCTGCTCGGAGCGCATGCGCGCCACTGTCTGACGCTCGACGAACTCGGCCGRCAGGCAGGTGAGGTTGGTGTATTGGCGGCGCAATTCCCGCACCGCCGCCTGCTGCTCGTCGTTCAGCGGCTCTTGCTCGGCGGCGGCGATCCAGTCGCCGATCTCGGGCGCGGTCGCCTGGCGATGCAGCATGCCGGCAAGCGAGGACATCGCCTCGGCGCGCTTTTCGCCGCCRCCGACCGCCATGTGCGTCGCCTCATCCGCGCCAAGGATGGCTAAAGCATGCTCGAGCGCTTCGAGCTTGTGGCCGAGATCGTCGAGTTTCTGGAAGGACATGATGGATACCCAGCTTCAATTTGGCTGGCGCGAAAAGATACCAACGCACCACGCTTGGCAACCCTCACCGATCGCCAGAGGATTGGTCGTCAAGTGATCAGCAGTGAGGGGATCGGCCGTCTTGCCTTGTGAGGCGGCTGCGTGATCAATGCGGGGAACAAATCGCTGGAGGGGACGATGATCRGCAATATCCTGGTCGGGCTGGTGGCGCTGATCCATTGCTATATCGTCTATCTGGAGATGGTGCTCTGGGACACGCCGCGCGGCCGCAAGGCGTTCGRCCTGACGCCGGAATTCGCCAGCGCCTCGAAGGTGCTCGCCGCCAATCAGGGCCTCTATAACGGCTTTCTCGCCGCGGGCCTGATCTGGGGTCTCTATCTCGGCGCCGGTGGGTTTCAGATCAAGATGTTCTTCCTGCTCTGCGTCGCGATAGCCGGCCTCTACGGCGCGGCGACCGTCGGCCGCAAGATCCTCTTCATCCAGTCGGTGCCGGCGGTGCTCGCCATCGTCGCGCTTTGGCTCGGCCTGTAATCGGAACAGCAATCGAAAAAGGACGCCCCCGGGGCCAGGTCCCGCGGGCGCCAGGTGGTCCCTTCCATTTCCTCCGGAAACGTCAGCCGTTCGGGTAATTGCCGCCGTCTGAGCCGTCGCCCGTCATGAAGCCGCTGCCGGTATCGTTCATCAGCCTCTGGTCGACATTGTCGAGGYGGCGCAGCAGCTCATGGTATTGCGGGGACGGGATCCTGCCGTGATCCGACGCCGCGACATGCTCCGCGGCCTGGCTGATGCGCGCGGCGCGCATGTGCAGTTGCTGCGCCTCGGAAGCCGAAATGTTGTTGGCCTGCCGGGCGTCGGTGATGCCCTGATCCACGCCCTCAACCTGATCGATCAGACCGGTCACGCGCGGCCCGATGAACTCGGCTGGAGGGGTCGCGTCGAGAAGCCCCTTGCGGTGCCCGGCCGCATAGGCGCCGGCGAGCGGGGCCGCGATCAGCGCGGCAGCCAGGGTTACAGTCTTGAGAGATGTTGAAGCGCGCATGGCGGCGCATCCTCCGATAGGGAAGGTGGCGGCCCTGCCGCCTTGCCTTCCGACCTTTCCGGGCCGTCCGGTTCCGTCGCGTCGCGATGGGAGGCATCGCCGGCGGTCCCCGGCCCTGCGCGGCAAACTAGGTGCGTCGATTTGCGATTTGTAATTAAAAAAAGATAATGTTTTCAGGTCTTGYCGACGGGACTTGATACTCTAAGTATTCAAGCCGACAAACAACTTCCCGTGACCTGGCGTGAAGATAGATCACCGTTCGGTGAGCTTCAGTTCAATGCGGCGGTTCTTGCTGCGCGCCTCGTCGGTGTCAGCCGGATCGAGCGGCTGGAACTCGCCGAAGCCTGCGGCCACCAGCCGGTTGGCCGGCACGCCGTTCTCGATCAGGAACTTCACCACCGAGGTGGCGCGCGCGGTCGACAATTCCCAGTTGTCGCGATAGCGGCCGGTGCCGGACAGCGGCTTATTGTCGGTGTGGCCGTCGACACGCAGCACCCAGYTGATCTCCGGCGGGATTTCCTTCTGCAACTCTATGATGGCGTCGGCGAGCTTCTTCATCTCGACCTTGCCGGCGTCGTTGATCACGTCGGAGCCGGTCGGGAACAGCACTTCCGACTGGAAGACGAAACGGTCGCCGACGATGCGGATGTTCTCGCGGTCGGCGAGGATCTCGCGCAGGCGGCCGAAGAAGTCGGAGCGGTAGCGGTTGAGCTCCTGGACGCGCTGCGCCAGCGCGACGTTCAGGCGCCGGCCAAGATCGGCGATCTTGGTGTTGGAGTCGCGGTCGCGCTGCTCCGAGACGTTGAGCGCGTCTTCCAGCGCGCCGATCTGCTTGCGAAGTGCTGCGATCTGCTGGTTGAGGATCTCGACCTGGCTCAGCGCCTGCTGGCTGATCTGGCGCTGGTTGCTGAGCTCGCCGGACAGGGCGTCGGCACGCTTGTTAGCCGCGTCGCCGGCGCCGGCGCCCTGCGCCAGCAATTGCTCGAGGCGGCTCTTTTCGGCTTGCGCCGCCGACAGCGACGCCTGCAGGTTGGCGAGCGAATCCTCCTTGTCCTGGCTGTTCGTGCGTTCCAGCGCGAGCAGCTGGGTCAGCTCGTTGATCTGCGAGTTGAGGCGGTTCAGCACCGCGTCCTTGCCCGAGATCTCGCGGCTGAGCAGGAACTGCGCCAGCACGAAGACGGTGAGCAGGAACATGATCGCAAGCAGCAGCGTCGACAAGGCGTCGACAAAACCCGGCCAGTAGTCGATGCGGCGGTCGGCGCGCCGTCTTGCCAGCGCCACGTCAGTGGACCCCTTGCTTCTTCAGCGCGTCGGCGATCTTCTCCAGCGTGTTGCGCATGGCCTTCTGCTCGTCGGACTGGGCTTCGACCCAGTCGCRCATGATCTGCTGCTCGGAGCGCATGTTCTTCACCAGCCCCGAGATGCCGTCGGCAAGATTGGCCATGGCGGTGGCGACGCGCGGATTGGAGCCGCCGCCATTCTCCTGCAGGCTGCGCAGCCGCTCCGACAGGAGCCGGATGTCCTCGGAGGACTCGGTCTTGGCCGTGTCGGACACGACGATGTCGGAAGAAAGATCGGTGACCGAGGACAGCCAGTTCTCGAGCTCGGTGTAGAAGCGGGTCTGGGCGCGGCCGGCCTGCAGGTCGAGGAAGYCGAGCACGAGCGAGCCGGAGAGGCCGAACAGCGAGGACGAAAAGGCGGTGCCCATGCCGGCCAGCGGCGCCGACAGGCCCTGCTTCAGCGCATCGAGCACGGCCGCCGCATCGCCGGTGCCCGGGTCCAGAGCCTCGATCGTCTCGCGGATCGAGGCGATGGTGTTGAGCAGGCCCCAGAAGGTGCCGAGCAGGCCGAGGAACACAAGCAGGCCGACCAGATAGCGCGAGGTGTCGCGGCTCTCGTCGAGGCGGGTGGCGATGGAATCCAGCATCGTGCGCATCGACGAGGTCGAGAACGCGATCGTCGACGAGCGGCCGATCATCGCCTTCATCGGCGCCAAGAGCACCGGCTCGGTGGTTTCGGAGCCGGCGCGGAAGGAGTTGACCCAGCGCACCTCGCGGAACAGCCGCCCGACCTGGACGAAGGCAAGCAGGATGCCGACTACCAGCACGCCGACGATCAATCCGTTGAGGCCCGGATTGCTGGAGAAGGCGGTCGAGATCTGGCGGGTGAGGATGGCGGCGATGAAAGCGACGATGATCAGGAAGATCACCATGGTGAGCAGGAAGACCTGCGGGCTCGACAGCTTATGCGGATCATAGACCAGGACGTCCGATCGCCTGCCGAAGGATCTGAGAAAAGCCATCCGTGCCCCGTTTCCGATGCCACCCGCCGCAGAATTGCCGCGACTCTAAACGGAATTGTGACCAAATTGAATGGCGCTTGGCAATATGGCCGATAGGCCCCCGCGCCGCAGGCCTAGAACCGGCTGACCACCAGGCAGTCGACCATGGCCGCCAGGTGAAGGCCGGCGCCGGTAACGACGAAGCCGTGCCAGACGGCATTGTGGAAGCGCAGGCCCTTCCAGGCGAAGAAGATGACGCCCAGGGAATAGACGACGCCGCCGGCGACCAGCAGCGCCACCGAGGTCGTCGGCAGCGTCTGGACCAGCGGTCCGGCGAGCACCACACCGCTCCAGCCGATGGCGAGATAGAAGACGATGGCCAGCCGGTCGTAACGGCCGGGCAGGAACATCTTGATGGCGATGCCGGTCACGGCCGCGCTCCACACGACGACGATCATGGGCACGGCCAGCGGCGAGTTGTTGAGCTGGGCGAGGAAGGGCGTGTAGGTGGCGGCGATCAGCAGATAGATCGCGGYATGGTCGAAACGGCGCAGGATCCATTTCGCCGGCCAAGAGACGGGCCATAGATTATAGGCCAGCGACACCGAGAGCACGGTGAGCAGCGACACCACATAGAACACCGCGGCGACATATTCGCCAGGGCCGGAGTGGAAGGCGGCCAAAGCCAGGAAAGCCGAGCCGGCGGCGATCGCCAGCACGATGCCCACCGCGTGAACGATGCCATCGGCGATCATTTCGGCGCGCGAATAGTGCCATCGCCCCACGAAGGGGATTTCAAGCGTTGTATCTGGACGCGCGTCGCTCATCAATGACCCTGCAACGCCTATTTGGGCGCTTGCGGACCAGTATTTCAAGCTTCGGTTGCGGTTCTGCGACTAAAGGCGCGCGTCCTTTCGACGCGCGAGGAACGCCATTGTCGATCAGCGAGCAGCCAGCGGCTTCTTCACGGTTTTCAGCAGCGCGCGCTGGATGAGCTCGTTGCCGGCGACGACCTCGCCGCTGTCCAGCATGCCCTGTCCGCCATCCATGTCGGAGACGTAGCCGCCGGCTTCGCGCACCAGGAGAATGCCGGCGGCGATGTCCCAGGACGACAGGCCGGTTTCCCAGAAGCCGTCCATGCGTCCGGCCGCGACATAGGCGAGATCGAGGGCGGCGGAGCCCATGCGTCGAACGCCGGAGACTTCGGCCATGACGTTGCGCAATTCGATCAGGAAATTGCCGTGCTGGCCGCGGCCGAGATGCGGCACGCCGCAGCCGATAACGCTATCGATCAACTTGGAGCGCCCGGCAACGCGCAGCCGGYGGTCGTTCATGAAGGCGCCGCCGCCGCGCTCGGCCGTGTAGAGCTCGTCCATCGCCGGATTGTAGATGACGCCGGCAACGATCTGGCCCTGGYGTTCGAGCGCGATCGACACCGAAAAGAGCGGGATGCCGTGCAGGAAATTGGTGGTGCCGTCGAGTGGATCGACGATCCAGCGGTGCTGGGCGTCCTCGCCTTCGACGGCGCCGCGCTCCTCCATCAGGAAGGCGTAGCCCGGCCGCGCCTTCGACAGCTCGGCGAAGACGATCTCCTCGGCCTTGCGGTCGGCCTGGCTGACATAGTCGCCCGGTCCTTTCATCGAGACCTGCAGGTTCTGCACCTCGCCGAAGTCGCGCGACAGCGAGCGGCCGGCCTTCATCGCGGCCTGGACCATGACGTTGAGGAGAGCGGAACGCGCCATTTTTTATTCCTGCTTTCGGCCGGTCAATCTGCGCGGCGCATATAGGTGATTTCGTTGGTGTCGACGACGATGCGCTCGCCGGCCGAGATGAAAGGCGGCACCAGCACGCGGATGCCGTTCTCCAGCACCGCCGGCTTGTAGGAGGAGGCGGCCGTCTGGCCCCGCACCACCGGGTCGGCCTCGGTGATGGTGAGCGTCACCTGGTCGGGCAGCGAAATGCCGATCGGCCGCTCCTCGTAAAGCTGCACCGTCACCATCATGCCGTCCTGCAGGAAAGCGGCGCGCTCGCCGACGAAGTCCTTCGCCAGCTCGAGCTGTTCGTAGCTTTCGGTATCCATGAAGACCAGCGCATCGCCCTGCTCGTAAAGGAAGGAAAAATCCTTCAGGTCGAGCCTGATCTGCTCGACGGTCTCGGCCGAGCGGAAGCGCTCGTTGAGCTTGGTGCCGTTGATCAGGTTCTTCAGCTCGACCTGATTGTAGGCRCCGCCCTTGCCGGRCTTGACGGTATTGGTCTTGACCGCCACCCACAGGCCGCCATCGTGCTCGATGACATAGCCGGGGCGGATTTCGCTGCCACTGATCTTGGCCATGATGAACTGATCCGAGTGAGATCTTTCACGCGCGGGTCGCGCTTTGGCGCCTCCAAGACCACAAATCGCGCATAGTGGCAAGGGAGGGAACCCAAGGCGGCCCGGACATGCCGTCCCCGGCGCCACGCGTCAAGGCAGGCGGTTGGCCTTCTGCAGCGCCTGCTTGGTCTGATCGTCGTCGAGGCCCTGCAGGAAATCGTCCATCCGCGGGTCGATCAGCCCGGCGCGGCGGGCGACGATGTACCAGGCGCCGGCGAGGATCAGGTCCGGGTCGGTGCCGATGCCGCCCATATAGAGCTTGGCGAGGCGGTTCTGGGCGGCGACATTGCCGCCTTGCGCCGCCCGCTTCATCCAGGCAAAGCCCGATTTCAGGTCGCGCCCGCCGCCGCGTCCCTCGATCATCCAGGTGGCGAGGTCGATCTGCGCGGTGTCATAGTTCTGCCGCGCCGCCTGCGCCAGCAGCATGCGTGCCTGGGCGTCGTCATGCGGCTTGCCGCCGGCCCCGTTGGCATAGAGCTGCGCCATCGCGTATTGCGCGTCGGCAAGTCCGGTGGCGGCCGCGCGCTCATAGTAGACGGCGGCCTTCGCAAGGCCGGCATCGCCGGGATCCTGCTGGACGAGCAGTTGCGCGAAGTTGAACTGCGCAAGCCGGTTGCCGGCCTCGGCCGAGGCTTGCATCAGGGCGAAGGCGCCCTTTTCGTCCTTCTTCACGTAGCGGCCGTCCAACAGCATCAGCGCATATTGGAACTGCGCCTCCGGCACGCCCTGTTCGGCCGCCAGCGCATACCATTTCGCGGCCTCGGCCGGATTGAGCGGCACACCCAGTCCGCGCGACAGGATTTCGGCCACGAGCGTCTCGGCCGCCGGATCGCCGTTCTTGGCGCGCTCCATGGCAAGGTTGTAGGCGGTCTTGTAAAGGCCGCGCTGGAAGGCGCCGTAGGCGGCGTCCGGCTGCTTGGCGCCGAAGCGGTCGGGATTGACGGTGTCGGCCGATGGCGGCGTCATGGTGGCCGGCTGCGGCAAGGTGTTCTGGATCGGCTTGTCGATATGCGGGCCGGCGCCGAACCTGCTCGGATCCGGCGCGCCGGTGTCCGGCGCGGCTGTGTCCGGCGTGCCTGCGTTGGGTGTGGCTGTATTCGGCGTGCCTGCATCCGGCTTGGCTGCATACGGCTGGGCTGCGTCGGGTGCGCTCTTGTCCGGCGCATTCGTCTCCGGCCGCGGCTGCGGCAACGGGACGGTCTCGGCCGCCATCGCGGCCTGCGCAAGCAGGCCGGCCAGGACCACCAGGCAAGGGCCACGCAGGCGCATGTCAGTCCTCGAAACGCGGCGCGGTTTCATCGAGCAGCGCGTTGGCGGCGGCGATCGCCGCCCGGGGGTCGCGACCGTCGGCAAAGACGGCGCTGGACAGCGCCACGAACTCGGCGCCGGTCGCGGCCACCGTCTCGACGGAAGCAAGCTCGGAGCCGCCCATGACGATGCAGGGGATCGAAATCATCTCCGCCCACCATTCGCCGAGGGCGAGGTTGCGATGATGCGGCTCCGGCTTGTTGTCATAGCCGAAACGGCCGAAGAACATGTAGTCAGGCCGCTCCTCGCCGAGCTCCAGCGCCTCGTCGCGGGTCTTGGCGCCGCCGGCGCCGACCATCATCTTGCCGGCCAGGCGCTCGATCGTCTCGGCAAGCTCCTTGGGTTTTGCTTCGACATGGATGCCGTCGGCCTGGACGCGCCCGGCGATGCGGCTGTCGCCGGCGATGATGACGGCGATGCCGGCGCCTTGGGCGATCGGCACGATCCTCTCGGCGAAGGCCTGGAAGGAAGCGTCGTCCATGCCGTTGTCGGGCAGGATCAGCGAGGCGATGTCGCCGCCCTCGAAGGCCGCGCAGATCTGCTCCGCCGGCACGAGCGGCGGCGCGATCAGCACGATACGGCAGCGGTTGGGCKGGTTTGCGTCGTTCATTGGCCTTCGATCCCGGTTTCGCCTATGCCGGGCGAACATGGTTGCATTGCGGCATAGAGCAAAGGGAGCGGCTTGAACAGTCGGCCGCGCGGGGGCCGCGGCCAAAATGCTTAACCATTGCTGCGGCTTGCGTCGCCTTTCGGGTTTCGCGGAGGGCGTTGGAAGCCGAGAGGCCGTCCGCTAAATACCCGGCAAGAGCAGGAACAGACACATGGCGCAAAACATCTACGACCGTCCGGAATTCTTCGAAGGCTATAGCCGCCTCGGCCGCTCGGTCGAGGGCCTGAACGGCGCGCCCGAATGGCCGGCGCTGCGCGCCATGCTGCCCGACGTCGATGGCTTGCGCGTCGTCKATCTCGGCTGCGGCTTCGGCTGGTTCTGCCGCTGGGCGCGCGCGCATGGCGCGAGCGAGGTCCTCGGCCTCGACCTGTCGGAAAAGATGCTTGCGCGGGCACGCGCCGCCGGCGCCGATGATGCCCTCACCTACCGGCGCGCCGACCTCGATGAGCTCAGCCTGCCGAAGGCGCGCTTCAACCTCGCCTACAGCTCGCTTGCCTTGCACTATGTCGGCGATGCCGCGCGCCTGTTCGCGACCGTCCACCAGGCCCTGGTTCCAGGCGGAGCCTTCGTCTTCTCGACGGAACATCCGATCTATATGGCGCCGACCAACCCGGGTTGGTCCGTCGATGCCGCTGGCCGGAAGACATGGCCGGTCGACCGGTATCTGGTCGAGGGACCGCGCACCACCGACTGGTTCACCAAGGGCGTGGTCAAGCATCACCGCACCATCGGCACCACGCTGAATTTGCTGATCCAGGCCGGCTTCGCCATCGGGCATGTCGAGGAATTCCGTCCGACGGACGCGCAGATCGCCGCCCGGCCGGAACTGGCCGAAGAGCTCGAGCGGCCGATGTTCCTGCTGGTCCAGGCGCGGCGAAGCTAATCGCCAGCTCCGAATGTCGGGATCAGGCGCCAGTCCGGCGCATTCCTTGGCGACTCCCGCGCGTACCCCGCACTAGTCTGAGCCGTCGTTGCTGCCTCGAGGAGGTTTCGCATGCGTGGTCGTTGCTTTTGCGGCGCAATTGCTTTTGAAGTCGATGGCCCGGCACAGGCCTGCGTGGTCTGCCATTGTGAAAGTTGCCGGCGGCAGTGTTCCGCGCCGATGACAACCTACATTGGCGTCCTGGACGGCCAGTGGCGATGGCTGGRCAAGCCACCGAAGGTGTTCAACTCTTCTCCCGGCGTGGAAAGAACATTTTGCGATCACTGCGGTTCGCCGCTTTCCTTCCRCTCAAAGAACATGTCCGGCGTCATGCATTTCTTTGCCGCGGCGATGACGGAGCCGGAAAAGTTTGCGCCTACGCTGCATGTCGCTTTCGAGGAGAAGCTGCCTTGGCTGATGYTCGCCGACGGACTGCCGAGACGCTTTGGGYCTGACTATACGAAGGGCTAGGTGTCAGCTCCCGAGCGTGATGGTRCATCATCAAGCTGAGTCGTCAGGATGAGGAAGCCCAATATCGGGCCGGCATAGCGGATGCCGGCATTGGCATTAATGACTATCCCGGCGGCCCTGTTCTGCGCTATGGCTGGGTTCCCGCCTTCTCCAACCTTCCTTTGCCGATGTCAGGCCTGCTCAGCGATCCGTGGTTCTATGCCGCCGCCATTCCGGCGGTGATCCTTGTCGGCCTGTCGAAAGGCGGCTTCGGCGGCGCCGTCGGCTTCGTCGGCGTGCCGCTGATGGCGCTGGCCATGCCGCCGGTTCAGGCGGCCGCCATCCTGCTGCCGATCCTGTGCCTGATGGACATCGTTTCGGTGTGGACCTGGTGGGGCGTCTACGACCGCAAGATGCTGGTCGATATGATGCCTGGCGCCGTCATCGGCATCGGGCTCGGCTGGCTGACCGCGGCTCTGGTCACCGAGGAGATGGTGCGGCTGATCGTCGGCGCCGTCGCGCTGGTGTTCGTGCTGCGCTGGATCTACCTGCAGTTCCGCCACGGCGCCGACCATGCGGCGGAGCCGAACCGCGTCGCCGCCGCCTTCTGGGGCACGGTCGCCGGCTTCACCAGCTTCGTTGCCCATGTCGGCGGTCCGCCCTTCCAGGTCTATGCGTTGCCGATCCGGCTCGATCCGAAGGTGCTGTCGGGAACCGCGGCGATCTTCTTTGCCGCCACCAATGCGCTGAAGCTCGTCCCCTATTTCGCGCTCGGCCAGTTCGACGCCACCAACCTGATCGCGTCGGCCGCGCTGATGCCGCTGGCGCCGTTGTCGACGATCGCCGGCGCCTGGCTGGTGCGCCGCATGCGGCCTGAGGTCTTCTATCCGTTCACCTACGCCACCGTCGCGGTGGTCGCCGTCAAGCTGCTGTGGGACGGCTTGATGTAGAAGCGAATCGGCCATCCTGCCGCCTCGCTCCAGACAATCAGGCGGCGCTCGGCACCATCTGGCGGCTGCCGCCGAAGGCGAGCGCGGCGCCCAGCGCAACCACCATCGCCATGCCGGCAAGAACGCCGATGTCGTGCAAAGYGGGCTTCAGCACCATGTCGGCGATGATCACCAGCATCACCGCGTAGTCGAGGCGCGCCCAGCTCATCATGCGCTGACCGATGGCGAGAACGGCGGGCGTCACRCCGTCCTTGGCGACCATGGCACCCATGCGCTCGCCGGTCGGCTTGAAGATCAGCATGCCGATCGAGAAGGTCGTGGCGTAGCCGACGAGGCCGATGACGATCCACAGCTCGGTGAAKCCGACCCAGAAGCCGCACATGATCAGCCCGAAGACCAGCGTCAGCATCGACATYGGCGCGAAGAACCTGCCGCCAAGCTGTCCGCTGGCGCGCATTGCCAGCAGCTTGTCCTCGATGTTGCCGGCGCGCTCGGCCAGCACGCCGAGCAGGAACAGCACGAAGCCGCCGCCGACCCACAAAACAGCCGAAACGACGTGAAGGAATTTGACGATCGAATACCAATCCATGGTTTGCTCCCGGATATCCCGCGTGATTTTCAAAGGGCGCGGACACGCGCRCCGCTTCAGAGGAGCGGCCTTTTGCGCGGCGCGTGTTTCGGAACGATGCCGCCGCAGCGGCCAACATGTTTCGATGGCCACGGTTGGCGTTCGAAAATCCGGTTTTCAGAGGGTCCCGGGAAGCGAAGCCGCTGTCCTGTTCCGGCACAGGAAAGTCCGTTCGCTCAAAAATTCCACCCGGCGTTAAGGGTTCATTAAGCTTTACGGGCGTTTACTATGCCCATCCAGTTTTGCTGGATTCTTACCGAGTGGTTGGAGCCACTTTGTTTGACGCCTCCCTGTTAAACTCCTGAGAGCCGCCTTATCCGCGGCTCTTTTTTTGTCCGCAGGCAGCACGCCGGCGTCATCCGCCGGCGGATGGCTGCAGCGCGGYCGGCGTTAACCGTTTGTTAAACATGCGCTTGCCTTCATGGGCGTCGAAGCGCATTTTCAAGCCTCAGTCATTTAAGGGTGCGGCCGTGTCGGCAAGGATTGCCGAATCGGCTGGCGGCAGTGCAGGGGCGTATCGATGAACGAGCCTTCGAAGGGCAGCGCGAAAACCGTCAAGCTGGCGGAGCGCCGGGTTTTCTCCCAATCCTTCAAGCCGCTCTACCAGGAAGGCATGGGGCTGGTCGAGCAGGCCGCCGAGTATCTCGATGGCAAGGGCAGRCTCGAAGCCAAGAAATTGTCGCGCACGGYCGCGACCCTCTATGCGGCCGAGTCGATGCGGCTGACCACGAGGCTCATGCAGGTCGCCTCCTGGCTGCTTTTGCAGCGGGCGGCGAATTCCGGCGAGATGACGCGCGATCAGGTGGCCTCGGAGAAGTCCAAGGTACGGCTCGACACGGCGTCCGCGCATGACGAGGCGCTTGGCTGGAACGAGCTGCCCACGGATTTTCTGGACCTCGTGAYGCGCTCGCTGCGCCTGCAGTCGCTGGTGCGGCGCATGGACGAGGAAWTCTATGGCGGCGTCATCAGCGACACGCATGCACCCGGGCGGCGGGCCAACCCGGTTTCCGACCAGATCAGCCTTTTGAACACGGCGTTCGCGCGCGGCTGACATCGCGTTTGCAACGATAGCGTCGCGCAGAATCGGTCCCTCACCGAGCCGCGACTTGACGAGCCGTTCTGGCTGYAAATCGAGCGCCCGCGATTCTGRCTGCGCTCGATATTGCGGCAGCTGTCATCGCATTTGAAGGCCAAGCCGGCCTTTGCGGGGAATATGACCCTTGCCTTGAAGCGACGGGACCCTAGTTGGGGCCGTTCGCCGCAGCCGGGTCGACCGAGCCGGTTCTGCAGGAATCACCGTCACTGTGACCAAAGCAGATTGCGAGGCTTGATCCCGTGCATTCGCCATTGGACCGCATTCCGGTATCGATCATCATCCCCAACTATAATTACGAGCAGTTCCTGGGACGCGCCATCGACAGCGCGTTGGAGCAGGATCACCGAAATGTCGAGGTCGTGGTCGTCGACGACGCATCGACGGATGCGTCGGTGGCCGTCATCGAATCCTATGGCGATAAGATCCGTCCGTGCCTCAGGCGCAGGAATGGTGGGCATGGCGCAGCGTTCAATACCGGGTTCGAGGCGAGCACCGGGGAGATCATTCTTTTTCTCGACGCCGACGATTATCTCTATCCGAACGCCGTCTCCGAGGTCCTGGACGAGTGGGACGCGGATGTCGCCCAGGCGCAATTCCGACTGCATCTCGTCGATGAGAACCAGCATATCAAGGATGTCTTTCCCCCTCCGGAACAGCCGTTCGATTCAGGCGACGTCGTTCCGGAATTGTTGCGTAAGGGGCGGTACCGGACGACGGTGACAAGCGGGCTGGCGTTCGACCGCGAGGCGCTGGAACCGATAATGCCCATGCCTGAAAGCGATTTCCGGCAAGGCGCCGACGGCTATCTCGCGACGCTCGCGCCGCTGCACGGAGAGGTGAAAGCCATCGACACCTGCCTTGGCGCCTACCGCATCCACGGCTCCAACCATTCGGTCTTTGCCGAAAAGCTTGCCGAGCGGGCGCGCTGGYGCGTCGAGCATGACTTCCGCCGCCTCGAAGCCTTATCCGACCGGGCGGCCGAGATCGGTTTGACCGTGCCAGCGGATGCCGGCCTTCACGATCCGGTTCATCTGGAAGAGCGGCTGGCTTCGCTCTGCGTCGACGAGCCCCAGCATCCGGTTGAAACCGACTCCCGGCTGGGACTGGCAAGAGCGGGCGCTACCGCCAGCCTGGAAATGAACGCATCCTGGCGGCGGCGGGCCACCCTGGCGGCCTGGTTCCTCAGCATCGGAATCCTGCCGCGGCGCATGGGCAATGCGGTCCTGGCGTGGAAGCTGGTCGCATCGTCCAGGCCGGCATTCCTCGCGCGGCTGTCGAAAACCATCCGTCGCGTGACGAATTAGATCCTGGGATTGGACGGGCTAGCCCGCGACCGCCGCTTCGATCGGCTTTTCGGTTGCGTTCTTGAGGTCGCAATTGTTTCTGGTTTGTTCACATTTTGCTGGCATCGCTTGCCGCCACGGCTAGACTTGGCACATGGGGGAAGCGATTCGCATCATCGGCATCGATCCGGGGCTGAGGCGCACCGGCTGGGGTATTGTCGACAGCGTGGGCAATTCACTGCGCTTCGTCGCGTCCGGCACGGTGCGGTCCGACGACAAGGCGCCGCTGGCGACAAGGCTCTGCCAGCTGCATGACGGCTTGGCCGAGGTGCTGCACCAGGCCATGCCGCATGAGGCGGCGGTCGAGCAGACCTTCGTCAACAAGGACGCGACCGCGACGCTGAAGCTCGGCCAGGCGCGCGGCATCGCCATGCTGGTGCCGGCGCGGGCCGGGCTGGTGGTTGCCGAATACGCCCCCAACGCCGTCAAGAAGGCGGTCATCGGTGTCGGTCACGGCGAGAAGAAGCAGATCCATATGATGGTCAAAGTGCTGATGCCGAAGGCCGTCTTCGACACCGACGACGCCGCCGACGCCCTTGCCATCGCCATCTGCCATGCGCATCACCGTCCGAGCGTCGCCTATCGCATGGCGGTGGCGGGGTAGGTGTTCTTGACTTGTTCTCATTTGGGGCRTAGGTAATACCTGCGAGGTATTACCATGCGGGTGACCACCAAGGGGCAAGTCACGATCCCCAAGCAGATAAGAGACCATTTGGGTATCGGCCCGGGCTCCGAGGTGGAGTTCGTGGCGACCGACGAGGGTGCCCGGCTTGTCGCCGTCAACGAAAACATTTCGGAGGAGGAAGCTGCCCGCAAATTCAGGGAGGTCCTCGACAAGATGGAGGGAACGCTGGATTTGGGCGGCATGACGACGGACGAGTATATGGAGTGGTTGAGGGGACCGCGTGAAAATCTCGACGTTGATTGACACAAACGTGCTCATTGACGTCTGGGGCCCGGCCGGGCCGCTGACGGAATGGTCTTCGTCCGCGATTATMTCCTGCCGACGCGATGGCGCGTTGGTCATCAACAGCATCGTCTGGTCCGAGCTTGCTCCTCTGGTCGCTTCCGAAGCAATGCTGAGGAAAGCAGCCGAGAGACTGGAAATGGATCGCGAGTTTTTGCCTTGGGAAGCCGCATTCCTGGCTGGGGCGGCACATTCCCGCTATCGGCGGGCCGGCGGTGTTCGAGAGCGGACTTTGCCCGACTTCTTCATCGGCGCGCATGCGGCCGTTGCCGGGCATCGTCTGTTGACGCGCGACGCACCTCGCTACCGCAGCTATTTCCCCGATCTCGAAATTATCTCTCCGGAAACGCATCCATGAAGGCCAAGCCATGATCGGCAAGCTGAAAGGCACGCTGGAGGAGATCGACGAAGATAGCTGCGTCATCGACGTGCATGGCGTCGGCTATGTCGCCCATTGCTCGGCGCGCACGCTTGCCGCGCTGCCGTCGCCCGGTGAGGCGGTGGTGCTGTTCATCGAGACCTATGTGCGCGAGGACATGATCCGGCTCTACGGCTTCCAGACCGGACTGGAGCGCGAGTGGTTCCGCCTCTTGATGAACAATGTGCAGGGCGTCGGCGCCAAGGTGGCGCTGGCGGTGCTGTCGACGCTGGCGCCGGCCGATCTCGCCAACGCGATCGCCCTGCGCGACATCGCGATGGTTTCCCGCGCGCCCGGCGTCGGCAAGAAGGTGGCCGAGCGCATCGTCACCGAATTGCGCACCAAGGCGCCGGCCTATGCGGGTGCTGCCACCGGYACGATCGGCCTCAAGCAGGAGCTTGGCGAAGGGGTCGCGGCCGCGCCGATCACCGATGCGGTCTCGGCGCTCGTCAATCTCGGCTATTCGCGCGACATCGCGGCGAACGCGGTTGCCGCGGCGCTGAAATCGGCGGGCGAGGGCGCGGACGCGTCCAAGCTGATCCGCTTCGGGCTGAAGGAACTGGCGCGGTGAGGCGACGCTTGTCCCGCCACCGGTCCTATGCAAGGAAGGCGGCATGAGCCTTTCGCCCCGCCTCATTGCTCCCGACAAGCGCGGCGAGGATGCCGACCAGACGCTGCGGCCGCAGTCGCTCGACGAGTTCGTCGGCCAGGCGGCGGTGCGCGCCAATCTCAAGGTTTTCGTCGATGCCGCCAAGAGTCGCGGCGAGGCGCTCGACCACGTCTTGTTCGTCGGCCCGCCCGGGCTCGGCAAGACGACGCTGGCGCAGATCATGGCGCGCGAGCTCGGCGTCAATTTCCGTTCGACCTCCGGCCCGGTCATCGCCAAGGCCGGCGACCTCGCCGCGCTGCTCACCAATCTCGACGAACGCGACGTCCTCTTCATCGACGAGATCCATCGCCTCAATCCGGCAGTCGAGGAAATCCTCTATCCGGCGATGGAGGATTTCCAGCTCGACCTGATCATCGGCGAGGGGCCGGCGGCGCGCTCGGTCAAGATCGACCTCGCCCGTTTCACCTTGGTCGCGGCAACAACCCGGCTCGGGCTCCTGACCAATCCACTGCGCGACCGCTTCGGCATTCCGGTGCGGCTCAATTTCTACACGGTCGAGGAGCTGGAGCAGATCGTGCGGCGCGGCGCCCGGATTCTCTCGATGCCACTCGGCGACGACGGCGCGGCGGAGATCGCGCGCCGCGCCCGCGGCACGCCGCGCATCGCCGGCCGGCTGTTGCGCCGGGTGCGCGACTTCGCCAGCGTCGCCGGCGCCGCGCATGTCGACAGGAAGATCGCCGACGAGGCGCTGACCAGGCTGGAGGTCGACGCGCTGGGCCTCGACGCGCTCGACCGCCGCTATTTGTCGATGATCGCGCGCAATTTCGGCGGCGGCCCGGTTGGCATCGAGACGATCGCTGCCGGGCTCTCCGAGCCGCGCGACGCGATCGAGGACATCATCGAGCCCTATCTCATCCAGCAGGGCTTCATCCAGCGCACGCCGCGCGGCCGCGTGCTGACCGCCAATGCCTGGCGCCATCTCGGCCTCGATCCGCCCAAGGACATCGCCCAGCAGCAGATCAGCCTGTTCCAGGAAGAGTAACGCAGATTTGTTCGCCGTTCGGCCGAGCGGCGGGCCGATCTGCGCAGAATCTGCGCGCCTTGGCCTAGCTCAGGGCGCAATTGCCGCCTTTAAGGCAGCTCCCTGATAGATTCCCAAGGGGCTTGGGCCGATCCATGATCACCAGACGCGCCTTCCTGCGCCTCGTCGGCGGCTCGGCCTTCGCCATGGTGTCGCTCGGCGCCTATGCGGTCGGCATCGAGCCGATGCTGCTGACCCATGTGAAGCGCTACACGCTGACGCCGCCGCATTGGCCGGCCGGACTCAAGCTGCGCGTCGTGGCGCTTGCCGACATCCACGCCTGCCGGCCGTGGATGACGCCGGAACGGATCGCAGCGCTTGCCGAACAGGCCAATGYGCTGCAGCCGGATCTTATCGTCCTGCTGGGTGATTACACCGCTGGAACCAAGATCGTGACAGGCTCGGTGCGGGTGGCGGAATGGGCCGAGGCGCTGTCCGGGCTGAAGGCGCGGCTCGGCGTGCTGTCGATCCTTGGCAACCACGACTGGTKGACCGATTTCTTTGCGCAGCGCGCGGAAGCCGGCCCGACCCAGTCGCGCAAGGCGCTCGAGCATGTCGGAATCCCGGTGCTGGAAAACGACGTCGTGCGGCTGGAAAAGGACGGGCATGGTTTCTGGATCRCCGGGCTTGCCGATCAGCTCGCGCTGCTGCCGAACAAAGCCAAGGGACGCGAGAGCTTCCAGGGCTTCGACGACCTCCCCGGCACCTTGGCCAAGATCCAAGGAGGCGAGCCGATCATCCTGCTCGCCCATGAGCCGGACATTTTTCCAAAAGTGCCATGGCGAGTTTCRTTGACCTTGTCCGGGCACACGCATGGCGGGCAGGTACGGGTGTTTGGCTATTCACCGGTGGTGCCTTCGGACTACGGCAACCGTTTCGCCTATGGCCATGTCGTGGAGAACGACCGTAACCTGATCGTTTCCGGCGGACTTGGTTTCAGCATCCTGCCGGTGCGTTTTGGCGTGCGGCCGGAGATCCTGCAGATCGATCTCGGCTAAGGCGCGTTGATGTTCAGGTGAGACCTTGGTTTGTTGCTTACCGCAGCGACCTAATCATATCCATCACTTCGGGTTCCGCCTTCTCGCCGTCGAACGCGTCGACGATGCCGAAGGCGCCGCCATAGCTCCACACCGACCAGGAGAAGCCATGCGCCTCGGCGCGGGCGATCATGTCGCGCACATAGGCGGCGCGGTATGCGGCCGGCATGACGAAGCCGTTGCCGTATTCCTTGCGGATCATGCCGAATTCGCCGAGCGTGATATCCTGCGGCTTGACGCCATTGGCCTTCGCCCAGGCGTCGACCGTCCTGAACGGCGCATCCATGACGGCGGCCAGCTTCTCGGGACTGTYCATCGCTGCCACCTGTTCGTCGAGATAGGCGAGCATGCYGCTCTGCCGCGCCCAGGGCGCCTCGGCCCTGATCCGGTCGCGGATCGTGTCTAGCGTCATGTCCAATTGCGCCTTCGGAACGGCTGTCAGCGGATAGGGCAGGCCGGTGACGTATTGGATGAAATCGCCGGCCCAGGTCGCGCCCTGATGCGTCAAAAGGAATGGATCGTAGGAGTGGAAGGCCCAGATGATGTTATCGTCCGCGATCGCCTTCGGATCGACCTTCGCCAAGGAGGCTGCGTTCGAGTAGCAGCCGCCGGTGAGCACAAGCGTCAGCCTTGTGGCGGAAGCGCGCGCGGCCGCGAAAAGCTGCTTCTGGCGGTCGGGCCAAAGACTGGTCGCGTCCTCGTCGCAATCGACGATCGGCTCGTTCATCAGTTCCAGCGCGACAAGCCGCGGGTCTTCCCTGGCGAGTGTCTTTGCCATGGCGCGCACGACGTCGACATACGCGTCGAACGTCGCTGGATTGTCCATCACCTCGCTCATGCCGATCTTGCGATTGCCGCCGGCGGGAATCAGATGCAGGTCGACGACCACTTTCAGGCCGGCGCGGTTGATCATGCGCGCGGAGTCCAGGACGCTGGCAAAGAGGTCGCCGCGAAGGGCCGCGGTCCGGTCCGAGAGAAAAGGCGCGGGATCGACCGGCATGCGCAGGAAGTCGAAGCCTGCATCCTTCAGCGCCTCGAGATCGTCCGCCTTGAGGAATTTGCGCCACTCCGGATAAGGCAGGATCGCCTGGCGCTCCCCCCATTTGTCCTCGGCCGGCCAGGTCACCCACTGGTCGAGATTGAGGCCGCGTTTCATCGAGAACGTCGCCGCCCCGGCCGGAAGCGCCAGCGTGGCGAGCGCACAAAACGCCGCCATCAAGGTCTTGATCATCGTGCCCAACAGTGCCATCCCGTTCCCGCGCGAGACTATGCGTATCGCCCAAAACTGTGGAGCGGTTTGAGGCAACGGCACGCGCAAAGATTCCTAAAGCCCGTCGGGCTTTAGGTGCCTTTCTGGGCCGAAAAAGGAAAGCGCGATGGACGATCATGGTGAATCGGCGGCGCTCGTCGCCGGACTTTCCGGAGCGCTGACGGATTTCGGCCACCGGCTGATGGCGAGGGTCTACTATGCCGACACCGATTTCTCCGGCGTCGTCTATCATGCGCGCTATCTCGAATTCCTCGAACGCGGCCGCTCCGACTATCTGAGGCTGACCGGCGTCCACCACACCGAGCTCCTGGACGGCAAGCATGGCGAGCGCATCGTCTGGGTGGTCCGGCGCATGGAGATCGACTTCCGCTCGCCGGCGCGCATGGACGATATCCTCACCATCGACACGCGCACCGACGACATTTCCGGCGCCCGCATCTTCATGGGCCAGCAGTTGAAGCGCGGCGGCGACGTGCTTGTGGAGGCTAGGGTGGAAGCGGCGATCGTCGGTGAAAGCGGCCGCCCGAAGCGCTTCCCGAAGGAGTGGGTTGCTGCTTTCATGCCCAAGGGACGTTGATATTCAGGTGAGGCCGGCCTGCAAATGGTGGCTTCCTGCGCTTCCGGTGCTCACGTACCTAAAAGTACGCTCCGCTCCGGTTCTCGGAATCCGCCATTTTCGACTCGGYCTGACCTGAATCTCAACGCCCCTCGACGCTAACGCCCCGAGACTAAGCGCGGCAATGCGCCGCGCCTTACGTCCTAACCCATCCTTAACCATAACGGTTCATGAAGGAATTGGCGAAGATTGGCGCAATTCGTGCGCCTTCCTTTCACCAATATTTGCCTCGAAAAGGCCGCGAAACGGTGCATTCGGGGCTTATCCCGCAAGCTTCAAGCTTCGCGCGATCGGACCAAAGGAATGCCCATGGGCCAGCCGCCAGCGATGCCCGGAAAACCTTAAGGACTTAAGTCATGGAAAACATCGCTCTTGCCGATCCGGCAGCGCATTTGTCGATCTGGGCCCTGTTCATGCAGGCCGGCTGGGTGGTCAAGCTGGTCATGAWCGGCCTGCTTTGCGCCTCGATCTGGACCTGGGCGATCATCATCGACAAGCTCGTCGCCTATAGCAGGATGAAATTGGCACTGAACCGCTTCGAACAGGTCTTCTGGTCCGGGCAATCGCTCGAGGACCTCTACCGCACGCTGGCCGACCGAAAGACCACCGGCATGGGCGCGATCTTCGTCGCCGCCATGCGCGAATGGAAGAAGAGTTTCGAAAAGGGCGCGAAATCGCCGCTGGCGCTGCAGACGCGCATCGACAAGGCCATGGACCTGGCATTGACGCGCGAGATGGAAAGGCTGGAGGGCCGCCTCGGCTTCCTCGCCACCACCGGCTCGGCCGCGCCTTTCATCGGCCTGTTCGGCACCGTCATCGGCATCATGACGTCGTTCCAGGCGATYGCCGCCTCGAAAAACACCAGCCTTTCGGTGGTGGCGCCCGGCATCGCGGAAGCGCTGCTCGCGACCGCGATCGGCCTGCTCGCGGCCATTCCGGCGGTCATCGCCTACAACAAACTGTCATCGGACRCGAACAAGCTCGGCGTGCGCATGGAAGGGTTCTCGGACGAGTTCTCCGCCATACTCTCGCGCCAAATCGATGAAAAAGTAGCGCAGAAGGCCTGAGGAACGATCATGGGGATGTCTGCTGCTGGCGCAGGTGGCTCGGGGCGAGGCGGGCGCGGTCATAGGCGCCGTGGCCGTCACCATGCCCTGATGTCGGAAATCAACGTCACGCCGATGGTCGACGTGATGCTGGTGCTGTTGATCATCTTCATGGTCGCGGCGCCGCTGCTCACCGTCGGGGTGCCGATCGACCTGCCAGACACGCAGGCCAAGGCGATGAATGTCGACACGCAGCCGATCACCGTGTCGATCGACGCCGCGGGCAAGATTTTCCTGCAGGAAACYGAGATMCCGATCGAKGAGCTGGTGGCCAAGCTGCAGGCGATTTCCAAGACCGGCTATGATGAGCGCATCTTCATCCGCGGCGACAAGTCGAYGGATTACGGCACGGCGATGAAGGTCATGGCCCGCATTTCGGCGGCCGGCTACAAGAATATCGGCCTGGTCTCGCTGCAGGAACAGGATCAGTAGGCGCGCCAAATGCGGACCGGTCTCACCTCTTCGGTGATCTTGCATGCGGTGGCGCTGGCCTTCGGGCTGTTCACGCTATCGTCGCCRCCGGCCATGCCTGCCTCCGACGTCGAGTCGGTGGCAGTCGACATCGTGCCGATGGAAGCCATCGCGCAGACGCTGCAGGGCGACAAGAAGKCGGTCATGCATGACAAGCCGGCGCCTGTTCCGACGAAGCGCCCGGATGTTGTTCCCAATGCCCAGAAAGTCGGCGAGAACACCGTCGACACCGACAAGCCGGTGACGGACGAAGCCAAGCCGAAGCCGGTCGACAAGACGGCGGCGCCRCCGCCCGCGCCGACGCCGACGGAGAAGCCCGCGGTCGAGGACGTGCCGAAGCCGCAGGAGAAGCCGAAGCCGACGCCCGCGACGGAAGTCGCGCCGACGCCGACGCCGAAGGAAGAGGTCAAGCCCGAGCCGGTCAAGCAGACCGAGCCGAAGCCGACGCCGGCCAAGGAACCGACGCCCGCGCCGCAGCCGGACAAGACCGCTGCTATCCAGAAGGAAGTGGTCAAGCCGGACGCAGTCGCCGAGGCGATCTCGCAGGATCAGCCGACCGAGGAAGCAAAGCTTCCGGATTCGGCGCCGGCGCCGGAAGCGCGGCCGAAGCCGCAGCCGGCGCAGGCCGAGAGCGCCAAGGCGCCGGATCGCAAGGACGCCGAAAAGCCGGTAAAGGAAGCCTCTTCCAAGAAGAAATCGGACGAGAAGCAGTTCAACGCCGACGAGATAAYGGCCCTGCTCGACAAGCAAAAGCCGTCCGGYGGCGGCGCCAAGCGGTCAAGCCAGCAGGCCTCGCTCGGCGGCGAAAAGGATCAGGGCCAGAAGCTCTCCAAATCGGAGCAAGGGGCGTTGGAGGACCAGCTCGGTGGTTGCTGGACCCTTCCGGTCGGCCTCGAAGGCTCCGAGAACTTCACTGTGGTCGTGCGTTTCAACCTGAATGCCTCCGGCAAGCTGGAGGGGCGCCCGACCGTCGAGAAGTCCAGCGGCAACCCCCAGTTCGACGCCAGCGCGGTTCGCGCCGTGCAGAAATGCGATGTCGCCGGGCTGCAGGTTCCCGCCGGAAAGCAAGACATCTGGTCTGACATTCGCGTCAACTTCGATCCGAGAGCGATGCTTGGCCTCTAAGCCTGTGCGTCCAAAAAATCAGCAAGAGAAGCGAGAAGACATGAAAGCCATCCTCAAGCCGCTCCTGATGGTCGCCGCGATGGCGATGGGCATAAGTTCCGTCGCGATCCTGCCCGCCCAGGCAACTCTCGAGCTGAACGTCAACAAAGGCAATGTCGAGCCGATGCCGATCGCCATCCCTGACTTCCAGGGAGGACTTGGCCCGCAGATATCGGAGATCGTCGCAGCCGATCTGAAACGGTCGGGACTGTTCGCGCCGATCGACAAGGCCGCCTTTGTCGAAAAGATCACGAATCCGGATGCCACGCCCCGTTTCGACGACTGGAAGGTCATCAACGCGCAGGCGCTGGTCACCGGCAGCGTGAGCAAGGAGGCCGATGGGCGCATCCGCGCCCAGTACCGCCTGTGGGATATTTTCGGCAACCAGCAGCTGGCCGGCGAGCAGTTTTTCGCCAACGACGCCAATCAACGCCGTGTCGCGCACATCATCGCCGATGCGATCTATGAAAAGATCACCGGCGAAAAGGGCTATTTCGATACGCGCGTCGTCTTCGTCGATGAATCCGGCGCCAAGAACGYGCGCAAGAAGCGGCTCGCCATCATGGACCAGGATGGCGCCAATGTGCGCTATCTGTCGGACGGCCGCTCGATCGTGCTGACGCCGCGCTTCTCGCCGAACCGACAGGAAATCACCTACATGTCCTATGAAAGCGGGCAGCCGAAGGTCTATCTCCTGCAGATCGAGACCGGACAGCGCGAGCTGGTCGGCAACTTCCCGGGCATGACGTTCGCGCCGCGCTTTTCGCCCGACGGGCAGAAGGTGATCATGAGCCTGCTGCGCGACGACGGCAACTCCAACATCTTCGCCATGGATTTGAGGAGCCGCTCGACGACGCGGCTGACCGACTCGACCGCCATCGACACCTCGCCCTCCTATTCGCCGGACGGCTCGCAGATCGTCTTCACCTCCGACCGTGGTGGCGGCAGCGGCCGCTCGCAGATCTACGTCATGGGCGCGGACGGCTCCAACCCGCACCGCATCTCCTTCGGGGACGGCGTCTATTCGACACCGGTCTGGTCGCCGCGCGGCGACCTGATCGCCTTCACCAAGCAGAGCGGCGGCGAATTCCAGATCGGCGTCATGAAGACCGACGGCTCGGGCGAGCGCATCCTGTCCTCAGGTTTCCAGCAGGAGGGCCCGACCTGGGCGCCCAACGGCCGCGTCTTGATGTTCTTCCGCGACTCCGCCGGCGGCCCGAAGCTGGTTTCGGTCGATCTGACCGGCCGCAACGAGCAGCAGATTCCGACGGCGAACTATGCTTCGGACCCGGCTTGGTCGCCGTTGCTGGAGTGAGGGGCGGGGCAGGAGAGGAATTGAAGAACTGATGAATTGAAGAATTGAAGAATGGAGAAAGAGGGCAATTACATCAAGCGCGCGAAGGATTTGGAAGTCTATAGGCGTGCTTATGCAGTTTCTCTTGACGTTCACAGAGCGACGCTCGTTTTTCCGAAAATCGAGCAATACGCGCTGGCGGACCAAATGCGTCGATCCAGCAAGGCGATTTGCGCCAATCTCGCTGAGGGCTTTGCCAAGCAGACGCATTCCAGGCCAGAATTCGCACGGTTCATTTCGATGGCTCTGGGATCATGCAGCGAAATGGAACGTGGATTTCCTATGCCTTCGATCTTGGCTACGTCGCACAAGCGCAGCGCGACGAATGGCTGCGGTCCTATGTTCATATCTATGGAATGCTGGTGAATCTGAGGGAGAGGCTGAAGTGACCCTTTTCCTCAATTCTTCAATTCCTCAATTCTTCAGTTCCCCTTTTCCACGGCTTGGTCGCGTTTTGGCCGTATTTCCGCCTACGGTCCGCGGGCATTGTCGATCTTGGTAAATGCGTGGATGCGTAACGGCCGAGGACGGCGGCCGAAACCAAAAATTAACCGTGTTTCTTGAATGCCGGTTAACCCAAACGTGGTTACTGGGTGATCAACGAAATCACTCATATGCGAAGGAGAGGCGGCATGGGCCGTATCGCAGCACTTACCAGAAACCCGGCGATGATTGCGCTGGTGGCGRCTCTCGCCATCACCGGTTGCGCCTCGAAGAAGACCCCGAACAGCGCGGCGGATCTCGGCCTCAACGGCGCCGGCGCCGCGACGCCGGGTTCGGCCCAGGATTTCACCGTCAACATCGGCGACCGCATCTTCTTCGACACTGATTCCTCGTCGATCCGCGCCGATGCGCAGACCACGCTCTCGCGTCAGGCGCAGTGGCTCAATCAGTATCGCCAGTACGCGATCGTCATCGAAGGCCATGCCGACGAGCGCGGCACGCGTGAGTACAATCTGGCGCTGGGCGCCCGCCGCGCCGCCGCCACGCGCGACTTCCTGGTCTCCAAGGGCGTCTCCGCCAGCCGCCTGAAGACGATCTCTTACGGCAAGGAACGTCCGGTCGCGGTCTGCGACGATATCTCCTGCTGGTCGCAGAACCGCCGCGCCGTCACCACGCTTTCCGGCGCCGGCTCCTAAGGCCGGTCCCGCGGCCGCCGCTTGGCGCGACGCCGCAGGCGACAAAAATACAACACCGCAAAAATCAAAGGCGGCCGCAGGGCCGCCTTTTTCATTTGCGACACCCTGAAACAAAATTTGGCCGAAGTCTCGCGTCCTGCTATGAGCGCGAGGGCGCTTGCTCCCCCTGTTTTGATTTGGAAAGGCGCATCAGGCCAACACCCACCGCGAGAGACAGAATGCATTTCAGAACGGTCCTGAGCGGCACGCTTGCGCTGCTGCTCGTATCAAGCCTCCCAAGCCTTGCCGCGTCGGCCAACGGCGCCGGGCAGGCCTCCGACAGTGGCTTCACCTTCCATCTGCCGACACTCGGCATCTTCGGCGACAAGAAGAAGCCGGAACCGGCGCAGATCGCGCAGGACAACAGCGGTGGCATGACCGGTCTGGAAGACCAGCTGCGACAGTTGAACGGCAAGATCGAGGAGATGAATTTCCAGATCCTGCAAATGCAGGAACAGATCCGAAAGCAGCAGGAAGACAACGAGTTCCGCTTCCAGCAGCTCGAGGGCGGTGCGCAAGGCGGCGCCAAGCCGGCCGGGCAGAAGAAGTCGGAGGCCGCGCCCCAGGACGGGAATGGCAACGGCGGCAGCACCAATCTCGGCGACGCCGRCTCCGGGGATTCCGGCACCGGCGACGCCGGAACCGACAACAGCGTCGCCCAGGCCCCGGCGACGCAGGCGCCGGCCGACACCGGTGGGCAAGATGGCGGCGGYAAGACCGTCGGCGACGTGATCGTGGAATCGCAGACCGGCGATCCCGGCAAGCTGATCACCGGCGCGCCGCCGAAGAATTTCGGCACCATCACCGTCGACAAGAACGGCAACGTGGTCAATGCCGAGACCGGTTCGCAGGCCAGCGCGCCGGCGCAAGCTCCCGCGGCCACGGCAAACGCTCCTTCCGCCGAAACGCCGGCCAGGAAGAACAAGGCCGGCGGCACCGAAGTCGCGGCCCTGCCGTCGACCGACAATCCCGACGAGCTCTATCGCAATTCCTACCAGTTCATCCTGTCGGGCGACTACCCGACCGCCGAGCAGGGTTTTCGCGACCATATTTCGCGCTTCCCTAAGGACGCCAAGGCGGCGGACGCGCATTACTGGCTGGGCGAGTCGCTGCTCGGTCAACAGAAATACCGTGACGCGGCGGAGGTCTTCCTCGCCGCCAGCAAGGACTATCCGAAGGCCAAGAAGGCGCCCGACATGCTGCTCAAGCTCGGCGTTTCGCTGGTGGGCCTGAAGCAGAACGACGTGGCCTGCGCCACCTTCAACGAGATCGGCAAGCGCTATCCCGACGTTTCCGGCACGCTCAAGGAACGCATCAAGCAGGAAAAGGCGCTGGCGGCGTGCTGACGCCCGATACCAAAGACCGCCTTTTCTCAGACCTGGACTTTTCGAGCGGCGCCGTTGCAGCCGTATCCGGCGGCAGCGACTCGACCGCCCTTCTTCTCCTCCTCAAGGATCACCTCGACCGGACCGCATCGGGCGCCAGGCTGCTCGCGGTGACGATCGATCACGGCTTGAGGCCGGACTCGGCTACCGAGGCGCGGCAGGTTGCCAGGTTCTGCGCCGAGCGCGGCATTGCGCATCGCATTCTCGCCTGGCGCGGCGACAAGCCTGCCACGGGCCTGGCGGCCGCCGCACGCGAGCAGCGCTACGGGCTGCTTGCAGAAGCAGCCGATGCCGAACATATCAAGCTGATCCTGACCGGCCACACCGCCGACGACCAGGCGGAGACGGTGCTGATGCGCCAGGCGCGCGACGATGACGGCCGCGGCCTCGCTGGCATGGCGCCCGCCACGCTGCACGACTGGCGGACATGGATCATCCGGCCGCTTCTCGGCACAAGGCGCGCGGCGCTGCGCGACATGCTGCGGGCCTGCAATGTCGGCTGGATCGAGGACCCGACCAATATCGATATCCGCTTCGAGCGACCGCGCGTGCGGGCGAAGCTCGTGCAGGGCGAAGGCGAACGGCGCATCGCGGAAGCGCTGGCGCGGTCGCGCCAGGCGGCTTTCGCGCGCCAGGATATCGGTCGCCGCGCCGCGATGCTTGTCGACGTGCTTGCCGACAGACCAGGTCCAGGCCTCATCCGCCTCGATCGCGATTTCGCCAGGCAGGAGGATGGGGAAGCGGCCATCTATGCGTTGCGCATCCTTTTGGCCACCGTCGGCGGTGTGTCGTTCCTCGCCGATGAGGCGCGCTGCGCCGCGTTGTTTTCGCGCCTGCGGTTGGGGTCGCTTTGCGCCACATTGTCGCGGACGGTGGTCGATGCGCGGCGAACCGGCATTTTCCTCCGCCGCGAGAACCGCAACCTGCCCGCTGCCCTGCCGCCGTCGGACAACCAGCTTTGGGACAACCGGCGACGCATCACTTTGAAAGAACGCATCACTTTGAAAGACAGGCCGGGCGACTTGGTGATCGCGCCACTGGGGTTCGCCGCCGCCAGGCAAGCGTCCTTGAGCGAGGATGTTCCGCAAAGCCTCTCACGCGCGGCGCGGGCCGTGGAGCCGGCGCTGTGGCGCGGTGGCGTGTGCCTTGATGCTGCTGGTGGCGATGCCGGCTCGCTGGCGATCTCGATGGTTCCGGCGGTGGCCCCTTTCGCCCGCTTCCTGCCGTCCTTCGATCTTAAGCCCGCCGCCGCCATCGCGGCGCTTGTCGGCGCGCCGCCTTTGCCGGCGCCGCCATTCCTCGGCCATGATGGTGGCCGAGGGTGGGCGAAAGCTTAACCGATACATGCTGTTCTGCTTGGCAAGGGGAGGCGCTCTCCCTATGTTAGGCCCAAGCTTCTCCATCATCGCGGGTCCGTATGCGGGCCCCAACGGGACAATAGATGAATCCGARTTATCGCAACCTCGCGCTCTGGGCGATCATAGCCGTCCTGCTCATCGCCCTGTTCAATCTGTTCCAGACRCCTCAGACGCGCGGTGCCACGACGGATATCGCCTATTCGCAGTTCCTGCAGGATGTCGCTTCCGGCCGGGTCAAGAGCGTGACCATCGCCGGCGCCCGCATCTTCGGCAATTACACGGACAACGCCAACGGCTTCCAGACCTATTCGCCAGGCGACCCGTCGCTGGTTTCCAGGCTGCAGGACAAGAACGTCACCATCACCGCCAAGCCTGAGACCGACGGCTCCAATTCGCTGTTCGGATACTTGATCTCGTGGCTGCCGATGATCCTGATCCTCGGCGTGTGGATATTCTTCATGCGCCAGATGCAGTCCGGCTCCGGTCGCRCCATGGGCTTCGGCAAGTCGAAGGCCAAGCTGCTCACCGAGGCGCACGGCCGCGTCACCTTCCAGGACGTCGCCGGCGTCGACGAGGCCAAGGAAGACCTCGAGGAGATCGTCGAGTTCCTGCGCGATCCGCAGAAGTTCCAGCGTCTCGGTGGCAAGATCCCGCGCGGTGTGCTGCTCGTCGGCCCGCCCGGCACCGGCAAGACGCTGCTCGCCCGCTCGGTCGCGGGTGAGGCCAATGTGCCGTTCTTCACCATTTCCGGTTCGGACTTCGTCGAGATGTTCGTCGGCGTCGGCGCAAGCCGCGTGCGCGACATGTTCGACCAGGCCAAGAAGAATGYGCCCTGCATCATCTTCATCGACGAAATCGACGCGGTCGGCCGTCATCGCGGCGCCGGCCTCGGCGGCGGCAATGACGAGCGCGAGCAGACATTGAACCAGCTGCTGGTCGAGATGGACGGTTTCGAGTCCAACGAGTCGATCATCCTGATCGCCGCCACCAACCGGCCCGACGTGCTCGACCCGGCGCTCTTGAGGCCCGGCCGCTTCGACCGCCAGGTCGTGGTGCCGAACCCCGATATCGTCGGCCGCGAGAAGATCCTCAAGGTGCATGTGCGCAACGTGCCGCTGGCGCCCAATGTCGACCTCAAGGTCATCGCGCGCGGCACACCCGGCTTCTCGGGCGCCGACCTGATGAACCTCGTCAACGAATCCGCGCTGATGGCGGCGCGCCGCAACAAGCGGCTCGTCACCATGGCCGAGTTCGAGGACGCCAAGGACAAGATCATGATGGGCGCCGAGCGCCGCTCGTCGGCGATGACGCAGGCCGAGAAGGAGCTGACCGCCTATCACGAAGCCGGCCACGCCATCCTGGCACTCAACGTGCCGACGGCCGATCCACTGCACAAGGCGACCATCATCCCGCGCGGCCGCGCGCTCGGCATGGTCATGCAGCTGCCCGAAGGCGACCGCTATTCGATGAGCTACAAATACATGATCTCCAGGCTGGCGATCATGATGGGCGGCCGCGTCGCCGAGGAATTCAAGTTCGGCAAGGAGAACATCACGTCGGGCGCCTCCTCCGACATCGAGCAGGCGACCAAGCTGGCGCGGGCCATGGTCACGCGCTGGGGCTTCTCCGACAAGCTCGGCCATGTCGCCTATGGCGACAACCAGGAAGAGGTCTTCCTCGGCCATTCGGTGGCGCGCCAGCAGAACATCTCGGAAGAGACGGCGCAGATCATCGACGCCGAGGTGCGGCGGCTGATCGACGACGCCTATTCGACCGCGAAGTCGGTGCTGACCAAGAAGAAGAAAGACTGGATCGCGCTTGCCGAAGGGCTGCTCGAATACGAGACGCTGTCGGGCGACGAGATCAAGCAGCTGATCGCCGGGCACAAGCCCGCCAGAGACCTCGGCGACGACACGCCGCCCAGCCGTGGCTCGGCCGTGCCGAAGGCCGGCACGGGCGGCCGCCGCAAGAAGGGCCCCGAGCCCGAAGGCGGCATGGAGCCGCAGCCGTCAAGCTGAGAATTGGCTAAATCCTACAGACAAACGCCGCGGATCAAACCGCGGCGTTTTCGTTTTTGGGGCTTGTGATTTGCGAAGGTCACCGTGACGGCCAATCTCCCCCTTGTGGAGTCCACCCTCCGCGGCTGCAGCGTAGCTGCCGCGGAGGACAGGGCAGGGTAGAGGGGGAGCGCGAAGGATCGCGGCGCTCACAGGACGAAGGTTCCTCGCCCCACGAAAGTGGGGAGAGGTGTCTCGGAGAAGCCGAGACGGAGAGGGGAGCGCCCTACGAAGGCCCCCTCTCCGTCCGCTTCGCGGCCACCTCTCCCCCGCCTTTGGCGGGGGGCGAGGAACCCAAGCTTTGATRCGCCGGCGAGAACAGCGCCCCTCTGTCTTGCCCGTCCTCCGCAGCAACTGCGCTGCAGCTGCGGAGGGTGAACCGGACATCTCCCCTCGAGGGGAGATTGGCAGTGTCGCGGACGGCGCTTCCCTGAGGAGCGGATGTGACCTCGGAATCCGCCCAAACAAAAAGCCGGCGCACCTTGCGATGCGCGGGCTTTTTCTGGAAGAGGCTAAGGCGTTCAGCTCTTCAGCCTGGCATTGCAGAGGCTGTAATAACCGCCGCCCTTCTGGATCCAGCGAAGGCCGTTCAACGTACCCGCCTCCTTGTTGTCGTGGTAACCCTGCAGGCAGGTCTTCATCCGGGCCTTYGCGGGCCTTTCGGTCTTGAACTCGGCGGCGAGGGTGGTCGGGAATGTCACGCCCGCCGGCGCTACAGTGGGGGCGACCGCCGCGCTGGTTTCTTTTTTCGGCTGCTCAGCGGTTRCAGCCAAATCCGCGCTGACACTCTCCGCGGCGGACGTCGCGCACTTCTCCTTGCGGAAAGCGGCCCAGTCCATGCCGTTCAGAGTGCCACCTTCCTTGGCTGCCCGATAGGTCTCGCCGCATTCCTTCATCGTCAGTGCGCTTGCAGGCGCGGCGGTCCAAGCGACCAATGCCGTCACAGCCAACGCTGTCAATTTCAAACTGAACATAAGACCCTCCTGAGTGACAGTAATCTCGACGCCCTTTGTATACCGTTTGTTCCTGTTATGTTCAATCGGAATTTTGCAACTACCGATAGGCCTGCCGGTTGCAGTGTGGGCGAATCGATCATGCCCGCAGCTACGTCGATATGCAGATGCGAGGAAGGCCGCAGGCTCTTCGCCTGCAAAAAAGCCCGCGCATCTTGCGATGCGCGGGCCTTTTCTCTTCGATAATTCGGCGATCAGCTCTTCAGCTTGGCGTTGCAGAGACTGTAAAAGCCACCGCCCTTCTGGATCCACTTCAGGCCGTTCAGCGTGTTGGCATCCTTGTTGGCGTAGTACTGCTCGAGGCAGGTATGCATGCGGCCCTTGGCCGGGGTCTCGGTGGCGAATTTCGGCGAGATCGCCTTCGGGAAGGTCACGCCCTTCGGCGCGGCGACTGACGGTTTCGCCGGCTCGCTGGTATAGGTGGCTTCCGACGGCGCCGGCACGGTGTCGTCATCGTCGGCGCCGGCGCCGCACTCGGCCTTGCGGAAGTCGTTCCACTTCATGCCGTTCAGCTTGTTGGCGGTCTTGGCAGCCTGGTACTTGGTGCTGCACTCGGCCATGGTCAGGCCCTTGCCGCCGTCGGCAGCGGCGGTCGAAGTCTTGGTTGTCGCAGCCGGGGCGGCGGCAGCCGCGGCGGTTGCGCCAGGACCGCACTCGGCCTTGCGGAAGTCGTTCCACTTCATGCCGTTGAGCGTGCCGGCGGATTTTGCAGCCTGGTATTTGGCGCTGCACTCCTTGGAGCTCAGGCCCTTGGCTGCGTCATCGGCAGCGGCGGCCGTCTTTGCCTTCTTGGTCGTCTTGGTGTCGGCGGCCTTCGTATCGGTCGCCGCCTTGGTGTCGGTCGCGGCGGAGGCATCGCTGCCGCACTGCGCCTTGCGGAACTGGTTCCAGGTCTGGCCGGCGAGCGTTCCAGCATCCTTGGCCGCGTTATACTTGGTGCTGCACTCGGCCATGGTCAGCGCGTTGGCCGGTGCCGCCATGAACAAGGTTGCGACGGCGAGRCCCGTCAAAGCTGCAAGTCTATGAATAAGCATGGCGTTTTCTCCCTTGCTGCCGCCAATAAGTGTCCCTATGCCAAATCAATAGCTCTCAATGTGCGGTTGCGCCAGATGCTTCCAGCACGAGGCCCGTCACAAAGTGTGTTGTTCCCGATAAGGTGATGAATCGCTCGGCATAGCCGCTACGCCGCCAAGGTTCTCCGTGCGAACGCATGACGAAAAGCTGCCCTCCGCTGACATACTACCCCTGCAGCGAGAAGAGTGTCGKGCTCTCGAGCCACGCGCACCGCCCACGACAATGTTTTTCTAAGGATTGGTAATATACAATCACGAAATTTGATGATCGGATGCGGCTCAATTGTGGCAATAGGGGCGGCTGAAAAACCGACGGGGACAGCAAGGCACATGGCAGGTCAGTATTTCGGCACAGACGGTATCCGCGGACGCGCCAACAAATTTCCGATGACGGCCGAGGTCGCCATGCGCGTCGGCATGGCCGCCGGGCTCTCGTTCCAGCGCGGCAATCATCGTCACCGCGTCGTGCTCGGCAAGGACACRCGGCTTTCCGGCTACATGATCGAGAACGCCATGGTCGCGGGCCTGTGYGCCGCCGGCATGGACGTGTTCCTGCTCGGCCCGATCCCGACGCCCGCCGTCGCCATGCTGGTGCGCTCGCTGCGCGCCGACATCGGCGTGATGATCTCGGCCTCGCACAATCCTTATTACGACAACGGCATCAAGCTGTTCGGTCCCGACGGCTACAAGCTTTCCGACGAGATCGAGGAGCGCATCGAGAGCATGCTCGACAAGGACATCGACCTTGYGCTCGCCGATTCCGACGGGCTCGGCCGGGCCAAGCGCGTCGATGGCGTGCATGACCGCTATATCGAATTCGCCAAGCGCACGCTGCCGCGCTCGATGTCGCTCTCGGGCCTGAGGATCGTCGTCGACTGCGCCAACGGCGCGTCCTACAAGGTGGCGCCCGAGGCGCTGTGGGAACTCGGCGCCGAGGTGGTGGCGATCAATGTCGAGCCGAACGGCTTCAACATCAACAAGGAGTGCGGCTCGACCCATCCGGCCGGCCTGCAGAAGAAGGTGCACGAGGTGCGCGCCGACATCGGCATCGCGCTCGACGGCGATGYCGACCGTGTCGTCATCGTCGACGAGAACGGAGCGATCGTCGACGGCGACCAGATCATGGCGCTGATCGCCGAATCCTGGCACCAGAGCGGACGACTGGCCGGCGGCGGCGTCGTTTCCACCGTGATGTCCAATCTCGGCCTGGAACGTTTCCTCGGCGACATGAAGCTGCAGCTCCATCGCACCAAGGTCGGCGACCGCTATGTGGTCGAGCATATGCGCGCGCATGGCTTGAATGTCGGCGGCGAGCAGTCGGGCCACATCGTGCTTTCCGATTTCTCGACCACCGGCGATGGCCTGGTCTCGGCCTTGCAGGTGCTGGCCTGCATCAAGCGGCAGAACCGCCCGGTCAGCGAGCTGTCGAAGAAGTTCGAGCCGGTGCCGCAGCTTCTGAAGAATGTCCGCATCTCCGGCGGCAAGCCGCTGGAGGAAGCGCCGGTCAAGGYGGCGATCGAGGAGGGACGCAACCGGCTCGGAACGTCCGGCCGCCTCGTCATCCGGCCCTCGGGCACCGAGCCGCTCATCCGCGTGATGGCCGAGGGCGACGATCCGCAACTGGTCGAAGCGGTGGTCAACGACATCGTCGGCATTCTTCAGGAAACCCGCAGCGCCGCCTGAACCCGGCCGCAGTTCCCCTCAACCGCAAAGCCCGCCGTCAGGCGGGCTTTTTCGTCGCCAGGCAGGCCGTTCGGACAACGGCGTTCGCTCTAAAATTGTATAGATTCGTGGTTAATCGGTACGGTTAAACGGCCTTTAACCTTTGCAATTCATTATCCACACCCGAGGCAACCATCTTCGGGCGTCGTCCCGAGGCTTCTTAGGGGTGACAGCATGTTCAATATAAAGAGAATGGCAGTGCTTGCCGCGCTGTTCGCGGGGCTGGCCGGCCCGGCGCTGGCGGCCGATCTTCCGCAGCCGATCGAAGAGGCGCCGCCGCCGGTCGTCGAAGCGCAGCCCGTCGATGTCGGCGGCTGGTACATCYGCGGCGATCTCGATTATCATTGGTCCCGCTTCGGCGGCGCCGACTACATCACTTACGGGGCCGCGCCCCAGACTCAGGGCAGCTTCGCCACGGGCTCCCTCAAGGGCGCCTTATCTGCGGGCGCTGGCATCGGCTACCAAGTGAACCAGTATTTTCGCACCGATCTCACCGCGGACTGGATGAGCAAGTCAAACTTCCGCGGCTCGACGGTCGGCTTCTGCGGCGGCGGCGTGCCCTGTACTTCCGTCGACACCTCCTCCTATTCGGCGCTRCTGCTTCTGGCCAACGCCTATGTCGATATCGGTACCTGGCACGGCATCACGCCMTATGTCGGCGCCGGTATCGGTGGCGCTTGGGTCAAGTGGGACACGCTTCACAACAGCGACGACGATGGCGACTTCTTCCATCGCGGGGGAAAGGGCTGGCGCTTCGCCTATGCCCTCATGGCCRGTGCCTCCTACTGCCTGACGGATCGCGTCAAGCTGGACGTTGGCTACCGCTACAGCCATATCAATGGCGGCAAGATGTTCGAATACGCCTCGGACAGCAATGTTGGCCCCGGCTACGATCGTGGCATCAACGTGCATGAAGTGCGTGGCGGCCTCCGCTACCAGTTCGGCGGCCAGTCGGACTGCGCGCCGCCGCCGGAGCCCTACGTTCCGCCGGAACCGATCTACACCAAGTAATCGCTTCCTGGATCCTCGAATTCAAAGCCGCCCGGCGCCAGCCGGGCGGCTTTTCGTTTGTGCGACGCCGGTAATATCGATCGAATCAATTCGGTAACCGGCTGTCATCCTTAACCGGCACTTAACCACTATGGTTAACAATGGGATCTTGAAACGGCGCCCGCGTTCGTGATTGGCGCCAATTTCAGGAGCCGGGGACCATGACATTAAGATCGCGTATCGCGTCAGCGCTTGCMGCAATCATCCTGCTGCCGATGACGCCGGCGCTGGCGGCGGACTACGATCCGCCGATCTATGTCGACCAGGCGCCGGATTACCAGCCGGTCGAGGTCGGCTCGGGCTGGTACCTGCGCGGCGATGTCGCTTATCTGCCGCAGAAGAGCTTTAAGAACGGGAGTTTCACCTTCCCCTCAACGATTAACAACGAAAGCTTCAGTGAGAGCGAGAAGGCATATTTCGCCAGTATCGGCTTCGGATATCATTTTAACGACTATCTCCGCGCCGATCTCAACCTCGGCTACCTGCCCGGCAACAAAGCCAGCTTCAGCTATGACGACAGAACGGTCGTGGTGGCGCCGGCAACGTCGACCGTGGGAGATGGAAGCCTCAAGAACTATGCCTTCTCAGGCATATTGAACGGCTATGTCGACCTTGGAACATATGTCGGCGTCACGCCCTATATTGGCGCCGGCATCGGTATCGTGCAAAGCAAATACAGCCTTTCGGCGGACTATTCCACCAACAATAGCGATCCAAGCGACGACTTCTCCATACGCAGCAGCAAAACCAAATATTCCCTGGCATACACATTGAACGCCGGCCTTGCCTACCAGGTCTCGAAGAATGTCCTGATCGATCTTGGCTATCAGTATTTCTCCGCGCCCGACGCCGAATATGTCACGGCCGCAAGCCTGAATTCCTTCCCGATCCACAAAGGCATCAGCAATCACCAGGTCAAGCTCGGCCTGCGCTACGACCTCTGGTAAAGCGAAACGGACTCCGAAATGCCACGGCGGGCCAACGGCTCGCCGTTTTTATTTCGAGGTGCGCACACTGGTCATAGGGAATATCCCGACAGCGACAAAAACTTTGCTCTTGACGCCGAAGCCTTGAGCGCATATCGCCGTTCGTGGGCCACCCCTCCCCAACGAGGGGCCACTATCTGGAAGGATAGACCACGATGACGACACCTACCAAGCCCGGACTCCGTCCGGCAAACCCCAATTTCTCTTCAGGTCCCTGCGCAAAACGTCCCGGCTGGTCGGCCGAGGCGCTGAAAGCCGCCGCACTCGGGCGCTCGCACCGCGCCAAGATCGGCAAGGCCAAGCTCGAACAGGCGATCGAGCTGACGCGCGAAATCCTCAAGGTTCCCGCGAGCTATCGCATCGGCATCGTGCCGGCGTCGGACACCGGCGCGGTCGAGATGGCGCTATGGTCGCTGCTCGGCGAGCGCGGCGTCGACATGGTCGCCTGGGAGAGCTTTGGCTCCGGCTGGGTGACGGATGTCGTCAAGCAGCTCAAGCTCGCCGACGTGCGCAAATTCGAGGCCGGCTACGGCAAGCTGCCCGACCTCAAGCAGGTCGATTTCGACCGCGACGTCGTCTTCACCTGGAACGGCACCACCTCGGGCGTGCGCGTGCCCAACGGCGATTTCATTCCCGCGAACCGCAAGGGCCTGACCATCTGCGACGCCACCTCGGCGGCGTTCGCGCAAAGGCTCGACTTCGAGAAGCTCGATGTCGTCACCTTCTCCTGGCAGAAGGTGCTGGGCGGCGAGGGCGCGCATGGCATGCTGATCCTGTCGCCCCGCGCCGTCGAGCGACTGGAGACCTACAAGCCGGCCTGGCCGCTGCCGAAGATCTTCCGCCTCACCTCGGGCGRCAAGCTGATCGAGGRCATCTTCAAGGGCGAGACSATCAACACGCCATCGATGCTGTGCGTGGAGGACTATCTCGATGCGCTCCACTGGGCGAAATCGATCGGCGGGCTCGATGCGCTGATCGCCCGCGCCGACGCCAATGCCGCGGTGCTCGACCGGTTTGTTGAGACGTCGCCGTGGCTCGGTCATCTTGCCGTCGATCCGGCGACACGCTCGAACACGTCCGTGTGTCTCTCCTTCACCGATCCTGACGTCGCGGCGCTCGACGCCGACGGCCAGGCGGCTTTCGCCAAGGGCATCGTGTCAGCGCTCGACAAGGAAGGCGTCGCTTACGACATCGGCTCCTATCGCGATGCCCCGCCCGGCCTGCGCATCTGGTGCGGCGCAACCGTCGAGACCTCCGATCTCGAAGCGCTGCTGCCCTGGCTCGACTGGGCCTTCGCCACGCAGAAGGCATCGCTGAAAGCAGCGGCCTGAAATCCGTGGCGGCCTGCGGGCCGCCATTTCCCGACATTTCCACGTCAAGGAGGCCGCAATGACGCCCCGCGTTCTCGTTTCGGATAAACTTTCCACCACCGCCGTGCAGATCTTCAAGGATCGCGGCATCGACGTCGACTATCTGCCCGATCTCGGCAAGGACAAGGAAAAGCTCGCCGAGGTGATCGGCCAGTATGACGGCCTCGCCATCCGCTCGGCGACCAAGGTCACCGAGAAGCTGATCAATGCCGCCACCAGGCTCAAGGTCGTCGGCCGCGCCGGCATCGGCGTCGACAATGTCGATATCCCGGCCGCCAGCCGCAGGGGTATCATCGTGATGAACACGCCCTTCGGCAATTCGATCACCACGGCGGAGCACGCGGTCGCCATGATCTTCGCGCTGGCGCGCCAGATCCCGGAGGCCAACGCCTCGACRCATGCGGGAAAATGGGAAAAGAACCGCTTCATGGGCATCGAGATCACCAGCAAGACGCTGGGCGTGATCGGCTGCGGCAATATCGGCTCGATCGTCGCCACGCGCGGCGTCGGCCTGAAGATGCATGTGATTGCCTTCGACCCGTTCTTGTCGGACAGCCGCGCCGAGGAGCTCGGCGTCCAGAAGGTCGAGCTCGACGAGCTCTTCGCCCGCGCCGACTTCATCACCTTGCACACGCCGCTGACGGACAAGACGCGCAACATCATCGACGCGGCCGCGATCGCCAAGATGAAGGACGGCGTTCGCATCATCAATTGCGCCCGCGGCKGGCTGGTCGTCGAGGCCGACCTGGTCGCCGCGCTGAAGAGCGGCAAGGTGGCCGGCGCCGGCATCGACGTGTTCGAGGTCGAGCCGGCGGAAAACAACCCGCTGTTCGGCATGGAGAATGTCGTGGCGACCCCGCATCTCGGCGCCTCGACCACCGAGGCGCAGGAGAATGTCGCGCTGCAGGTGGCCGAGCAGATGAGCGACTATCTGATCAAGGGCGCGGTCTCCAACGCCATCAACATGCCCTCGATCACCGCGGAGGAGGCGCCGCGGCTGAAACCCTTCGTCAAGCTCGCCGAAGTGCTCGGCGCCTTTGTCGGCCAGGTCACCGAGGACCCGATCAAGGAGGTCGAGATCCTGTTCGACGGCTCGACCGCGACGATGAACACGCGCGCGCTGGTGAGCGCGGCGCTCGCAGGCCTGATCCGGCCGCAGGTCGCCGACGTCAACATGGTGTCGGCGCCGATCATGGTGAAGGAGCGCGGCATCATCGTCGCCGAGGTCAAGCGCGACAAATCGGGCGTGTTCGACGGCTATATCAAGCTCACCGTCAAGACCGAGCACATGACGCGCTCGATCGCCGGCACCTGCTTCTCCGACGGCAAGCCGCGCTTCATCCAGATCAAGGGCATCAATCTCGACGCCGAGGTCGGCCAGCACATGCTCTACACGACCAATGCCGACGCGCCCGGCATCATCGGCCTGCTCGGCACGGTGTGCGGCGAGAATGGCGTCAACATCGCCAACTTCCAGCTCGGCCGTAACCGGCCTGGCGGCGATGCGATCGCGCTGCTCTATCTCGACGCGCCGTTTCCGGAAAAAGTGCTGGAGCAGGTGCGGGGGCACAAGTCGATCGACTCGGCGAAGCGGCTCCGCTTCGACGTCGGCGGCGAGTGAACGCGCCGGGCGATTGAAATTGAAACGCCCCRCCTGGGACAGCAGCGGGGCGTTTCAATTCTGTCAGGCCTTGATCGACCTCACTTGCAGGGGAAGCCGGGCGCGATCTTGCACTGGGGCTTGTGCGGCTTGGGCGGGCGCGGCCGTTGCGGCTTGTGCGGCCAGTGCGGGCGGTAATGCGGCGGGCGAACGACGATGCGCGGCTGCACGATCACGGGTCGAACGACGTGGGAACGCTCGAGGTAATTCGCGCTCGCCCAGCCGTGAATCCCGGCCGCATCAATCGAGCACCAGCTGCCCTGGCAAAGGTTCAGCGTCACCCTCTGGCCCGCCGGCAAGGTTGCGATCTTCGCATAGTGCGTGCCCGGGCCGCTGCGCACATTCAGCGATGTCGTGGTGTGGGCGACCGTGGCCGCCGACGCCGATGCGGGAAAGGCCGCGAGGCCGACAACGGCGCCGATCAGCGCCAAGAACATCCGGAAATTCATGGTTCCCTCTCTGGTCGATGAAAAACAACCCGGCCGTGGCATCTGTTCGTCGAAAGTTGAGAGAGTCAATGCCGCCACAGGCTTTGGTATATCGAAAATATCAATATCCTTAGTGGGATAGAAGTTGCTGACGACTGCTTGGAACATTATGCGGCAGATATCATCCGGTCTGCAGCACTGTTCTGCTGCCGCTGTATTCGGCAAGGGCAATGCCGCCGAGGACAAGCGCCAGCGCGAAAGCCTGATAGGGCTGAAACTGCTCGCCGACGATCAGCACCGAAAGCAGCGTGCCGAAGATCGGCACCAGGTTGATGAACAGTCCGGCGCGGTTGGCGCCGATCAGCTCGTTGCCCTTGATGTAGAAGATCTGCGCGATGACGGAGGCGCCGAGCGCCGTGTAGAGCGTCAGCGCCCATCCGTGCGCGTCCGGCACGATGACGCGGCCGGCCACGATCTCCCAGATGAAGAAAGGCACCGAGGTCAGAAGCGCCGAGATCGATAAGGCGAGCATCAGGCTTTGCCAGCGAATGGCGGGTTTCAGGCGCAGCCCGACCGAATAGAGGCTGTAGCAAAGCACCGCGACGAGCATGATGGCGTCGCCGAAATTGAGGTCGAGCTTCAGCAGCTGACGAAGGTCGCCATGGCTCGCGGTCAGCGCGACACCGACGATGGTGAGCGCGACGCCGACGATCTGCAAAGCCTGAACGCGCATCCGGAAGAAGATGAAATTGGCGAGGATGATGACGATCGGGATCGCGGCCTGCTCGATCGAGACGTTGATGGCGGTCGTGTAGTTGAGCGCGGTGTAGAAAATGACGTTGAAGAATGTAAAGCCGCAGGTGCCGAGAGCCGCGACCAGCCGCCAGTGCCTGCGCAGCTTTGGCCAGTCTTCGCGCAGCGGCCGCCAACCGAAGGGCAGCAGGATCAGCACCGCCATCACCCAGCGCAGGAACACCAGCATCATCGGGGAGACATGGCCGACGGCAAGCTTGCCCGCCACCGAGTTGCCGCCCCATAGCAGCATGGTCGACAGAAGCAGAAGATAGGCGGCTCGGTGCATCGGCAAATCCGGCGCGGCGCAATGCGTTAAAGGGTCAAGGCCGGGGTAGTGCGGCAGCGGCGGCAAGTAAATGATGCGAAAGCCGGATTTTGTTATGCCTGAACCGGGTTGACGTTCGCCGGCGGCGCCTTTTTGATCCGACTCCTGGCCGGAGCATAATATCCTCAGAAGGCCGGTAGTCGCCTTTGCGTTCGCCGGCCTTCGGTTCGGGGGTGACGTRCCAAAGGATGGTTTCGGCGRCAARGAAAGGGTCGCGCCGRCCGGCGCTTGACGCTATAGAGGCCTGTCGTTTCAGGCCGCCCGCGCGGCATTTCAAGGGAAAAGAACATGGCCAATGTGGTGGTCGTCGGCTCGCAGTGGGGCGACGAAGGCAAGGGCAAGATCGTCGACTGGCTGTCGGAACGGGCCGATGTGGTCGTGCGCTTCCAGGGAGGCCACAATGCCGGCCATACGCTGGTCGTCGACGGCAAGGTCTACAAGCTGTCGCTGCTGCCCTCGGGCGTGGTCAGGCAGGGCAAGCTTTCGATCATCGGCAATGGCGTGGTGTTCGATCCGCATGCCTTCGTCGCCGAAGCCAAGAAGCTCAAGGAACAGGGCGTGGAGGTCACGCCGGAGCGCCTGAAAATAGCCGAAAACACCGCGCTTATCCTGTCGCTGCACCGGGAGCTGGACGGATTCCGCGAAGACGCCGCTTCGAATTCCGGAACCAAGATTGGCACGACCCGCCGCGGCATCGGCCCCGCCTATGAGGACAAGGTGGGCCGCCGCGCGGTGCGGGTGATGGATTTGGCGGATTTGGAAACGCTCCCCTTGAAGGTCGACAGGCTGCTGACGCACCACAACGCGCTTCGCCGCGGGCTAGGCCATCCGGAAGTGACGCATGAGGCGATCATGCAGGAGGTGACTTCGGTGGCCGCCGAGATCCTGCCTTATATGGACCGCGTCTGGAAGGTGCTCGACGACAAGCGCCGCGCCGGCGAGCGCATCCTGTTCGAGGGCGCGCAAGGCACGCTGCTCGACATCGACCACGGCACCTATCCCTTCGTCACCTCGTCCAACACCGTGGCGGGCCAAGCGGCAGCCGGTTCCGGCGTCGGCCCCGGCGTCATCGGCTACGTGCTCGGCATCACCAAGGCCTACACGACGCGCGTCGGCGAGGGACCGTTCCCGACCGAGCAGAAGAACGAGATCGGCGAGTTCCTCGGCACGCGCGGCCACGAATTCGGCGTCGTCACCGGACGCAAGCGGCGCTGCGGCTGGTTCGATGCGGTGCTGGTGCGTCAGGCCGTCGCCGTCAACGGCATCAAGGGCATCGCGCTCACCAAGCTCGACGTGCTGGACGGGCTCGACGAGATCAAGGTCTGCACCGGCTACCGGCTCGACGGCGAGACGATCGATTACCTGCCGGCCAGCCAGGGCGCGCAAGCGCGGGTCGAACCCATCTACGAGACCCTCGAAGGCTGGAAGGGAACCACGGCCGGCGCCAGAAGCTGGAACGATTTGCCGGCGCAAGCCGTCAAGTATGTCCGCTATATCGAGGAGCTGATCGGCGCCCCGGTGGCGCTGCTCTCCACCAGCCCCGAACGGGACGACACAATACTTGTGACCGACCCGTTTCAAGACTAGTTTCGCAGCCCTTCCCGGCGCTATGGCTGATTTGCGGCCGGCGGGAAAAAGAATGCAGGTCACCTGACGCATGGCAGATTTCGTTAGTGTTCTGAAAAAGCAGCTCGAGAAGAAGGGGGATCCTTCGTTCGAGGTGCGCAAGCAGATATACGACGGTGCCCGCGCGGTGCTGGCGAAGAAGCTCGCCGAATATTCCCCGCCGCTGGCACCCGATGTCGTCAGCAAGCAGAAGCGCTCGCTGGAAGACGCCATCTCCAGCGTCGAGCGCGACTATGTCAAACGCGTTCCGGCCGAGGATCCGCTGGCGGAACTGGAGCATATCTTCTCTTCCATCGACCGCAACAGGAACCAGCCGAACCACTCCCGCCAGCCGGCGGCGCCTGTGGCTGCGAAGCCGGATCCGTTCAAATCCGAACCGTTCAAGCCGGCGGCCCCGCCCGCCAGGACGGAACCGAGCTGGCAAAGCGCGCCGAAGGCGGAGCCCGCGCCGCAGGACCCTGCGAAGGCCGAGCCAGCCTGGCAGAACACGGCAAGGACCGAGCCAAGCTGGCAGGCAGCGCCGAAGGCGGAGCCTGCCTGGCAGAAGGCGACGCCGCCGATGCCATCGCCGCGCGAAGACGATGTGGGCGTGGCCGGCATGGACGATGCCGACGATGGCGGCGATGTCTTTGCCAGCGATGAGCAGCCGGCCGACACCTTCCAGCGCCTGCGGCCACAGCCGCAGGAGCGCAAGCGCGGCTATGGCGGCTTGATCGCCGCTCTCATCGCGCTCCTGGTGCTGGCGGGCGGCGGCTACGGCATATGGCTGAACAAGAACGCGTTCGGCTCGCTCTTCGGCCTTGGCGGCGGCAGCAAGACGGTCTCGACCGAGCCTCTGGTGAAGCCGGCTCCGGCCAAGCCCGCCACCGAGACGGCCGCCGCGCCGGCCCCCGCCGCCAGCGAGCCCGCGGAGACGACCAAGTTCACACAACGCCTGACGCCCGAGGGCAAGGAGACCGATCCCGGCCCCGCCGGCGGACAGGCCACGATCGGCGAGGGCGAATCCGTCGCGGCGCTGACGTCGCGGCCGCCGGCCGCGCCGACAACGGCGCCAGCGACGACCCCGCCTGCTGCGGCCACGCAAACGCCTGGCGCGCCTGCCGGAGGAACAGCGCCGGCGACCGACGCGGCCAATCCGACCCCGCCGGCGGCCGGAACCGCACCGCCAGCGGCAGGCGCCACGCCGCCCGCGGCTGGAGCAACGCCGCCGGCCGCAGGCACGACGCCGCCCGCGCCGGCGACCGCCGAGGCGACCGTGCCGGTCGGGCAGAAGGCGATCTTCTATGAGGAGCGCACGAGCACCCAGCAGGGCACGGCCGAGCCCGGCAGCATCGTCTGGTCGCTGGTGCAGGAATCGCCCGGCGGCGACCTGCCGCCGGAACCGGCGATCCGCGCCGAGGCGACGATCCCCGGCAAGAACATCCAGTTGCGCATGACGATCCGGCGCAACACCGACCAGACCTTGCCGGCCAGCCACATCATCGAGATGATCTTCCTGACGCCGGAAGGGTTTGACGGCGGCGGCGTCGATAACATCCTGCGCATAGCCATGAAGAGCTCCGAGCAGGATGCCGGCAGCCCGCTGATCGGCATTCCGGCCAAGATCGCCGACGGCTTCTTCCTCGTCGCGCTCAACGACACCAAGGCGGACGAGGACGCCAACCTGACGCTGCTTCGAGGCCAGGACTGGATCGACGTGCCGGTGGTCTACAAGACCGGACGCCGCGCGCTGCTGACCATGGAAAAGGGCATCCCGGGCGAGAAAGTGTTCGACGAGGCGCTGAAGGCCTGGGCGACGAAGACGTCGGGGTGAGGGGCAGCGGCGGTTTAAGCCGCCGCCGCTCAGAAGCCCTGAAACAGCATGTCGAGCGCGGCGACGATCTCGTCGTGGTGGCTTATGAGGTTGGTTCGATTTTCACCGAGTTCGGTCGCAGCCACTGTCGCGATCAGGTGAGTAGCCATCACCATCTTGCGCCCATTGATCTCGAAGACCGGATGCAGCTTGCGCATCGGCGAAGGCGTCGAGGTCAGCGGCAGAAGCGGAACGACGACCCTAGTCTTGAAGTGGTCGAGCAGGCCGGATTGAACATCGAGCAAATAGCCGCCTTCGATGCCGCTGGCGAAGACGTCGTAGCGCVCCATCAGAATTGCCGATGCTCGGCGAGCGGGATGCCATGCTTGTCGACATAGTCGTTCCAGGCCTCCATCGTCGCACGGTTCTCAAGCTTCCACAGCCGCGTTTTCTCCGCAGCAACCGCTTCCGCTATACCGGCTTCCGCGGCACGCGAGACATTCACGTTGAGCCCCTTGGCTTCCGCCATAAGTTGAGAATCGATCGACAGATTAGCCGGTTGACGGACCGCGTTCGCTGCTATCTTGCGCATGATGGCGTCCTCATTATGCGCATATCTTATGCGCACGGTACCGCCTTTGCAATGAACGCGGTATTACCCCTCCATCTCCTCCCGCAGCATCTCCAGCTCCAGCCACTCTTCCTCGAGTGCGGCAAGCGTCGTGCGCTCCTTGTCGAGCGCGGCGATGGTCTTCTGGAACGAGACGGGATCGCGCTCGTAGAAGGCGGGGTCGGCGATGTTGTTCTCCAGCCGCGAGATCGAGGCCGTCACCGCCTCGATCTTCTTCGGCAGGGAGTCCAGCGCGAACTTCTGCTTGAAGGAGAGCTTTTTCGCTGGACCCTTGGGTGCTGTCTGTTCGGCTTTCGGCGAAGCCTCGGCGGTCTCGGCCTTCGACCTTGCCTTGCGGTCTTCTAGCTTCGAGCCGCCGCGCTGCGCCAGCATGTCGGAATAGCCGCCGGCATATTCGATCCAGCGGCCGTTGCCCTCTGGCGCGATCACGCTGGTGACGGTGCGGTCGAGGAAGTCGCGGTCGTGGCTGACCAGGATCACCGTGCCGGCAAAGCCCGCGACCAATTCCTGCAGCAGTTCCAACGTCTCCATGTCGAGATCGTTGGTCGGCTCGTCGAGCACCAGAAGGTTCGCCGGCCGCGCCAGAACGCGGGCCAGCAGCAGCCGCGCCCGCTCGCCGCCGGAAAGCTCGCGCACCGGCGTRCGCGCCTGCTCGGGCTTGAACAGGAAATCCTTCATGTAGGAGACGACATGGCGCTGCTCGCCATTGACGAGCAGGTTCTCGCCGCGCCCGTCGGTCAGGTAGTGCGCCAGCGTCTCCTGCGGGTCGACGGCCTCGCGTTTCTGATCGAGCGTCGCGATCTCGAGATTGACACCGAGCCGCACGGTGCCGGCATCCGGCGCCAGCTCTCCGGTCARCATCTTCAGCAATGTCGTTTTGCCCGCGCCGTTCGGGCCGACCAGGCCGACGCGGTCGCCGCGCTGGATGCGGGTCGAGAACCCTTTGACCACGGTGAGGTCGCCAAAGCTCTTGTCGATGGCCTTGGCTTCRATCACCAGCTTGCCGGATTCGGCGGCGTCRCTCGCCACCATGGTG
>NZ_MDDT01000016.1:0-233372 GCF_001854815.1 Mesorhizobium sp. LCM 4576
AAGACCGCCGAAAACCGTTCCGCTGCCCTTTTAAAAAGCTCTATTAACACACCGAACCCGACTTCGCTTCCCGTGCAAAGCCCTCACAAGGGGAGAAGGGAAAACTGGCCCTCAAAACCGCTCCAGCCTCGCCCTTACCTTCGACAGAAACGCCACCCTGCTCCTCGGCGTGGACGAATCCATCAGATAATGCGCCAGGAAGAACGTCTTGCAGCGCGTGGCGCACAGCGCCCGCATGCCGCGCAGGATCGTCTTGCGGCCCGGCTGGCCGACGACCACGCTCCACCAGGTCGGCGCGCCGCAGGTGGTGATGACGCCGACCCTGGTGACATGCCGCATCAGCGACGTGATCCGCCCCTTGCCGGCGGGCAGTTTGAAGGCGATGTCGGTGGCCCAGACCCGGTYGAACCAGCCCTTCAGCATCGCCGGCAGGCCGTACCACCAGGTCGGATAGATGAACAGGATCGCCTCGGCCCATTGCAGGTGCTCGAAATGCGGCTTGAGCGCCGGGTCGTCCGGCGCCCCGTCGTTGTAGAAGCGCCGCTCCTCGCAGTTCATCACCGGATCGAAATCCTCGGCATAGAGGTCGAGCAGCCGCACATCCCAACCTCGCCCCCTCAGCACCTCCACCGCCGTGTCGCGGATCGCCGCGCAATAGCTTTCCGGCACCGGATGGCAATAGACCACCAGCACGCGCATCAGAATTGATCCATGTTGGCCGCGACCTTCGCCATGAAGGCGTTGCGCGTCTCGTCGGTGGAGAGGTTCATCGAATAATGCGCGAGATAGGAAACGGGAGCGCCGGGTTTGATGGTGGCCCGCAGCATGCGCTTGACGATCTTGCGCGGCGGGTCGCCCATCAGCACGGCGCGAAAACGRCTGCCGCCATAGGTGGTGACGGCCGCCATCTTGCGGATGTTGTGCAGCGTCGGCCGCACCTTGCCGTCGACCAGCTTGAACGACACACCGGGTAGGAAGACGCGGTCGAAGAAGCCTTTCAGGATCGCCGGATAGCCGTAGTTCCAGACCGGAAATGACAGCACCAGCGCCTCGGCTCTCTGGAGCCTTTCCACGTAGCCGGCAACCKCGTCGTTCGGCCCGCGCGGATTGTGGTAGCCGAGCCGTTCGGYGCGCGTCAGCCGCGGATCGAAATCCTCGGCATAGAGGTCGCAGTCGTCGACCGCATGGCCCGCCGCGGCGAGCCGCTCGACGATCGTCTTGTGCAGGCCGGCGTTGAAGCTGGTCTCCACCGGATGAGCGAAGAGCACGAGGATGTTCATCAACTCGCCCTTTGCAGGCCCTTGAACAGGAACGTCCGGCCGGAGCGATAATCGTAGTCCGGATTTTCCCAGGCGATCATCTTGCCGGGGTTGAGCAGCCCTTGCGGATCGGTCTCGCGCTTGAAGGCAAGTTGGATCTCGTCGGTCTGCTTCATGCCGCCCTCTTCCAGCGTGTAGCGATGCGGATTGAAGATCGGGCAGCCATTCTCCTCATGCAGGCGGATGATCTGGTCCAGCCGCGCCTCGGTGGTGAACTTGACCAGCGGCAGGCCGAAGCAGGTGATGTTGCCGTCGAGCCRCACGAATTCCAGATGCGAGAACACCTCGCCCGGGAACATCGCATCCATCTTCTCGACCAGCGCCAGCTGGTTGGGGAACGGATAGAGCGACTGCASATAGGTGATCGAGGGGTCGACGCGCAGCGCCCTCAGCGTCGTGTGGTTCCAGGCGAGCTCATAGGCAGGCGGGAGGCCCTTCTTGTCCTCGTCCGTCGCGGTTGCCGCGTTGAGAATGACCTCGCCGCCGGCGCGCCGGGTGAAGGCAAGGAAGGCGTCGAGCCCGTGCTTCGCGACCATGACGACGCAGATGCTTTGCCCTTCGCGCAGGAATTTCTGGTGCCRCTTGAAATAGAGCTGCGGCACGGGTGYGGCGATCGGCGTGATCAGCTTGGTCAGGATGCCGTCCTGGCAGGCCAGCGCGTTGCCGTAGCGGGCAGCGCCCATGAAAGTATCGAAGCCGACGATGACGTCGACCCATTCATAGGCGGCGGTCAGCGGCATCTCGACCTCGGTGATGATGCCGTTGGTGCCATAGGCATGCGTGACCTTATGCAGATCCTCGCCGGTGAGCTCGATCGCCTTCGGTTCGGCCTCCATGGTCACGACGCGCAGCCGCAGCACATTGCCGAAATCGCGCAGGCCGCCGAAATTGATCGAGCCGACCCCGCCCGAGCCGCCGGCGATGAAGCCGCCTATCGAGGCGGTGTTGTATGTCGAGGGCGAGAGCCTGAGCTCCTGTCCGGAATGCGCCCGCGTCGCCTTGTCGATGTCGGCAAGGATTGCGCCCGGCCCAGTCACCACCCGTCCTGAGGCGATCGTCTTGATTTCGTTCATCTCGGCGAGGTTCAGCACCACACCGCCCGACAGCGGCATCGCCTGCCCGTAATTGCCGGTGCCGCTGCCGCGCGGCGTCACCGGAACGCCATGCCGGTGGCACGCGGCAAGCACGCGGATGACCTCGGCCTCGTTCTTCGGCGTGACGATCAGGTCGCCCTTGATGTGATCGAGCTGCGCCTTCAGCACCGGGCTGTACCAGTAGAAGTCGCGGCTCTTCTGCTGGACGATGGCCGGATGGTCGTCGACCTTGATCCCGTCGAGATCGCGCTTCAGCGCTGCGATATCCATCATCCCACCATCAATTCGTCGAGTTCGGCATAATCGGGCAGTTGGCGTTCGATCGCCCTGCCCTCGCGCACCACGATGCGATCCGATTCGGGCCGCGACAGCAATTCCGTCCAGTTCCGTCCCTTGAAGACGATGAAATCGGCGCTGCCGCCCGCGGCCAGCGTGCCGGCGCCATCGAGCCGCATCACCTCGGCCGGCGTTGCCGCCACCGCCCTAGGCCAGTCGCCAACCGGGTGGTCGAAATGCAGGATGCGTGTCGCCATGCGGTAGACTTCGAGCATGTCGAGATCGCCATAGGCGTAGAACGGGTCGCGCGTGTTGTCGGAAGCGACCGCCACCTTGATGCCGCGCGCCTTCATCTCGTGCAGCAGCGTCACGCCGCGCCAGCGCGGGGTGGTGCCGTTGTTGCGGCGGTCCTGCAGATAGAGGTTGCACATCGGCAGCGACACCACGGCGAGCCGCGCCTTCGCCACCTTGTCCAGCGTGTCGAGCACCTCGAGGTCCGGCTGGCGCGCCAGCGAACAGCAATGGCCGACCAGGATGTTGCCCTCGAAACTGTTCCACAGCGACGCCTCGGCGATCTTTTTCAGCGAGATCGCCGCGACGTCGTCGGTCTCGTCGGCATGGAAATCGAGGTCGAGCCCGTGTTCGATCGCCTGCGCGAACACCTGGTCGAGCAGTTCCTCGAGATCGGGCACCATATAGGTGACGACGCCGAGCACACCCTWGGCCGCCGCGACGCGCTTCGCCAGCCGCTCGAACCAGGCCTTGTCGCGCACGCCCTCGATGCCGAGCAGGCAGGCCGCCTGCAAATCGATGCGCCCGCGCCATTTCTCCCRCATCGTCTCGAACACAGGCCAGGAGATCTCCTCCTGCGGCGGCACGCTGTCGAGATGCGTGCGCAGGGCCTTGGTGCCGTGCGCGTAGGCCGAGCGCAGCGAGAAATCCATGCGGCGCGCGACATCCTCGGCGCTCCAGCGCGCGGCGCGGTCGGCGCCGGTGGCGTTGAGCGCGCCCATGAAGGTGCCGTCGGGGTTGGRCTTCCGCGGCCAGATATGCCCCTTGTCGATATGGGTGTGGCAGTCGACGAAACACGGCAGCACGATCCGGCCGGCAAGGTCGATCGCGTCGGCCGGCGCCTTCGACTTGGCTTGGGCGACAATGCTCGCGATCTTGCCGTCGGCGACGAGCAGTTCGGCCAGCGCGAAACCATCCGCATCGAACGGTGCCGCAAGGCCGGGCGTCAGTGACCGATGAACACGGGCATTGGCGAGCTGGTAGGATCCAGAGGCAGGTATCAAGATCTGGTCCTCTTCGCGATTTTCCCTGCTACCACCCTAGCGCTCCTGTTTCAGAGCGCTCTCGTGCCAGCGGCGCAGGATGAGATGCGAAACCAGCGACAGCACCAGGAAGATCAGGATGCCGGTGAGCGAGATCAGGATCAGCGCCGCGAACAGGCGCGGCGCGTTGAGCCGGTAGCCGGCCTCGATGATGCGCGAGGCAAGCCCCGACGACTGTCCCTGCGCGCCGGCGACGAATTCCGCAACCACCGCGCCGATCAGCGACAGGCCGCCGGCGATCTTCAGYCCGCCGAGGAAATAGGGCATCGCCGCCGGCAGCCGCAGATAGCGCAATTGCTGCCAGCGCGTCGCGCCGTTGAGCTTGAACAGGTCGCGCAGATTTCGGTCGACCGAGTTCAGCCCGAGCGTGGTGTTGGACAGGATCGGGAAGAAGGCGACGATCCAGGCRCAGAGTAGCAGTTTGACGGTCTGGTTGTTCACATAGATGTTGATCAGCGGGAAGATGGCGACGATCGGCGTCACCTGCAGCACGATGGCGAAGGGGAAGAACGACATCTCCACCCATTTCGATTGCGCGAACAGCACCGCCAGCCCGACGCCGCCGATGACGGCGAGGGCCAAGCTGAGGAAGGTGATCCTGAGCGTCACCAGCAGAGAGGAGAAGAGCAGGCCCGCGTCGTTGTGCAGCGTCTGCAGCACCACGCCCGGCCGCGGCAGGATATATTGCGGGATCTCGTTCCAGACGCAGATGCGGTCCCACAGTRCGATCGCCAGCACCATGATCGCCAGCGGCAGCACCCATTTGCCGATGCGTTCCAGCCGCTCCTGGCGGGCGCGGCGCGCCTCTTCCGGATCGAGCTTCAGCGTGGTGTCGTCAATGGCCGTCATGATGGGATCCGGCGGTTGAGTTGATGGCGTCGACCAGCGCGTCCGAGGCCTGCCGGCAAAGCGCGGCATAGTCGGGCGAGGTTCGGAACGCCTCGTCGCGCGGATAGGGCGCGTCGATGGCAAGCTCGCCATGGACGCGGCCAGGGCGCGCGGCCATGACGACGACGCGGCTGGACAGGAAGACGCTCTCGAAGACGCTGTGGGTGACGAAGACCACCGTGAAGCGCTCGTCCTGCCACAGTTCCAGGAGATCGTTGTTGAGCTTGAAGCGGGTGATCTCGTCGAGCGCCGCGAACGGCTCGTCCATCAGAAGGATGCGCGGCTTCGTCACCATGGCCCGCGCGATCGAGACGCGCATCTTCATGCCGCCGGAAAGCTCGCGCGGCACGGCGTTCTCGAAGCCGGTGAGATGGACGCGCGACAGCATCTCCAGCACGGCCGGCTCCGCCTTGGCGCGCGACACGCCCTTCAGCCTGAGCGGCAGCCAGACATTGTCGAAGACGCTGGCCCAAGGCAGCAGCGTCGGCTCCTGGAAGACGAAGCCGGTGTTCGAGCGGTCTATCGAGCCGCGCCAGTCGAGCTGGCCGGAGGTCGGCGTCGACAGGCCCGCGATCAACCGGAGCGCCGTCGACTTGCCGCAGCCCGAGGGGCCGAGCAGGCTGAGGAAATCGCCTTCGCGGATCGCAAGATCCACCTTGCTCAGCGCCGTCACACCATTGGAAAAGACCTTGCCGACATTGCGCAACGCAAGCAGCATCGCGGCCTCGCCCGATGCCGCCCGCGTCTCCGGCACTTTCTCCTGGATCATCTCAGGCAGGCCGCCTTATTTCTTCAGCTCCAGCCCGACACCTTTGTTGATGAAGGCCAGCGTATAGGCCTTTTTGATGTCGAGGCCCGGCTGCGCGACCTTGGCCTTGACCATCTTGTCGTAGAAACTCTGGATGCGGGCCTCGTTCATGGTGCCGATGCCGAGCTTTTCGGAGTCGCCGGAATCGACCACGCCGAACTTCTTCATCTGCTCGATCGAGAAGGCGATCTGCTCATCCGTCATGTCCGGATTGTCCTTCTTGATCATGTCGTTGGCGGCCTTGTTGTCGCCGTAGAGGTACTTGTACCAGCCCTTGGCCGAGCCATCGACGAAGCACTGCACCACCTCCGGTCGCTTGTCGATCGTATCCTGCATCACCTCGATGGTCGTCGCATAGGTGTCCCAGCCATTATCGGCAAGCAGGAACTGATTCGGCATGAAGCCGCCCTGCTTCTGCACCGCGAACGGCTCGGACGTCACATAGCCCTGCTGGATCGACTTCTTGTTTGYGATGAAGGGCGCCGGATTGAACGTGTAAGGCACGCGCTTCGCGRCATCGAAGCCGAGATCGGTGACCATCCATTGGAAGAAGGTCTGCGCGCCCTCGTCGCCCATGATGTACTGGTCGGCGTTCTTCAGGTCCTCCCAWTTGTCCAACCCCTCTCCCGGGTGGGACATGATGACCTGCGGATCCTTCTGGAAGTCGGCGGCAACGACGCGCATCGGAATGCCCTGCTGCACGGCATCGAAGGCCGAAAGCAGATTGCCGCCCATGTAGAAATCGATCTTGCCGGCAAGCAGCATCGGCCGCCCGCTGACCTGTGGGCCGCCCTGCATGATGGTGACGTCGAGGCCGCAGGCGGCATAGGTGCCGTCGGCGATGGYCTGGTAGTAGCCGCCATGTTCCGGCTCGGCCAGCCAGTTGGTGCCGAACGTAACCTTCTCGTTCGCGGCCGCGCTCAGCGTGCCCGCCGCCAGCAGGACGGCGGCACCCGCCAGCATCTTTCCTTGTCCGATCATAAACATCACCCTCTCTTGGCCCGGGCGCGCGACGCGCTGGGCTCGACACCGTTGATTCAAGAAGCAAGACACATGCCACCGCCTGGGCCGCCTGCTTGTGCGGCAGTCATTGCCGAGACCGGACGGGTCATGCCGTACGCGAGGCATCGTGCCTATTTTTTGAACGCCTGTCCATAATCGCTCCTAGAGCATGATGCCGAAAAGTGTGAAGCGGTTTTCGGGCGACATCATGCTCTATCTCTTTGATTTGGAGCCGGATTCAGATTTCAGGTCGAACAGACCTGAAATCATCCGGCTCTGGCGGCATGCACCGCATCTTGAAGGTTTCATGAATCGAGCCTTAGTCTGCAGGCGCACAGGAGAATGCGATGCTGAAATACCTCGCCCCCAAGACCATCAAGCCCCCTTTTGCCCGCTATAGCCACGGCGTTGAAATACCCGCCGGAAAACGGCTGGTGCTGTGCTCGGGGCAGTTGGGCATCGGCCCCGACGACACCGTCCCGGAGGATGCAGGGGCGCAGACCGAGCTTTGCTTCAAGAACATCGCCGCAATCCTCAGTGAGGCCGGGCTGACCTTGAACGACACCGTGYGCATCAACGCTTTCGTCACCGGCCGCGAGCACCTGCAGGCCTATATGGATGTCCGCAACCGGCTCTTTTCCGATCCCGCGCCGGCATCGACACTGATGATCGTTTCCGGCTTCGCCCGTCCCGAGTTCAAGGTCGAGGTCGAGGTGCTTGCCGCCGGCTGATGGTTGCCCGCAACCGCGAGGCGCTTTAGATCATCCCAATCAGACCTTCGGGAGACGAAAAGTGACGACAAAACGCGTGTGGTGGGGTGACTACCGGACGACCGAATACGCCTCGATCGATGCCGAGGCGACCATCGCCGTGCTGCCGGTTGCGGCAATCGAACAGCATGGCCCGCATCTGCCTGTATCGACCGACACATCGATCATGATGGGCATGYTGGAGACGGTGATCGCGCGCCTGCCCGACGACCTCGACATCCRCATCCTGCCGGTGCAGGCGGTCGGCAAGTCGAACGAGCACCTGCATGCGCCGGGAATGCTCACCTTGCCCGCCACCACCTTGGTCGAAGCCTGGACGGAACTCGGCCTGTCGGTCGCCCGCGCCGGGGTGAGAAAGCTGATCATCGTCAATTCGCATGGCGGCAATGAAGAGATCATGGGCATCGTTTCGCGCGAATTGCGCGTGCGCGCCAAAATGCTGTCGGTGAAGACGAGCTGGCAGCGTTTCGGTCGACCGRCCGGCATGTATACCGAGCTCGAGGACCGTCACGGCATCCATGGCGGCGATGTCGAGACCTCGCTGATGCTGCACTTCCGGCCCGACCTCGTCGACATGAGCAAGGCGGACAATTTCGTCTCCAATGTCGGCCGCGCCGAAAAGGAATTCGCCCTGCTGCGCCACACMGGAACGCACGCCTTCGCCTGGATCGCCAGCGACCTCAATCCGAACGGCGTGGTCGGCGACGCCTCCATCGCTACGGCCGAGAAGGGCCGCCTGACGGCGGAAATGCAGGCCGACGGTTTTATTAACCTGGTCAGGGATGTGCGTAAGGCGAAGCTTGCCGAATGGCTGCCGTAGCGGCTGGTCCGCTTTGACTTAGGCCTCAATCCCCAGTTCAAAGGGAATGCCTTCGAAAGCATCAGCGCCACGCCCGATCGCCTCGATCGCCGTAATCATGCGGCCGTCGCGCTGAAGTAGCATGTCGGCGACGGCGATCAGCCGCGGATTGGGTGTCGCCGTCGGCGAGAGAAAGCGCAGCGTCTTGGCGAGTTCCATCTCGTMGCGCTTTGGCGAAAGTGCCGTCGCGATGATGTAGGCCGACGCGGTCGAGCGGCTGACGCCGGCATAGCAATGCACCACCATCGGCTTTGCCCGGTCCCAGCGATAGGCGAAATCGAGCAAGGCCCGCACATGCTCCTCGCCGGGCATCGTCATGCCTTCCTGCGCGACGGCGATGTCGTGCATGACGAGATGCAGGTGGTTTTCCGCCGGGATCGAAGCCGGGCGGACCACCTCGGTGCCGGCTGCAAGCAGCGACAGCAAGCGCTGCGCACCGGTCCTTGCCACCGTTTCGTCGACCTTCGACAGCGAACAGACGTGGATCATCTTTCGATCTCCTTCGGCCCATCCTCGCGCCGTGAGGCCCAGGCGGCAAGCGCGCTTTCAAGACGCTGCCACTCGGCGTCATTGCCCGGCAGGCCGAAGCGCAAGACTTGCGGCCGCTCGGCGAAATGACGGACCAGCACGCCACACTCGCCGAGTGCAGAAAACAGGCTCGAAGCCTCAGGAGATGACAGATAGCGGAACAGGCTGGTGCCGCCGGAGACCGGGACATCGAATCGGTCAAGCAGCGCGTCGAGCCGTCCGGCATCCTGTGCCAGGCGTTTGCGCATATCRGCCTGCCAATTCGCATCCGACAGCGCACGAATGCCATATTCGAGCGCAGGACCGGCTACCGCCCAAGGCCCGAGCTGCGCATCCAGCCGCTCAGCCGTCAGCGGATCCGTCAGCGCGAAGCCGAGCCTGACGCCGGCAAGCCCGAAGAACTTGCCGAACGAGCGCAGCACGACAATGCCGCCTTCCGCGACATCCCCCGCCAGGCTTTGCTCGATCGGGCCGACATCCATGAAGGCTTCGTCGACGACCAGCAGCCCGCCCTTGGCGCGAAGYCGCGCGGCAAGGTCGAGCAGGCGGGCCTTTTCGATCACCCGCCCGTCAGGATTGTTGGGATTGACCAGCACCGCAAGGTCCGCCTCGACCAGCGAGTCGAAATCACCGACTTCTGCGACCGCATGGCCGGCTATGGCCGCAGCGCGGGCGTGTTCGGCATAGGTCGGGCCAAGCACCAGCGCCTTGCCGGGCCGTACCAGCGAAGCAGCGCGCGGCAAAAGAATCTGTGTGCCGGGTGCCGCCGCCACATGCGCCRCCGACGGCGCGCCATAGGCTCCAGCCGCAATTTCGGCCAATTCGCGCAGTTGTCCTGCCTCCGGCAATCGGGTCAGGGCGGTGGCGGGCAGTTCGAAAAGCGGATAGGAGTGCGGGTTGATACCTGTCGAGAGGTCCACGAAAGGTTGTGGCGCATGAGGAAAAAGCGCGCTTGCCCGGCCAAGGCTGCCGCCATGATCAACCGCCGCAATCGCGCCGCTTAGAAGCTTCATGTCTGTTCTGATCGCTTTCCTGTCACTCGCCGTCGAACGCGCCCTCGGCTACCCGGACTGGCTGTTCAACGCCATCGGCCATCCGGTAACCTGGATCGGCAGGCTGATATCCTTTCTCGATCGCCGGCTCAACCGCGCGACGGATTCCGACGAATTGCGTCGCCGACGCGGCGTCCAGGCCTTGCTTGTCATTCTGCTGGTCCCCGGCCTGATCGGCCTGGCGCTGCATGTCCTGCTGTGGCTGATGTTCCCGACGGGTCTGGTCATTGCCRCCATCCTCGGCTCCACGCTGCTGTCGCAGAAAAGCCTCGCCGAGCATGTCGAGGACGTCGCCAACGCGCTGGAGACCGGCGGCCTGACGCTTGGCCGCATCGCCGTTTCGCGCATCGTCGGCCGCGATCCCGAAAAGCTCGACAAGGCCGGCGTCGCGCGCGCGGCGATCGAAAGCCTGGCCGAGAATTTTTCGGACGGCATCGTCGCGCCCGCCTTTTGGACCGGCATCGGCGGGCTTGGCGGCGGTGCTGCCTACAAGGCCGCCAACACCGCCGATTCGATGATCGGCCACCGCACGCCGAAACACGAAGCCTTTGGCCGGGCGGCTGCCCGCTTCGATGATCTGATCAACCTGCCCRCATCGCGGCTGACTGGCCTGCTCATCGTGCTGGCTGCCTTTCTGGTCCCCGGCGCCGATCCGCGCGCTGCCTGGCAAGTCATGCGGCGCGACGCCAGGAAACATCGCTCGCCCAATGCCGGCTGGCCGGAGGCGGCGATGGCCGGCGCGCTCGGCTTATCGCTGGCCGGACCGCGCAGCTATGGCGGCGAAGTCGTAGAGGACGCCTTCATGGGCGAAGGYGGCCGCCGCGAGGCCGAAAGCACCGACATCCRCCAGGCGCTCAAACTCTACCGTGTCGCCGACTGGCTGCTGCTGGGCTTGTTCGCGATCCTGTCGGCAATCGTGATCTATCTGACCATTCTGATCAGCGGCCAAGGCGCCAGCACACTTTAGAGCATGATCYCGAAAAGTGGGAACCGGTTTTCGGAAAAGATCATGCTCCAACAAAGAGTTAGAGCAGGGTGACGATTCAACGAAACGTCATCCTGCTCTAGAATTCGATGCCTTGYTGCGCCTTCACCCCGGCGGAGAAATGGTGCTTCGTCAGCCCCATTTCGGTGACGAGGTCGGCCGCCTCGACGAGCAGCGGCTTGGCGTTGCGGCCGGTGACGACCACATGCAGATCGTCGCGGCGCGCCTTCAGCGCCGCGACCACTTTTTCCAGATCGAGATAGTCGTAGCGCAGCGCGATGTTGAGCTCGTCGAGCACCACCAGGCTGATCGACGGATCGGCCATCAGCTCCAGCGCCTTGGCCCAGGCGGCCTCGGCGGCGGCGATGTCGCGCTTGAGGTCCTGCGTCTCCCAGGTAAACCCCTCGCCCATCGCATGCCAGACGACGCGGTCGCCGAAAGCAGCGAAGGCGTCCTTCTCGCCGGTATGCCATTTGCCTTTGATGAACTGGACGACGCCGACGCGCTTGCCATAGCCGAGCATTCTCAGCGCCAGGCCGAAGGCCGCCGTGGTCTTGCCCTTGCCCGGCCCGGTGTTGACGATCAGCAGCCCCTTCTCGATCGTCTTGCCGGCGACCTCGGCATCCTGCACCGCCTTGCGCTTGGCCATCTTGGCGCGATGGCGCTCTGCGTCCTTTTCGTCGATCGGCTTGTCTTCGATTTCAGCCATGTCATTTCACCTTGAGCGGCAGCCCCGCCACCATCATGAGAACGCTGTCGGCAGCGGCCGCGACCTGCTGGTTGAGCCGGCCCGCGGCGTCGCGGAAGCGGCGCGCCAGCGCGTTGTCGGGCACGATGCCCAATCCGACTTCGTTGGAGACCACGAACCACGGCCCACGCGGCCGCGACAGCGCATCCTTGAGCCGCCGGCATTCGGCCTCGATATCATGTTCGGCCAGCATGTGATTGGTGAGCCACAATGTCAGGCAATCGATCAGCGCAGGTTCGTGATTCGGCAAGGCCTCGACTGCGCCGACCAGATCGAGCGGCGCATCGACGGTGACCCAGCCTTCGCCCCGCCGCGATCGATGCAGCGCGATGCGCTCGCGCATCTCGTCGTCATAAGCCTGCGCCGTGGCGATGTAGGTCCAGGGCGACGGGTTAGCAGTCGTCACCTTCTCGGCATAAGAGCTTTTTCCCGAGCGGGCGCCGCCCAGGATGAAGGTCAGTTTCCGATCGGAAGCTCTATTGCCGCTCGCGRCTGTCGCGCCGGTCATTCCTGCCTTCACCTTGGATGAACATTGTCGTTACCATCGGGCCRACGGCGCGACTTTAGGCAGAACCCCTCCTGCCGGCAAACCAAATTCCGCCACCGCTCGGCGCGATTGCGGCACGACCGCTACGAGCTGGCGATCCGGGCGGCGACCAGCTGCTGCAACCGCCACAGATGCGCGTCATGGATGCCGCGCTGCTCGAGATTCTTCACCGTGTTGTAGAGATAGTCGGCGCCCGAGCCCCAATGGCCGCAGGAGGTCGCCAGCCTTTCGACAACCGCCTCCTCGCTCAACGGACCGGCATAGGTGGTCCCGTGCCGGTTGATGACGAAGGCCAGCGCCCGCAGCGGCCCGCCATCGCTCGTCATATTGAGCAGACGCGGATGGTAGCTGGTCGGCTTCAGCGTCACCTCTCTCCGCAAGAGCTTGTCGAGTTGCTCGCGCCGGTCGCCGTCGCCGAGCCGAAAGGCGACGCCCTTGCACTGTCCGCCGCGGTCCAGCGCCATCATCAGGCCCGGGCTTTCCTTGGTGCCGCGCCAACGCGTCATCTTCATGCAAAAGGATCTGTGCCAGCCTCGCAGCAGGGCTACGCGTTCCTCGACATGCTCGATCTCGGGTTTCCAGATCAGGGAGCCGTAGCCAAACAGCCAGAGCGGTTCATCGGCGGGAAGCTGGGCCTCCAGCGTGCGCGCCATCGCGTCATAGTCGGCGTCATCCAGATGCTCGGCATCGGGATCGGGCCCGCTGTCCTCGACAACCCGAAAGCAGCGGGCGACCAGTTCCTCGGTGAGCGACATGGTTCTTGGCAGCATGCGCGCGACCTTAAAGTTCCTGCGCGATCGAAACAATGCGGCCGCCTTTCGATTGACAACTCCCTGGCCTGGGTGTCGGCTGGTCGTCAGCCAAGGAGAAGCCGATGCAGCCCAATCCGAGCGAACGCGATCCTTACAACGGCCTGACCAGCCTGCAGCCGACCTTGCCCTCGGCCGCCTATTGGGACGCCGACGCCTACCGGCGCGATCTGGACGCCATCTGGTACCGAAGCTGGCTGATGGTCTGCCGCGAGGCCGACCTGGCGGAACCCCTCGCCTTCCGCACGGTGCGCATCGGCAGCCAGGAAATCGTCGTGCTGCGCGACGAGACCGGCGCCCTGCGCGCCTTCCACAACACCTGCCGTCATCGCGGCTCGCAGCTTTGCCAGGAGAGCGCCGGACGGCTGAAGGCCAGGCTGCTCACCTGTCCCTACCATGCATGGTCCTATTCGCTGCGCGGCGATCTCGTACGCGTGCCGTCGAAATCGCTGCCCGAGGGCTTCGACAAGGCCGACTACCCGCTTTACCGCGTAGCGCTCTCTGTCTGGCGCGGCCTCGTCTTCATCAACCTTGCCGAGGATTCCGCCGGCTCGGCGGAAAGCTCCTTCGATCGGGCCTCCGGCGATCTTTCCAACTGGCCGCTGGAAACGCTCGTCACCGGCCACCGGCTCACCAAGGTGATGAACTGCAACTGGAAGATTTTCTGGGAGAACTTCAACGAATGCCTGCACTGCCCGGGCGTGCATAAGGATCTGTCGCGGCTGGTGCCGATCTATGGGCGCGGCCTGATGGCGAGGCATGACGATCCCGAATGGGCGCGCCACGCCGACAATGACGGTCCGGAGTTTTCCGGCCGCCTGCGCGCCGGCGCCGAGACATGGTCGCGGGATGGCCATGTCCATGGCCCTGTCTTTTCCGGCCTGACTCCAGCCGAACGCGCCGCCGGCCAGACTTATGCCACCTCGCTGCCCTCGATGTTCGTCGTCGGACACATCGACTACATGCGCACCGTGCGGCTGGCCCCGCTCGGCCCCGAGCAGACCGAGCTCACCGCCGAATGGCTGTTCGCCCCGGATGCGCTGGGAAAGACCGATATCGACAACATCGTCGTTTTCGGCACCCAGGTGCTGGAGGAAGACGCCGCGATCTGCGAGGTCAACCAGAAGGGGCTCCGCTCGATGCGCCATCAGACCGGCGTGCTCATGCCGGAGGAATACGATTTGCACCGCTTCCATGATTGGCTGCGCGGGCACCACACGGAGTTCCAGCAATCAAAATGACTTCGGCATATAGCGCCGGTTAAGAAGCGGGCGTGGCCATAGCAGAGGGGTTTTGACAGAAGGGCTGCACCTTGATCGGGATTTGGCAAGCAGCTAGGGCAGAATGTCGAATGTCTGAGGTGCTCCATGGTGCAGGTAAAGAAGGCGGAGGTGCGCGGGGCGATCCTCGAAGCCGCCACGCAGCTCTTCTTCGAAAACGGCTATGCTGGCACCTCGGCGAGCGAGATCGGTCAGCGCGCCGGCGTCGCGCCCTCGGCCATCTACAGATATTTCGACTCGAAGCTCGATCTTTTCTTTCAGGTATACAGTCCCTGGCTGAAGGCCAGGCTTGACCAGCTTGAACGGGAGCTGAAATCGATCGACGGCCATAGGGCGAAGGTGCAGCACATCGTCGCGACGATTTGGCACGAAATCCCGAATGAACAGAACTTCTTTGCCAACAATCTGATGCAGGCCGTATCGACGGCCACCCCCGCCGATCATTACAGCGGCAATCTGCTTGAATGGTGCGAACAACACGTGGCGCGGATGCTGAAAGYGGYCGAACCAAAGCCRCTGCATGGCCTGGCGCACTACTCCAGCCTGGCGCATGTGCTCTTCATGTCGTTCAACGGCTTCGTCGTTGGCGCCTATCTCGGGGTGCGCGGCGAGAAAACCGTGCCGGCCATCGAAGCGATGACTGACCTCATCGTCGGCGCGTCGGCGCCCGACCTGAAGCCGGTCAAAGGCTGACCGCAGGCCTCACAATTCCATCTCGTTGAGCGTGACGACTTCGGCGAGCATTGCCATCGCCGCAAAGGAGGCCTGCGCGGCCGCGTTGTTGGCGGAGCCGCAGCAGTCACGCACCATGGTGACGACATAACCAAGATCGGCGGCATGCCTGACGGTGTGCTCGACCGAGTATTGCGTGGCCAGGCCTGCGACGGCGACATGGGTGACGGCGCGTTCGCGCAGGATATCCTCGAGGCCGGTGCCCTGGAAAGCGTTGTTGCAGGTGTGGATCAACGTTACGTCGCCCGACGCCGGCTCGAAGCCCCGCATGGGCGCTGCGCCCCACGTGCCACGCTTCAGCGCACCGAACTCGCCCGCCGCCCTGAACAGCGGGGCGTTGCGCAACAGATCCGAATAGTCCGGCTGGAAGGCTATGTGCACATGGGCCACCAGCCAGCCCGCTTCGCGGGCGCGGGAGATCAGCGCTCGTGRCCTGTCGAGGAACAGGTCAGGGGCCGGCCCCGAGCGATCGACGGCGAAGGGGATCAACCCCTCCGGATGGCAGATGTCGTTCTGAAAGTGCAAGGCGATCAGCGCCTTCATCGCTCCATCCTCATACCGTCGCTGGCGAAGCCCGCCTCAAGCCTTCGCGGCGAAATAGCGTATGGCGAAATCGATCCATTCCGGCGCGTCCCAGGTGGGATGCTGGGCGCGCACCCGAGGGCCGAGGGTGGCGACAATCTCGTCCGCGCCCTTGCCGGCCTTCAACTCGGCGGCGACGCGCGATCCGAGGTCGAGCATATAGCCGCGCRCGGCCGACAGGATCTCGACGCCGCCGACCGAGCCATGACCGGGAACGACGATTTTAGGCCCTTTCGCCTCGATCGCAGCGAGCACGGACGCCCAGTTGTCGGCATCGATGTCCGCATCGTCAGGGGGGAACCAGGGGAAGATAGGGAAAATGCGCTCCTCGGCGAGATCACCGACGAAGACGACGCCTGCGTCGTCGACGCTTACGACCTGGTCGCCCCTGGTATGCGCGAGGCCGTATGTGCTGAGGGTCACCCCGCGGCCGCCAAGATCGATCGTCTTTGACGGCCCCTCGTAGACCTCGTCCGGCATGACGAGCGCGGTGCCTTCGAGCGCGGCGGCGACGCCGGGACCAAAGCCGCGGAACATGCCAAGATAAGCAGCCCCCTTTGCGGCCAGTTCGTCACGCTGAGCGCTGTTGTAGAGGATGGTTGCCGCGCCCTTGAAGGCCTGGGCGCCGAAACCATGCTCGGGATGGAAATGCGTGAGCGTCAAGATGAGTTTTCGGTCGCCTGCAAGGCGCCTCGCGACATCCAGGACCCTGCAGCCATTCTCCGGCCCCATGCCGGTATCGACAACGAGCGCGGCGTCCTTGCCGAGCACGATGCCGATATTGGGCACCAGCGGCACGCGACGATCGCCGATGACGTAAACGCCTGGCGCGACCTCCGTCGTTTCGTTGGGATCGACCTCGGGCGGCAGATTATCGGTCATTGCAGTTTCCTCGACTGGATTTCCGGAGCGGCGACAGATGACCGGAACGGCCACGAAATCTCCCGGCCGCCGGCTATGCCGTCCGGGCGGAAGAGAATGATGAGGAGCATCAGCAGCGCCAGAAGCACGTCGCCGAGCCCGCCCGGAGCGGCGAAAGTCGTCGTTCCGATCGTGACGCCGACCTCGGCCTGGCGCATCAGCTCGGTGAGCGCGGTAATGACGATCGCCCCGGCAACCGCGCCGGTCAGGCTTCGCATGCCGCCGATCACCAGCATGGCGATGATGAGGAAGGTTAAGTCGAGGTAGAAGGTCTCGACCCTGACCGTGCCGAGGAAATGAGCAAGCAGCACGCCGGCGATGCCGGAGAGGAACGCGCTGACGACGAAGGCCGCGAGCCGATGCAAAACCATGTGGACGCCGGAGGCTATGGCGGCGACCTCGTCCTCGCGTGAGGCCCTGAGCAGCAGGCCAGAGCGCGATTCCTGGTGTAGGAAGGCGACGACGATCGCGGCGACCGCCCAGCCGGCGGCGGTCCACAGGCCGACATAGATCGGCAATCCCATCAGCGAGTTCTGGCCGCCGGTCACCGAGGTCCAGTTGCCGAGCACGACATAGGTCACGACCAGGATGGCGAAAGTGGCGATGCTCGCGGAAATGCCGGAAAGGCGCATCAGTGGAAAGCCGGCGACYAGCGCGACGAGAGCGGCGGATGCTCCGCCCGCCAGCGCGCCGGCCAGCAYGGGCCATTCGGCGGCGGCAAGCAAGGCGGGCAGATCGGGCAGGAAGACGCTCTTCGCGGCCGCCGGCATGGTCACCAGGGCAGAGACATAGGCGCCGATCGCCATGAACGCGACATTGCCGAAGGAGAGCACGCCGGAATTGCCGACGAAGACATAGAGCCCGACCACCGCGACGAGGTTGATGAGCCCCTGGGTGATGCGCCTCTGCATGACGATCGGTGCGAATTCGGCCGCGCCGGCAAGCGCAAGTACCACGATGATCGGGGCGACGAGTGGAAGCCAGCGGCGGCCGGCGCTCTCGCTTGCGGCAACGGTGGGAAGCGTGGTCATCAGATGCGCCCCGCGAGGCCACGTGCCGGGATCAGGCCTTGCGGCCGGAAGATCAGCACGACAGCGACGGCCAGGAAAAGGAAGGCTTCGCGAAAGACGCGCAGCTCGGGTGGCAGCAACGCCTCCAGCAGGATCGTGGCAACACCGACGAGAAATCCGCCAAAGGCGGCGCCTGGAAGGCTGCCCAGCCCGCCAATGACGGTGCCGACAAAGGCAATGATGACCAGTTGCAGCCCCATGCGCGGTTGCACTAGCCCGGTCTGGGCGACGAACAGGCAAGCGACCGCCGCGGCGAGCAACCCGCTGATGGCGAAAGCGGAGGCGATGACGCGATTGGCGCGGATGCCGAGCACCTCTGCCATGCGGAAGTTCTCGGCGGCAGCACGCATTTCGAGGCCGAGTCGGGTCGATTTCAAGAACCAGGTCGTCGCCACCAGGAGCAAGACGCTGACAAGGATTGTGACGAGTTGGAGAAGCTGCAGCCTGACGCCCGCGACCTCGACCTGGCCCGCGAGCATCGGCAGGAAGTCCACGCCCTTCGGCCGGGAACCGACCAGCATGATCATCACCTTCTCGATAAGGAAATTGACCGCAAAGGAGGCAATCAGCAGTGTCGCCGGGTCGGCGCCGCGCAAGGGGCGGAAGGCCATGCGCTCGACGAGAAGGGCCAGCAGCACCGCGCCGCCGACGGCACCGAGCACCGCAAGCACCACTGATTGGGCGAAGAAGAGGAGCACAGCGTAGCCCGCGATCATGATGAGCTGCGCGTGCGCGAAGTTGATGAGGCGCATCACCCCGAAGATAAGGCCGATGCCGAGCGCGGTGAGCGCATAGAGCCCTCCGACACTGACCGCGTCGACAAGAACCTGGATTKCCTGCCCGATCATRCCATTCCCGCTTTCGCCATGGCGACGCCAAAATAGGCCGCATCGAAAGCCTCGTGGCGCTCGATCTCCGCCGGCGTGCCGGTAAGAGTGAAAGTCCCACGGCTCATGACGCAGGCGCGGTCGGCAAGCGCAAAGGCGCGCGCCGCGTTCTGCTCGACCAGAAGCAGCGACACGCCCTGGCTGCGTATCTGGCGCAAGATGTCGTAGACCTTGTCGACGATGTTGGGCGCAAGCCCAAGCGAGGGTTCGTCTAGCATCAGCAGGCGCGGCCTGGAGAGCATCGCGCGGGCTATGGCCAGCATCTGCTGCTCGCCGCCGGAAAGCTGGCCTGCCGGCTGATCGCGGCGCTCGCCGAGGATCGGGAAGTCGGTAAACACACGGTCGATGTCGGCGGAGACCGACGCGTCGCATCTCGGCGTTGTGCCGAGGCGGAGATTCTCCATCACGGTCAGGCTGCCGAAGATGTTGCGCCCCTCGGGAACCAGTGCGATGCCCTGGCGCACGACATCGGAAAGCGCGATGCCGGCGAGCGGCTTGGCGGCAATGCGGATCGAGCCGGCCGAGGGGCGGACGATGCCTGCGATTGCCGACAGGAGCGAGGTCTTGCCGGCGCCATTCGGTCCGACGATGGCAACGGCTTCACCGGCATCGACGGCCAGGTCGACGCCTTGCACGGCGGCGATAGCGCCATACCGGATGACCAGACCGCTAAGTTCGACCAGCCGTCCGCCCGGCGACGTGAGATAGGGAGTTGCTTTCATGCGGCGGCGCGGCCCAGATAAGCGGTGCGCACGGCCGGATCGGCCATGATCTCGTCGGGCTGTCCTGACGCGATCGTTTTGCCGCCGCCCAGCACATGGATGCGGTYGCAGAGGCTCATCACCAGCGCCATGTTGTGTTCGATGACAAGGATGCCGCAGCCGTAGCGGTCRCGGATCGAAAGGATCGCGCGCTTCAGTTCCTCGGCTTCCGCCGCCGCCAGTCCGGCCGCAGGTTCATCGAGCAAAAGGAAACGCGGCGCGAGCGCCAGCGCGCGCGCCAGGCCGGCTCGGCGCTCCTCGCCGTAGCTCAGCGCGCTCGCCGGCTGTGCCGCGCGATGGAGGAGGTCGAAATCAGCTAGCAGCGTGCGTACCCGCCGTCTCGCTTCTGCGCGGCCGACACCGCACGCGACAAGGCCAACCTCGACATTCTCGGAGACAGTGAGCCCCCGGAAGAGCCGCACCGCCTGAAAGCTGCGCACGATGCCGGCGCGAGCGAAGGCGCGCGGTCTGCGCCCCGTCATGTCGCGGCCGGCCAGCGTGATCGCACCTGAGTGCGGCCGCTGGAAGCCAGACAACATATTGACCAGCGTGGTCTTGCCGGCGCCGTTCGGCCCGATCAGGCCAAGCACCTCGCCGGGCGCGATGGCGAGCGACACATCGTCATTCGCCACCAGCCCGCCAAAGCGGACAGACACGCGTTCGGCCGCGAGTTTCAAGGCTCTCGCCTCCCAATCCGGGCAATATTGTCAGAACTGCGGGAACTTCTCGACCGAGAAACGACCCTCGGCGGCGAACTTCCCGTTTTGCACGCCGATTATCGCCATCGGGCGCGTCGTCTCGATATGGCGGTCGGCGGTCCAGGTCGTCGGGCCGAGAACCAGTGGCTCCTTGTCGAAGGTATTGAGCACCGCGGCCACCTTGTCGCCATCGAGCGAGCCCGCCTTGTTGGCCGCCTTCGCCCAGGCCTGGACTGCGGAATAGCCGCGCAGACCATAAGAGACATCAGCCTTCTTGCCGTATTTCTTCTCGAAGCGCTCGAAGAAGGCGTTTACGTCGGGGTCGGGATCGTCGCCATATTTGGAGCCGTAGTTCACGACGTAGAAGTTGCTGAGGCCGGGAACGCTGCCGATCCAGTAGTCACCGTCCATGGACTCCCCGGWCATCACTGCGGCTTCGATGCCGGYCGCTCGCATCTGGCGGATAGCGCTCGGTCCGCCCGGTGCATAGGAGCAGAGGAAGACAAGGTCCGGTTTCTCCGCAAGACCGGTAATGCGGGTCACCTGCGCGGCGATGGAGGCGTCGCCATTGAGGAAAGTATCCTGGCCRAGCAAACCTTCAGCGCCGGCTATTTCCTTCCAGCGCTCGGCGAAGCTCCCGCAAAGCGACTTGGTGTAGGAAATGGTGTTGTCGAGCAGCACATAGGCCTTCTTCCARCCCTTCTTGTTGTAAGCCCATTCCGCCATCAATGCGCCCTGCGCCTGGCCGGCATTGGAGACGGAGTAGGCAAGCGGGCCGATGCCCTGCACGCCGAACTTCGGGTCCGACGCCGCCGAGAAGGCAACGACATTCTTCTGCTGCGCGACGAACGCGCCCGGCGCGCCGAAATCGAAGTCCGACGGAAAAAGGATCGCCTTGGCGCCTTTGTCGATCACGTCGATCGCTCCGTCGGCGCCGAGTTGCGGCTCCGATTTGTTGTCGAACTCGACGGTCTCGATCGGCTGTCCCAGCACGCCGCCGGCCGCATTGATGTCATCGACGGCCAGCTTGGCACCGGCAATCGTGTCCGCATCGATCGGCTGGAACCAGCCGCTGAAGGACATCACCAAACCAAAGACCGGTTTGTCCTGCGCTCGGGCGGAAGACGACACGACAGATAGAGCAGTCGCAACGCACGCTGCTGTCAGCAATGCACGCCTGGTCATATGAAGCTCCTGTGTTCCCCATTCATTGTTAGACGCAGGTGCGAAACGCCCCCTGCATCAAAACAGAATGCTATTCACTTTTGCGCGGACTGCAAGAGGGGATGACGTCGGGGCTGAAGCCGGTCGCCGATTAAAACGCCTTCGGCAGATAGCGCCAAGTGACGAAGCCGCAGAAGGCGGCCAGGATGCCGAGCGTGACGAACACCGATCCCAGCCCGAAGAAGGTAAGCACGACCGAATAGACGAGCGGCGGCGTCAGCTCGGAGAAATCGAGATAGGTGCGGTAGACCGCCGCCATCTGCGCCTTCTCGTAAGAACGCACCGAGCGCATGAAGGCGGTCGAGCCGAGCGCGTCGAGCGCGATGGTGAACAAGGCGCCGCAGAGCAGCAGCGCGCCGGTGAGCAGCGGCGCGGCCTCGCCGACGCCGCCTGCGGCGAACAGCACGGCCGACATGGCGAAATAGGCGAAAGTCATGACGCGCCTTCCACCGAAGCGTTTGCCGGCCCTGCCCCAGAAGATCGCCACGAAGAGGAGCGCGTTGCCGGCCGAAACCAGCAAGCCGCCGGCGAGCTCGCCMTGGCCGGTGATCACCATGAACAGCGGGCCGTAAACGAAGAAGGTCGTCCAGAAGCAGGACCGACCGAAAGCGATCAGCCAGGCAAGCCTGAGCCTCGGTTGCTTCACGAAGCGGCCGATATTGGCGAGCGGATTGGCCGGGCGCGTCTTGCCGCCAGGCCGGATCGACCGGTTGTCGCTCAGCCGATAGAACCAGAACAGGCAAAGCAGCGCGAACGCAAACACCGCGACCGCGCCATGCGCGGCATAGATGCCGAAATGTGTGTAGAGGAAGATGCCGAGCGTCGGCCCGCCCGTCCAGGCAAACATCGACCAAGCCATGCGCAGCGATTCCGCCTGCATGAAGTCGGTCTTGCGGATGTGGTCCATGATGTAGAGGTTGAGCGTGATCGACAGCGCGCTCGCCCCCATGACGCGGCACAGCATGYCGGCAATCTGACCAGGCAGCGTATGGGTGACGAAGAACGCGGAGCCGATCGCCAGCAGCACGCAGCCGGCCGTGTAGACCCAGCGCCGCGCGAAGCGGCGGATCAGCATCGGCATGAAGAGCGTGACCGAAAGGCCCATCAGGGACACGATGGTGTAGAGGATCGAGACGATCCGCTCGTTGTGCAGGATCTCGTAGGCCTGGATCGGGATCACGCTGGAGATCGTGGCCCGGGCGAAGGATTCCACCGCATAGAGCGAGGCGAAGGTGCGGGCATCCGCCGGCCGCAGGGCCGGAAGCCAGATCGGATGGCGCACATGGGTGGACATCGGCCCTCCGGGACGTGAATCACAATGCATGTCGCCAGAAGTGTGCTGCGGTTCTGGGGCAACGACATGCATCCAAACTTTGTCAAATCTGGCCGGACCAGCCGCCGGCCAGTAGCAGGAAACCGACCCGGAGAGGCCGAAAAGCGAAGCCTGCCAAAGGCTTTCCGCCTCTGGCCTAAAGCGGAATTTCATGGCTGCCATGAAACGCATTGATGGCCGCCTGCTTATGTCGTCGGCTCGAACCGTGATAGTCGTTCGGCAGGACTGAATCGGATTGCGAGATCAATGAGCGTTCAAACGACCGGCGAACCCGTTCAGGACACCCAAAAGCAGGGCCGCATCCAGGCCATCGATATCCTGCGCGGCATCGCGCTGATCGCGATGGCGAGCTACCACTTCACCTGGGATCTCGAAAATTTCGGCTACACGACGCCCGCGCTCACCGCCTTCGGCTGGTGGAAGTTCTACGCGCGCTGCATTGCCTCGACCTTCCTGTTCCTGGTCGGCGTCAGCCTCTTCCTCGCCCATGGCAAGCAAATCCGCTGGCCGGGCTTCTGGAAGCGCTTCGCCATGGTCGCAGTCGCCGCGGCCGCTATCTCGGCCGTCACCTACATCGTCACGCCGGACGGTTTCATCTTCTTCGGCATCCTGCACGAGATCGCGCTGGCGAGCCTGCTCGGCCTCGCCTTTCTCAGGCTGCCCTGGCTGCTGACGGCGATCATTGCCGCGGCGGTCATTGCAGCCCCCTACTATCTGCGCTCGGAATTCTTCGACCATCCGGCGCTGTGGTGGGTCGGCCTTTCCGCGACCAACCCGCGGTCCAACGACTATGTGCCGCTTTTCCCGTGGTTTGGCGCCGTGCTTGCGGGCATCGCCGCGGTCAARCTCGCTTCCGCCACAGGCCTGCTCGCCCGCCTGGGGGCATGGCTGCCCGGCCGCTGGTCGAACCCGCTGACCTTCATCGGYCGGCACAGCCTCGCCTTCTACCTCATCCACCAGCCGCTTCTGTTCGGCTCGGTGTGGCTTTTCTCGCAGGTCATGCCCGCCGCCCCGCAGGACAAGGAAGCCGGCTTCCTGCCGGCTTGCCAGGCGCAGTGCGAACAGCAGCGGGACAGCAAGTTCTGTACGAGCTATTGTGGCTGCATGTTGGATACGCTGAAGGGCGAAGGGTCTCTCGACAAGCTCTACGCCAACGACCAGTCCAGCGTCTGGAAATCGCATCTGGCCGACCTCGCGGAAACCTGCACCGCCGCGACCGAGGACCAGGTGGAGGGAGGGCAGCAATGACGGGCATCGTGAAGCCCAGACACGGGATCATTCCCTGGCCGCCGGTGATCTATGTCGTGGCGATTGCGGCGAGCGTCGCCMTCGGCATACTCTACCCGCTGCCCTGGATCGGCGACATCTTCGGCGATCTGTTGTTCGGCGTCGGCTGGGTGGCGCTGTTCGGCGTCGCCATGCTGTGGATCACCGCGATCCGCACCATGTTCAGGGCCAAGACGACGCTCGACCCCAACGCCGAGCCCGATCATCTGGTGACGTCGGGCCCCTTCGGCATCACCCGCAATCCGATGTATCTCGCCAACACSCTGCTTTTGATCGGCGTCGCCTTCATCACCGGCATCGCCTGGTTCCTGCTCTTTGCCTTCCTCGCCGCTTTCGCCACGCAAAAGCTGGCGATCGAGAAGGAGGAAAAGATCCTGGCGGCGAAGTTCGGCAAGAAATACCGCGACTATGCAAAAAGGGTGCGGCGCTGGATTTGAGGCGGCTGCCGCGATGACGGCTGCTTGGTGTGATCAGACCGCACACCTCGGCGATTGGCAGGGGCATCCGCGACTTCGTCATTCTAGGGCGGAGCAAGGAGCGAAGCGACGCGCGCAGACCCTAGAATCCATTCCGTGACGTCAAGGCGTCGCCACGGTGCAGAATTCTACTCCGTTGCATTCGTCGGCTAAGGTCACGGAATGGATCCTCGGGTCTCCGCGTCCGCTTCGCTCCCGCTCCGCCCGTGGATGACGAAGCTGAGAGGCACCGGCTAATCTCGAACGTCTGCGATAGTTGCCCTGCAAGTCTCCGGCTCATCGCGCCTAGGTATTCACACCCAGCTCAGCCAGCCGCTCCACGCACGACTCCTCGGCCTGGTCGAGCTCGGCCAGCGTCTCTTCCAGATCACSCCGCTTCTGGCGCAGGTCCTCGCGCTTTTCCTCGATGCGTTTGATCATCAGCTTGAGCTGGCCGACCTCGCCGGGCGGCTCCTTGTACATCTGGATGATCTCGCGGATCTCGTTGATCGAGAAGCCGAGCCTTTTTCCCCRCATGATCTGACGGATGAGATGCCTGTCGGACGGCCGAAACAACCGCGTGCGGCCGCGCCTCACAGGCTGCACCAGCCCCTCGTCCTCGTAAAAACGCAACGTCCGCGTCGACACGTCGAACTCACGCGTCAGCTCGGTGATCGTATAATATTCCCGCATTCCTRCTCCCAAGCCCGGGCATCGCCTCCTTAAGCGTCGCCCTTCCCTCCGGTGATACCCATGCAGCGCCGGAATCGGCACGTGACCCCGCGGCAACCTCGCACGGCATTTACGTAAAAGTCAATTAACGCGGCCGTGGTGATTTAGGGCACTCTAAACCACCATGTCGCCAGTCCGAGGAAGGCAAAGAAGCCGACGCAGTCCGTAACCGTCGTGACGAAGACCGCCGAGGCCACAGCCGGATCGATCTTGAAACGGTCGAGCACCAGCGGGATGAGGATGCCGGCAAGCGCGGCGGCAAACATGTTGATGATCATTGCCGCCGCGATGATGCCCCCCAGATTGGGGTCGTGGAACCAGAAGCCCGCGACCATGCCGATCAGCACCGCGAACACCATGCCGTTGATGAAGCCGACACCCAACTCGCGGCGGATGATGCGCGCGGCGTTGTAGATATCGAGGTCCCTGGTCGCCAGCGCGCGCACGGTGACGGTCATGGTTTGCGAGCCGGCATTGCCGCCCATGCCGGCGACGATCGGCATCAGCACCGCCAGCGCCACGATATGCTCGATCGTGCGGTCGAACAGGCCGATGACCGAGGCGGCGAGGAAAGCGGTCAGCAGATTGACCAGCAGCCAGGGCACGCGCGAGCGCGAGGTGGCGAGCACCGTGTCGGACAGTTCTTCGTCGCCGACGCCGCCCATGCGCAGAAGGTCCTCCTCCGCCTCCTCCTGGATGACGTCGACCACGTCGTCGATGGTGAGCACGCCGACCAGCCGCCCGTTCTCGTCGACCACGGCGGCGGAGAGCAAATTGTATTGCTCGAACTCGCGGGCCGCCTCTTCCTGATCCATCGTGGCCGGGATCGCGTGCAAGGTTTCATGCATGACCTCCTCGACCTTGACCGCGCGTTTGGTGCGCAGGATCTGGTCGAGGTCGATGGCGCCGACCAGCTTGAAGCTCGGGTCGATGACGAAGATTTGGCTAAAGCGCTCGGGCAGGTTCTTGTCCTCGCGCATGTAGTCGATGGTCTGGCCGATGGTCCAGAACGGCGGCACGGCGACGAACTCGGTCTGCATGCGCCGGCCGGCCGTCTCTTCCGGATAGTCCAGCGCGCGTCTGAGCCTGATGCGCTCGGTGAAAGGCAATTGCGACAGGATCTCGTCCTGGTCTTCCTTCTCGAGGTCCTCGAGAATGTAGACGGCGTCGTCGGAATCGAGCTCCTGCACCGCTTGCGCGATCTGCTCGTTGGGTAGGTTATCGACGATGTCGAGGCGGATCGCCTCGTCGACCTCGGTCAGCGCGGAGAAGYCGAAATCTGAGCCGAGCAATTCGACCAGCGCGCGGCGCTGTTCAGGGTGAAGCGCCTCCAGCACGTCGCCGAGTTCCGACTGGTGCAGGTCATCGACTTCGCGCTTGAGGGTGATCGTGTCGCGGTCGGCGATCGCCGCGCCGATCTGGGCAAGGAAGGAGGCGCGTACGGCGCCATCCTCGCCATAGATGTCGGCGTGATGCTCCTCGCCGGGCGCGGCGCCGGTCGTCTGTCTGTCCTGGCCTTCCACCAGCGCCTCCCGCAACGAGGAATCCCGAAATGAGGTCTAGTGCATGATCCCGAAAAGGGGAAACCGCTTTTCGGGAAATCCAAACCCTGTTCGGTAGATAGCGCGGCAATGGGATTCGTCCTGGAAAGATGTCGCTCTAGCGCGCGGAATAGCCAAGGAAATGTGGCGTTGTCTTCGCCTCGCGACCACTCAGGAACAGTGCGGCGCATCCGAGTCGCAGGCGTGACAATCGCTTCAGCCGGCGCGACAGCGCATGTCGCTGGGGAAAGAGCACCCCTTCCCCATTGAGGCAGAATTGTCGTGATGGATGATCCAGCAGGATCAGCGCATCGCTAAACGCTCCGAGGACAAACGCTGCCCTTGAACATCAAGTCTGGAAAGACGAGCGGAGGAATTGCCGAGCGGCGCGTTCGCGTTGTCGTTGCCGAACGCAATCCATTCGTGGTTTCGGCGCTGCGCGAAATGCTCGAATGCGACGGCCGTTTCGATTTGCTCGGTTCCGTGCACAGCGGCGCGCAATTCCTCGATATGGCCGCCGCTACGCAGTTCGATGTCGCCGTCGTCGGCTGGAAGCTCGCCGACATGGATGGCGCCGATGTGCTTACGGAAGTTCAGAGCCGCGAGCTTGGCGTGCGCATCACGATCTTTTCCAACGACCACGACATCGGCATTCTCAAGCAATGCGTGCGCCTGGGCGCTCAAGGCTACTGCTTCCAGTTCGACGAGCCGCCTGTGATCTTCGAGACGATCCTGGCGGTCGCGCATGGCCGCATCTGCATTCCCTATATCGACATCAACAAGGTCAACGACACGCCGTTGTCCCGGCTCACCGTGCGCGAGCGGGAGTTGCTGGCGGTGCTCTCCGACGGATGGACCAATCTGCAGATCGCGACGCGGACCGGGATTTCCGAGAACACGGTGAAGTACCACCTGAAGAATCTCTACGACAAGCTGGACGTCCGCAACCGCGCCATGGCCGTCGCGCTCTATTCCAGCGAGAAACAACGCACGCCCAAATCGCCCGTCGGGTAGGCTGATCGGGTAGGACCATCCCACCCGCAAGAGCAAACAACTTACCCGGCAAGGTGTTGTTGCCGGGCCTCGTCGAAACGAAACTGCCTCCACTATCCCAAACGATCGGAGGAGTTTCGCRCATGGCTGGGTTCACGCATCTTTTCATCCCGGGRCCCACCAACATTCMCGAGCAAGTCCGGCAGGCGATGAACCTGCCGATGGAGGATATGCGCGCCGCCTCCTTCCCCGACCTGACCTTGCCGCTGTTCGATGACATCAAGCGAGTTTTCAAGAACGAGACCGGCCGTGTCTTGATCTATCCCTCCTCCGGCACCGGCGCYTGGGAAGCGGCGATGACGAATGTGCTCAGCCCCGGCGACAAGGTGCTCATGTCGCGCTTCGGCCAGTTCTCGCATCTGTGGGTCGACATGGCCGAGCGTCTTGGCTTCGATGTCGACGTCATCGACTGCGAATGGGGCACGGGCGTTCCGCTCGAGCTCTATGCAGAGCGGCTGAAAGCCGACAAGGCGCACCTCATCAAGGCGGTGTTCTGCACGCAGAACGAAACCGCGACAGGCGTCACCAGCGACGTCGCCGGCTGCCGCGCCGCGCTCGATGCTGCCAACCATCCTGCCCTCCTCTTCGTCGATGGCGTCTCCTCGATCGGCTCGATCGACTTCCGGCAGGAGGAATGGGGCGTCGACTGCGCCGTCTCCGGCTCGCAAAAAGGCTTCATGCTGCCGGCCGGCCTCGGCTTCCTGTCGGTCAGCAAGAAGGCGCTTGCCGCCGCGCGGGTTTCGACGCACCGGCGCTGCTACTTCTCCTTCGAAGACATGATCCGCGCCAACGATGCCGGCTATTTCCCCTACACGCCGGCGACGCAGCTGCTGCGCGGCCTGCGCGCCTCGCTCGACCTGATCGAGGAGGAAGGGCTGGACAACATCTTCGCGYGCCATCATCGACTGGCCGAAGGCGTGCGCAAGGCGGTCGACGCCTGGGGTCTGAAACTCTGCGCCAGGGCGCCGAAATGGCATTCCGATACGGTCAGCGCCATCCTGGTGCCGGAGGGCATCGACAGCGGCGACGTCGTCAAGCGCGCCTACCAGGCCTACAAGACATCGCTCGGCGGCGGCCTCAACAAGGTGTTCGGCAAGGTCTTCCGCATCGGCCATCTCGGCTGGCTGAACGAGGTGATGGTCTGCGCCTCGCTGTCGGCGRCCGAAATGGCGTTGCTCGATTGCGGCGTGCGCCTGGCGCCGGGTTCGGGCGTGGCCGCGGCGATCGAGCATTTCCGCCGCACGGCCGACGTGCCTGTCRCCAAGGCTGCGTGAGGAGCCGACCATGAGCCACACCATCAACCATCTGAAGAAACTGCGGCTGCAGCGCAGCGAGCTCGCCGTGYCGGGTTCGAGCCCGGAGATGATCGACAAGGCGGCGAACAGTGCCGCCGACTTCGTCTTCCTCGACATCGAGGACGCGGTGGCGCCGCCCGACAAGGAGCGCGCCCGCAAGAACATCATCCAGGCGCTGAACGACATCGACTGGCGCGCCAAGGGCAAGACCGTCTCGGTGCGCATCAACGGCCTCGACACCCACTACATGTACCGCGACGTCGTCGACGTCATGGAACAGGCCGGCGACCGGCTGGACACCATACTGGTGCCGAAGGTCGGCGTGCCGGCCGACCTCTATATGGTCGAGGCCATGGTCAACCAGATCGAGATGGCCAAGGGTTTCCAGACCCGCGTCGGCCTCGAAGCCTTGATCGAAACGGCGTTGGGCATGGCCAATGTCGAGGCGATCGCCGCCACGCCGGGCCGGCTCGAAGCGATGCATTTCGGCGTCGCCGACTATGCCGCCTCCAACAAGGCGCGCACCGTCAACATCGGTGGGCTCAACCCCGATTATCCCGGCGACCAATGGCATTTCGCCTTGTCGCGCATGACGGTCGCCTGCCGCGCCTATGGCCTGCGTGCCATCGACGGGCCGTTCGGCGATTTCTCCGATCCCGAARGCTACAAGGCGGCCGCCAGACGCGCCGCGGCGCTCGGCATCGAGGGTAAATGGGCGATCCATCCTTCGCAGATCGCTCTCGCCAACGACGTGTTCTCACCGCCGGAAAAGGAGGTTACCCGCGCGCGCCGCATCCTGGAGGTGCTGAAGGAAGYGGAAGCGGCCGGTAAGGGCGCCGCGGCGCTCGACGGCAAGATGATCGACGCTGCGTCGGAACGCATGGCGCGCAACGTGCTGGTGGTGAACGAGGCGATCGAGCGCGCTAGCCAGGTGCGTGGCGCGGCGCACTAAAAATACCGGGAGGACAAGATGGACATCCACGAATACCAGGCCAAGGAACTGCTCGCCCGCCACGGCGTGCACGTGCCGCGCGGTGGGCTGGCCTACAGCCCCGAACAAGCGACCTACCGTGCGCGCGAAATCGGCGGCTCGAAATGGGTGCTGAAGGCGCAGGTCCATTCTGGCGCGCGCGGCAAGGCCGGCGGCATCAAGCTCTGCTCGAACGACGAGGAGATTTCCAATGCGGCCGAAGCCATGCTCGGGCGCAAGCTGGTGACCCAGCAGACCGGCCCGCGCGGCAAGCTGATCTCGCGCCTCTATCTCGAGGAAGCCGTCGACATCGCGCAGGAGCTCTATCTCGGCTTCGTGCTCGACCGCAAGGAAGAGCGCGTCATGATCGTGGCATCGGCCGCCGGCGGCATGGAGATCGAGGAGATCGCCGAGACGGCGCCGGATTCGATCATCCGCGCCACCGTCGATCCGGGCGTCGGCATGCAGCGCTTCCAGGCGYGCGAGATCGCCTTCGGGCTCGGGCTCGAGGACAATCTGATCGGCAAGGCGACCGAAACCATCCTCGGCTGCTACCGGGTGTTCCGCGACTACGACGCCACGATGCTGGAGATCAATCCGCTGGTGGTGACGCGCGACGGCAGCCTCGTCGCGCTCGACGCCAAGATGTCGTTCGACGAGAACGCGCTGTTTCGGCGTCCGGAAATCTCCGAGCTGCGCGACAAGAGCCAGGAAGACCCGCGCGAGACTTTCGCCAGCGACCGCGGCCTCTCCTATGTCGGGCTCGACGGCAATATCGGCTGCATCATCAACGGCGCCGGTCTCGCCATGGCGACGATGGACATGATCAAGATCGCCGGCGGCGAGCCGGCCAATTTCCTCGACATCGGCGGCGGCGCCTCGCCGGAGCGGGTGGCGAAATCCTTCCGCGCCGTGCTTGGCGACAAGAATGTCGAGACCATCCTGGTCAACATCTTCGCCGGCATCAACCGCTGCGACTGGGTCGCCGAAGGTGTCATCAAGGCGATCCGCGAGGTCGGCGTCGACGTGCCGCTGGTGGTGCGCCTTTCCGGCACCAAGGTAGAGGAGGGCCGCAAGATCCTGGCCGATTCCGGCGAGAACGTGATCGTCGCCGACACGCTGGCCGAAGCCGCCGAAAAGGCTGTCGCCGCCTGGCGTGAAGCCGCCAAGAACAAAAAAGCAGCCTGAGGGAGGTCGAGAAATGGCAATCCTGCTCAACCGCAGCACGCGCGTGATCGTGCAAGGGTTCACCGGCAAGATCGGCAGCTTCCATGCCGACGACATGAAGCGCTACGGCACCAAGCTGGTCGGCGGCGTCACCCCCGGCAAGGGCGGCCAGACGCATCTCGGCCTGCCCGTCTTCAACACCGTCAAGGGTGCGGTGCGCGAGACCCGCGCCGAGGCGAGCATCGTCTTCGTGCCGCCGCCCTTCGCCGCCGATTCGATCATGGAGGCGGCGGATGCCGGCATAAAGCTCTGCGTCTGCATCACCGACGGCATCCCCTCGCAGGACATGATGCGGGTCAAGCGCTACATGCGCCGCTACCGCTTCGAGGACCGTATGYGGCTGGTCGGCCCGAACTGCGCCGGCGTCATCACGCCCGGACAAGCGCTGATGGGCATCATGCCGGGCAGCATCTATCTGCCTGGACGCGTCGGCATCGTCGGCCGCTCCGRCACGCTGGGTTACGAAGCCGCCTCGCAGATGAAGGCGCTGGGCATCGGCGTGTCGACCAGCGTCGGCATCGGCGGCGATCCCATCAACGGCTCGTCCTTCAAGGACATTCTGCAGCTCTTCGAGCGCGACGACGACACCGACGCCGTGGTGATGATCGGCGAGATCGGCGGCCCGCAGGAAGCCGAAGCCGCGATCTGGGCGCGCGACAATATGYGCAAACCGCTCATCGCCTACATCGCCGGYCTGTCCGCCCCGAAGGGCCGCCGCATGGGCCACRCCGGCGCAATCATCTCCGCCTTCGGCGAGTCGGCGCAGGAGAAGGTCGAGATCCTGAAGGAAGCCGGCGTCGCCATCGTGCCGACGCCTRCCTCCTTCGGCGAAGTGGTGGCGGATACGCTGGCGCGGACGAAGAAGGCTGCGTAGCGCGCCGATCGATACCGGCTACCCTTGTGTGGAAACCGCACAAGGGTCTGCGGCTGAGGATGCGTCGGCTTGGCTTGACCTCGACCAAGCGTATGTGGCCTTTGTCATTGCTGTCGCGGGGCCCTAAAATGGCGTGTCACGAAGACATCGATAGGGCCGGTCAGCGCTTCTGCTTCCCGTTTGATCTTGCCTTCGTCCCAGTCCCACCAACGAATGGTCAGCAGCTTTGAAATGACCTGGTCGTCGAAGCGATACTTGACGACTTTTGCCGGATTGCCTGTCGCAACAGCATAAGGCGGCACATCTCTTGCCACGACGGCATGAGCGCCAATGACTGCGCCATCGCCAATTTTCACTCCCGGCATAATGGCGGCGTTACGGCCGATCCATACATCGTGCCCAACGTGAATGCCTTTGCGCTTTCCAAGGCTTGCGGCCGGCGCCGGCTGTTTGAGAACGCAAAAGTGGATCGGGAAAGACGTCGCGCAGTCGTGAACGTGACCGCTTTTGCAGTAAAACTGTACGCCACTTRCGACTGAGCAATACGACCCGACGATCAGCGGAGCGTCCTCAGATGCCATCCAGACACTTTCGCCGGTCACACCGTAGGTGTAGCGTCCAACGGTAGCAAAGTCTGGTATTTTCGGCTTCAGGCCAAATAGGCCCTTCCYCCGAGCCCAGTTAGATAGTCTCGACATCAGTCCCCCCGGCTTGTTCGAATTCGTCCATAGCCGACGATTCTTCACAACCCAAGAGATTTCCCGAGTAGAGACTGAAACCAGAGCGATGAGAATAGCTTGGCATCATCGCCGCAAACTGGCGGCTTGATAACTCAAGGCTTGATTGGTGCGGTCGAGAAGACTCGAACTTCCACGGGTTGCCCCACAGCGACCTCAACGCTGCGCGTCTACCAATTCCGCCACGACCGCACGTGGTAGGAGCCGGAACCGTCCGGCCCGGGGCCTGTAGCAAATCGTTTCCGGCGAAACAAGTGCGCTGAGCGGAATATTCGTCGCTCATTTGCATAACCCCCTACAGGCCGGCGGCGCACGGCCGGAACTGGACGTTTCGGCCGATTGCCGCCATATAAGGGCAGACGCATGCCACCCAAAGGTGAAACGCGATTTTGGGATCGCGGCATGCATAGCCGATAAACGAACAATCCATGACAGAACGCAGCCAGATCGCCACGTCGTTCCTTCCTCTCCCCGGTTCGGCGCCGGTGGAATGGGTGATCGAACCGGGCCTGACGTCCTATCCGGACGCGCTGGCCTTCATGGAGGCGCGCGCCGAGGCGATCCGCAGCGGAGCTGCCGGCGAGATGGTCTGGCTGGTCGAGCATCCGCCGCTCTACACCGCCGGAACCAGCGCACGAATCGAGGACCTGATCGATCCCGACCGCTTTCCGGTCTTTGCCGCGGGCCGCGGCGGCGAATACACCTATCACGGTCCCGGCCAGCGCGTGGCCTATGTCATGCTCGACCTCAAGCGCCGGCGCGAGGATGTGCGCGCCTTCGTCGCGGCGCTTGAGCAATGGATCATCGCCACGCTCGCCGCCTTCAACGTGCGTGGCGAGCGGYGCGAGGACCGCGTCGGCGTCTGGGTGGTGCGGCCGGACCGACCGGCCCTGCCCGACGGCACGCCGGCCGAGGACAAGATYGCGGCAATCGGCATCCGGCTGCGGCGCTGGGTGAGCTTTCACGGCATCGCCATCAATGTCGAGCCGGACCTCGGCCATTTCAGCGGCATCGTGCCCTGCGGCGTCTCGGACCATGGCGTGACCAGCCTCGTCGATCTCGGCCTGCCCGTCACCATGGCCGACTTGGACCTGGCGCTAAAATCAGCCTTTGAGGATGTGTTCGGTCCCGCAGCCGTCCCGGCTGCCGAGATGGCCAGAAAAGCAGGCTAAGCCGTCCCTACATGAGCTGCGCTGAAGCCCACAGCATCCCATAGCCATGGATGGCAAAGACGGCGAGCAGCGCGCCGGCCATGGCCAGCCGGTCGAAGGTCTTGATCGGCTTCAGCTCGTGTCGCGGCTTCACGCCGCTGCCCACGGTGATCAGGCTCAGCATCGCGAACACCGCGCCGGCAATCAGCAGGAAGCTCGGTGAGAAACCGGCCCGCCAGYCGAGCGCCAGAAGCGACGACAAAAGCAGGAAGGACGCCAGCGCCAGTGGGACCGGTCCCGGGCAGATCTGGCGCAGCACCTGGCCGCCGTCGAATTTCCACACCGGCACCAGATTGGCGATGTTGAACAATGAAGCACAGCCGGCAAGCGTCGCCAAAAGGGCTGCTGCCAATCGATGGCCTTCTGTACTGGCAAGGCCGCTGGCCGCGATCAGCACCGGCACCAGGAAAGCGGAGAAGCCGGCGCCCATCAGCGCCACGAACGCCACCTCGAAGCGGCTGTCATAGGGCCTGCCGCCGATGGCAATGCCGCCGAGCAGCGGTATGAAGATCATCCGCGCCCGGCGATGCCCCGTCAGCCGGAAGGCCGCCATATGGCCGAGCTCGTGCAGGGCGACCACCGAGGTCAGGATCGCCGCCAGCGCCAAGCCGCCGATATTGAGGCCGAAGAACGGCCACAGGATCAGGGCCGAGAGCACGGCAAAGCCGATCTGGCTCAGCGGATGCTCGAACCAGCCGCCCTTGCGATACGTGCCGGTTGCCGCCCAGACGTCGAGCTTGCGCAGTTCGCGGCGCACGGCGAAGAAGCGGAAGACCAGGAAGGCAACGCCGCGATAGCGATCGGTCTGGGTAAGCGTGACCCGCGTGGCATTCCCCTCCGGCACGAGCTCGGCGGTCTCACGATAGTTCGCCCAGAACGAGGGATCGAGCGCCGTGTCCTCGATGACCGTCATCGAGAAGCGGCTGCCCTCGCTGACGTCCTCGAAGCGCGCTTTGCGTTCGATCGGCCGCCCGTCGCGGCCGTCCCAGGACAATCTGATCAGCGCCGTCCCGTCGCCGTCCAGGAGCTCGGCGGAAAGGATTTCGCCGGACCATCCGGCATCGCTGCCGAACGGCCATAGCGCCTGCCAGAGGCGATTGCGGTCGGCCTTGATCAGGCGGCTCGCCGTCACCGTACGCAGTCCGAGCGGTACAGTCATCAAAAGGAAGATCAGTCCGAGATTGCCGGCCACGAGGGTGACCGTGACGACGACCGACACCGAATTCGCTCCCTGTCTTGAAGGAACAGCCTAGCGCCGGCGCGGCCAAGAAAGACTTAACAACAATGGGCGGGCTTGTACCCGCCCGAACAACGGACGGGCATTTGCCCGTCCCGTACAGCGGCAAAGCCGCCTGGTCACATGGCGCCGATCCAGATCGCCATGGAAACGAGAAAGGTGCTCATGCAAACCAGCGAGACGACATCCTGAACCAGATCAGACATAACTCTCTCCGTTGTTGATATGTTCGTAATTTGTTCTAATTTTGTTCGAATGTCAACGATAGCGAAGGGCCCGTCGGAACGAATCTGGGCGGCGCGTTTGGGCAGGGTTAAGGAAAGGTTATCGGGCTTGCTGTGCGAGCACACCGCAGCCGTTTGCGATTGGCCAACGGCCGATGGCTTCGTCATTCTAGGCGGAGCAAGGAGCGAAGCGACGCGCGCAGACCCTAGAATCCATTCCGTGAAATTGATGCTTCGCTACGGTGCGGAACAAGCTTCTAGGAGCCGCCTCTGCCCCTTCTGCGGCATTGCATTCTTCGGCAGAGGTAACGGAATGGATCCTAGGGTCTTCGCTCCGCTTCGCGGAGCTTCGCCCTAGGATGACGACATTGGGGCCTCAGAGAGGCACCACCTTGCCCTCTGCCAATGTCACCCGCCGGTCCATGCGCCCGGCGAGTTCGTGGTTGTGGGTGGCGATCAGCGCCGCAAGGCCCGACTGCCTGACCAGCGCCTCCAGCGCGTCGAAGACGTAGGAAGCGGTGACCGGATCGAGATTGCCGGTCGGCTCGTCGGCCAGGAGCACCAGCGGCGCGTTGGYGACGGCGCGGGCAATGGCGACGCGTTGCTGCTCGCCGCCGGAAAGCTCGGCCGGCCGGTGCTGCGCGCGCTTGCCGATCTGCATATAGTCGAGCAGCTGCGCCGCCCGCTCGGATGCCTCCTTGGGGCCGAGCCCCTTGATCAGTTGCGGCATCATGATGTTCTCGAGCGCCGAGAACTCCGGCAGCAGATGATGGAACTGATAGACGAAGCCGACATCGTTGCGGCGGATCGCGGTGCGTTCCTCGTCCGACAGCCGGCCGCAGGCACGGCCGGCGAGGATCACGTCGCCCGCATCGGGCCGCTCCAGCAGCCCGGCCGTGTGCAAAAGGGTAGATTTGCCGGTGCCCGAAGGCGCCACCAGCGCCACCATCTCGCCGCGCCTGAGCGAAAAGTCGGCACCGTTCAGAATGGTGAGCTTGCGCGGCCCCTGGACATAGTGCCGCTCGACGCCCTTCAACTCGATAATGGCCTCGGCCATCATTCGTACCTCAAGGCTTCGACGGGATCGAGCCGGGCCGCCCGCCAGGCCGGAAACACCGTCGCGAGGAACGACAGGGCCAGCGCCATGATCACGACATAGGTCGTCTCGCGCGGATCCATCTTCGCCGGCAGCTGGCTAAGGAAATAGAGCTCGGGGTTGAACAGGATCCTGCCGGTCATCCAGGAGAAGAACTGGCGGATCGATTCGATGTTGATGCAGATGACGACGCCGAGCAGCACGCCGGCGATGGTGCCGGTGACGCCGATCGCCGCGCCCGTCATCAGGAAGATGCGCAGGATCGCGCCGCGCGAGGCGCCCATCGTTCGCAGGATGGCGATGTCGTGGCCCTTGTCCTTCACCAGCATGATGAGGCCGGAAATGATGTTGAGCGCCGCCACCAGCACGATCAGCGTGAGAATCATGAACATGACGTTGCGCTCGACCTGCAGGGCCGAGAAGAAGGTCTCGTTGCGTTGGCGCCAATCGACGAGGTCGACCGGCCGCTGYGCCGCCTGTTCGACCAGCGGCTTCAGYGCGTCGACATTGTCGGGATTGTCGACATAGATCTCGATCGTCTGCGCGCGCCCGTCCATGTTGAAATAGAGCTGGGCTTCCGAAAACGGCATATAGACGATCGAGCTRTCATATTCCGACATGCCGACCTCGAAGATCGCCRCCACCTTGTAGCCCTTCATGCGCGGCGTGGTGCCGAGCGGCGTCACGTCGCCCTCCGGCGAGATCAGCGTGATGGTGTCGCCGAGCACCAGCCCGAGGCTTTCCGCCATGCGCTTGCCGATCGCCACGCCGTCGCCGGTGTCGAAGCCGTCGAGCGTGCCCTGCTTGATGTTGCTGGCGACGATCGAAATCTTATTGAGGTCCTCGCCGCGGATGCCGCGCACCAGCGCGCCCGTGCCGCCGCCGACATTACCCTGCGCCAGCACCTGGCCGTCGATCAGCGGGATCGCGTATTTGACGCCCGAAACGCCGTTGATGCGGCTCGCCACCTGGGCGTAGTCCTCCAGTGGYGAATCGAGCGGCTGCACGATGAGATGGCCGTTGACACCGAGGATGCGGGTGAGCAACTCGGCGCGGAACCCGTTCATCACCGCCATGACGACGATCAGCGTCGCGACGCCCAGCATGATGCCGAGGAAGGAGATCGAGGCGATGACCGAGATCACCGTCTCCTTACGCCGCGAGCGCAGATAGCGCCACGCCACCATGCGCTCGAAGCCTGAGAAAGCGCCCGCCCCTGATCTGGCCGCTGCCGCCGCCTCGCTCATGCGGCGATACCCAAGCGCTTCTTGGCCTCGGCGATCGGCAGCGTCTCGCGCTCGCCCGACTTGCGGTTCTTGATCTCGACCTCGCCGGCGGCCACGCCGCGCGGGCCGACGATCACCTGCCACGGCAGGCCGATCAGGTCGGCGGTGGCGAATTTGCCGCCCGGACGCTGGTCGGTGTCGTCATAGAGCACGTCCTTGCCGGCCGAAGTAAGCGCCGCGTAGAGCTCGTCGCAGACACGGTCGCATTCGGCGTCGCCGATCTTCATGTTGATCAGGCCGATATCGAAGGGCGCCACCGCTTCCGGCCAGATGATGCCGTTCTCGTCATGGCTCGCCTCGATGATCGCCGCGACAAGGCGCGACGGGCCGATGCCGTAGGAACCGCCGGATGCATAATGGTCCTTGCCGTCGGGGCCGGTCACCTTGGCGTTCATCGGCTTGGAGTATTTCTCGCCGAAATGGAAGATATGGCCGACTTCGATGCCGCGCGCCGAGAGCCGGTCGCCTTCGGCGACTTTCTCCCAGGCCGCCTCGTCATGCATTTCGTCGGTGGCGGCGTAAGGCGTCGTCCATTTCTTCACGATGTCGCCGATCTCTGCATCGTTGGAGAAGTTGGTGTCCGCGCCCGGCACGTCGAGCGCGAGATAGGCGCGGTCGCAGAACACCTGGCTCTCGCCGGTCTCGGCCAGGATGATGAACTCATGGCTGAGGTCGCCGCCGATCGGGCCGGTGTCGGCGCRCATCGGAATGGCCTGCAGACCCATGCGCGTGAACGTCCTGAGATAGGAGACGAACATGYGATTGTAGGCGGCCTTCGCGCCCTCGAAATCGAGGTCGAAGGAATAGGCATCCTTCATCAGGAACTCTCTGCTGCGCATGACGCCGAAGCGCGGGCGCACCTCGTCGCGGAACTTCCATTGGATGTGGTAGAGATTGAGCGGCAGGTCCTTGTAGGACTTGACGTAAGCGCGAAAAATCTCGGTGACCATCTCTTCGTTGGTCGGACCGTAGAGCATGTCGCGGTCCTGGCGATCCTTGATGCGCAGCATCTCCTTGCCGTAGTCGTTGTAACGGCCGCTCTCGCGCCACAGATCCGCCGACTGGATGGTCGGCATCAGGATTTCCAGCGCGCCGGCGCGGTTCTGTTCCTCTCGGATGATCTGGCAGACCTTGTCCAGCACGCGCTTGCCCAGCGGCAGCCATGAAAAGCTGCCCTGCCCTTGCTGGCGGATCATGCCGGCGCGCAGCATCAGCCGGTGCGAGACGATCTCGGCCTCGCGGGGATTTTCTTTGAGAATGGGCAGGAAGTAGCGCGACAAACGCATGGACTGGTCCGTGAATGAAGATGGCGGCGCGGGGAATCGGCGCGCCTCAGGCTGCTTGCCCGGGCTTCATAGCCATTTCATGGCCGAATGGAAACCCGAGTGCCCCAAAGTGTCGGGCCTTCTGCACCTTACCAAAAAGGCGATTTTGGCTGCAAAGTGCCGCAAATGGCTTTTTGATCGATTCACAAGCAAGCGCTGCCGCACTATTGTGCAGTGCAGCACGATATTGCCTGTTTCGAGGCAAAATTCTTCGTGACATTTTCACCTGCCTTGGTCTAGTGTGCGCCGATAACCGAGAGGGCGGAGAAAAATCTGCTCTCCTACGCGGTCAAAGTCTTGGGAGGATGCGATCTAGGCGCGGTAACTCGCTGCCGCCGGACACCGGAAACGGATCGGACGCGTTTAAATTGCAAGGCCTCGTGCCTTGCATTTTTTTTGTGCAATCATCTGCTTAGCACGACCATCTGCCAAACAGCATCAGGCATGATCAGCCGTTGAAATCGGAAGCCGGCTTCCAATTTCAACCTTGGCGCGCGTGTGCTCTTCAATACTTGCGGAAACTGTCAGTGACTGACGTTCGGACTAAAGTCCGGCATGATCCGCATGATGTCGTCGAAGCTGAATCCCAGGCCCATCGTCAGGCCGTAGAGGATGCCCATCACGACCACCRTCACGATCGTCGCGCGGATGAAGGCGCGCAGCATATGCGGGCCGCGCGGCGCGCTGGAAACGGTGCCGAGCGTGACATCCTGGTCGTCGTCCTGYGTGCGCAGGCTGAACGGCAGAACGATGAACARCATCAGCCACCAGGTGACGAAGAACAGCGCGGCAAACAGAACCCAGTTCATGCCTGCTCCAGTTCGACCAGCGTGCCGAAGAAATCCTTGGGATGCAGGAACAGCACCGGCTTGCCGTGAGCCCCGATCTTCGGGTTGCCGTCGCCCAGCACGCGCGCGCCGCTTGCCTTCAGATGGTCGCGGGCAGCAAGGATATCGTCGACCTCGTAGCAGACATGATGCATGCCGCCCGAAGGGTTCTTCTCGAGGAACGCCGCGATGGGCGATGTCTCGCCCAGCGGCTCCAGCAATTCGATCTTGGTGTTGCCTACATCGACGAACACCACGGTCACGCCATGCTCCGRCAACGCCTGYGGCTCGCTCAATCGCGCGCCCAGCGTATCGCGATAGGCGGCCATCGCCGCGGCCAGGTCCGGCACGGCAAGCGCGACATGGTTGAGGCGTCCAAGCATTGGCGGTTTTCCTTAGGCAGTAGGCAGTAGGCAGTAGGCAGTAGGCAGTAGGCAGTAGGCAGTAGGCARTAGAGAAGAAGCAAATTTGGCGAGATGAAAGGCAATCGCCTTCCTATTGCCTATTGCCTATTGCCTAATCCCCACTGCCTCATCTCGTAACGAACACAGTCACCAGCGGCTTCTTGCCCCAGGCTTCGTTGGCCGCGGCGCGCACGGCGCGGCGCACCGCCTCCTGCACCAGGTCGAGGTCTTTTCGGCGCTGACGCGGAATAGAGTCCACCGCGCCGATTGCCGCATCGAGCATCAGGTCCTCCAGCGTCTCGCCGCTGGCATCCGCCTCGGCGACGCCGATCGCCACCAGGTCGGGGTCGCCGGCAAGCTCATATTTGTCGTCGAGAACGACATTGACCGCGACATGGCCGGCGAAGGAAAGCTTGCGGCGATCGCGTATGCCCATCGCCTGGTCGGTGCCGATCAACAGGCCGTCCTTGTAGAGCCGGCCGAACGGCACCTGGTCGATGATCGTCGCCGGGCCGGGCCATAGTCTCAGCATGTCGCCGTCGCGCACCTGCGCCACCTGGCCGATGCCGGACATCGACATCAGCGAGCCCTGCGCCACCAGATGCGCCGCCTCGCCATGCACGGGAACGCCGATCTGCGGCCGTACCCATTCATACATCTTGCGCAACTCGCTGCGGCGCGGATGGCCGGAGACATGCACCAGCGCATCGCCGTCCTCGATGATCTTCATGCCGAGGTCGATCAGCCGGTTCTTGATCTCGAGGATCGCCTTTTCGTTGCCGGGAATGGTGCGCGAGGAAAACACCACCGTATCGCCGGCCGTCAGCGCCACCGACTTCATCTCGTCGCGCGAAAGCTTTGCCAATGCCGCCAGCGGCTCGCCCTGGCTGCCGGTGCAGATGATCACCAGGTTCTCGCGCKGGATATAGCCATAGTCCTCCTCGGCGATGAATTCCGGCAGGCCGTCCATGTAGCCGAGCTCGCCCGCCACATCGATGACGCGCTTCAGCGAGCGGCCGAGCACGAGACATTGCCGGCCGGCATCGCGCGCCGCCCTGGCGATCGAGACGATGCGCCCGACATTGGAGGAGAAGGTGGTGACGGCGACGCGGCCTTTGGCTTGCTCGATGACGCCCTTGAGCCCCTCGCCGACCGCCACTTCCGACGGCGACTCCCCTTCCCGCAACGCATTGGTGGAATCGCAGATCAGCGCCAGCACGCCCTTGTCGCCATAGGCGCGGAAGCGCGCCTCGTCGGTCTTCGGACCGATCGTCGGCGCCGGATCGATCTTCCAGTCGCCGGTGTGGATCACGGTGCCGGCGGGCGTGGTGATCGCCAGCGACATCGGCTCGGGGATCGAATGCGCCACGGGAATGGCCTCGATCTCGAACGGCCCGATGGTGAATTTCTCGCCGGCCCGGTAGATCGACGCCGGGATCTTCGGCGCGTTCTGCTCGCCCTGCCGCTTGGCTTCGAGYAGGCCGGCGGTGAACGGCGTCATCCATACAGGCGCTTTAAGCTTCGGCCAGATGTCGAGCAGCGCGCCGTAATGGTCCTCATGCGCATGGGTGATGACGATGCCGCGCAAGCCGTCGAGGTTCTCCTCGATGAAGCGCGTATCGGGCAGGATCAGGTCGACGCCGGGATGCGCCGAGTCCGGAAAGGTGACGCCGACATCGACGATGACCCACTCCCGCGCGTCGGCAGGCCCATAGCCGTAGAGGGCGAAGTTCATGCCGATCTCGCCGACGCCGCCCAGCGGCGCGAAGACGAGCTCGGCGTTTTCTCTATTCGCCATGAATTCTTTCCTTCCTGGCCGTCAGGCCAAGCCGTTGGGGCAGTTCCGGGAAAAGTGTGTCACGGTTTTCCGTCCGGAATTGCACAAAACAAAACTATACCCGGGCCGAGGCGACCGCRCCGAAATGCACGTCGCCGGCCGCGATCGTCAAAACCGATCCCTCATCGTCGCGGATCACGAAACGGCAGTCCTCGTCAATGGTCTCGAAGACGCCGCGCACCACATTGCCGTCAATTCTGACAGCAACCTCGCCGCCGAGGCCTGCCGCGCGGGCAAGCCAGCGCCTTCTGATGGCATCGAGCCCGCGCCCGTCATCCCACAGCCGGGCATTCTCGCTCCAGGCATCCGAGAGCGCCAGGAACAGCGTTTCGGCATCGCAATCGGCGCCCAATGCCTGCAGCGACGTCGCCGGATAAGGCAAATCCTGCGGATAAGCCACGACATTGACACCGATGCCGATGGCGACCGCGAAACGGCTGCCTTCCAGCATGCTCGATTCCAAAAGGATGCCGGCAAGCTTGGCGCCCGAAGCCAGCACGTCGTTCGGCCATTTCAGCTCGAAACGGTTGCGGCCCTGGCTCGCGCCATCGACGGCGACGGCGATCCRGCCTTTCGGCACGACGGCGTCGAGYGCGTCGGCCAGCGCCAGYCCTGCGACGAAGCCGAGCGTCGCCGCAAGCCGCAGCTCGCCGCCCGGAACCAGGAGCAATGTCGCCGCAAGATTGCCTTCCGGCGTCGCCCAGGCGCGGCCACGTCGACCGCGACCGCTTTCCTGCTTCTTCGAAACGACCCAGAGTTTTCCCGCATCGCCGGCGCGCGCATGGTCCAGCGCCAGCGCGTTAGTGGAGCCGACGCTGTCATGCGTCTCGAGCCGGAACCCCTCCGACGCCGCGGTTGGAGCCAGTCGAAACGCCATCCGGTCAGAAGAAGGTCTTCGCGGCGGCTTCGGCATAATTGCCGATCGGCCCGCCGATCAGCACGTAGAACAGCACGAAGGCACCGCTGACGCCGAGCACCAGGCGCAGTTCGCTCGCCATCGGCACGAAACCGCCGACCGGCTCGTCGAACCACATGATCTTGATGATACGCAGGTAATAGTAGGCGCCCACCACCGAGGCCAGCACGCCGATGATCGCCAGCGCGTAAAGATGCGCGTTGATGGCGGCCAGGAACACGTACCACTTCCCCCAGAAGCCGGCGAGCGGCGGAATGCCGGCCAGYGAGAACATCAGGATGGTGAGGATGGTGGCCATGATCGGGTTGGTCGAAGCAAGGCCGGCCAGATCGCCGATCTGCTCGACATTGCCTTCCTTGCGCCGCATGGCGAGGATGAAGGCGRAGGTGCCGAGCGTCATCACCAGATAGATCAGCATGTAGATGACGACGCCGCGCACGCCGGACTGGCTGTTGGCGGCAAGGCCGACCAGCGCGTAGCCCATATGGCCGATCGAGGAATAGGCCATCAGGCGCTTGATGTTGGTCTGGCCGATGGCCGCGAAGGCGCCGAGCGCCATCGAGGCGATCGAGATGAAGACCACGATCTGCTGCCAGTCCGAGGCGATCGGCTTGAAGGCGCCCATGGTGACGCGCACGATCAGYGCCATCGCCGCCATTTTCGGCGCRGCTGCCAGGAAGGCGGTGATCGGCGTCGGCGCGCCTTCATAGACGTCCGGCGTCCACATGTGGAACGGCACGGCCGAGATCTTGAAGGCGAGGCCGGCAAGCACGAACACCAGGCCAAAGACAAGGCCGAGTTGCCGCTCGCCGCTGCCCAGYGCCGTCGCGATTTCCTGGAAGCCGGTGTTGCCGGTGTAGCCGTAGACGAGGCTGATGCCGTAGAGCAGCATGCCCGAGGACAGCGCGCCGAGGACGAAATATTTCAGGCCAGCTTCGGTCGAGCGCAGATTGTCGCGGTTGATCGCCGCCAGCACATAGATCGCCAGCGACTGYAGCTCGAGCCCGAGATAGAGCCCGATCATGCCGTTGGCCGAGATCATCAGCATCATGCCGAGCGTGCAGAGCAAGATAAGCACCGGGAATTCGAACTTGTCGAAATGTTCCTGCTTGGCAAAGCGCATCGACATGACGAGCGTCACCGCCGAGCCGATCAGCGCCAGCATCTTCATGAAGGCGCTGAAGGAATCCTGCACGAAGGCGCCGCCATAGGCAGCGCCCTGCCCGCCGGAGAAGGCGARCCACAGGCCGGCCACCACCAGCACGAGGACGGCCAGGCCGGTCACGGTCATGGTGCTGTTGGAGYGCGAATAGGCCCCGATCATCAGGAGCACCAGCGCGCCGACCGCCAGGATCAGTTCCGGCGTCGAAAGCGAAAAGCTGGAGAGAAGGTCCRGCGTCATGGTCTATTCCCCAGTCAGTTCGCCGCCGCGGTCTGCGCGGAATTGATGGAAGYGGTGACGTTGGTGACGAGCGCCTTGACCGATTGGGCGGTCGCGTCGAACACCGGCGCCGGATAGACGCCGAAGAAGATGACCAGCACCACCAATGGATACATGATCGCCTTCTCGCGCGGCGAGAGATCCAACAGGTTCTTCAGGCTGTCCTTGGTCAGCGCGCCGAAGATCACCCGGYGGTAGAGCCACAGCGCGTAAGCCGCCGACAGGATGACGCCGGTGGCGGCGAAGAACGCCACCCAGGTGTTGACCCGGAAGACGCCGAGCATGGTCAGGAATTCGCCGATGAAGCCGCTGGTGCCTGGAAGCCCGACATTGGCCATGGTGAAGATCATGAACACGGTGGCGTATTTTGGCATGTTGTTGACGAGGCCRCCATAGGCATCGATCTCGCGCGTATGCATGCGGTCGTAGATGACGCCGACGCACAGGAACAGCGCGCCCGAGACGAGGCCGTGGCTGAGCATCTGATAGATCGCCCCCTGCACGCCTTCCTGGTTCATCGCGAAGATGCCCATGGTGACGAAGCCCATATGGGCGACCGAGGAATAGGCGATCAGCTTCTTSATGTCCTCCTGCATCAGCGCCACCAGCGAGGTGTAGATGATGGCGACGACGGAGAGCGTGAACACCAGCGGCGCGAACATCGCCGAGGCTTCCGGGAACATCGGCAGCGRGAAGCGCAGGAAGCCRTAGCCGCCCATCYTCRAGAGAATGGCGGCCAGGATGACCGAGCCCGCCGTTGGCGCTTCGACATGCGCGTCGGGCAGCCACGTGTGCACCGGCCACATCGGCATCTTCACCGCGAAGGAGGCGAAGAAGGCGAGCCACAGCCAAGTCTGCATGTTGGCCGGGAAGTGATGCGTCAGAAGCGTCGGGATGTCGGTGGTGCCCGAYTGGAAGAACATCGCCATGATGGCGAGCAGCATCAGCACCGAGCCGGCAAGCGTGTAGAGGAAGAACTTGAACGAGGCATAGACGCGCCGCTTGCCGCCCCAGACGCCGATGATGATGAACATCGGAATCAGGCCGGCCTCGAAGAAGACGTAGAACAAGACGATGTCGAGCGCGCAGAACACGCCAATCATCAGCGTCTCGAGGATCAGGAAGGCGATCATATAGGCCTTGACCCGCTTCTCGATCGCTTCCCAGGAGGCGAGGATGGAAAGCGGCATCAGGAAGGTGGTCAGGATGACGAACAGCATCGATATGCCGTCGACGCCCATATGGTAGGAGATGCCTGAATCCAGCCAGGCGTGCTTCTCGACGAACTGGAAGCCGRCCTGCGAATTGTCGAAGCCCGTCCAGATGAACAGCGAAATGACGAAGGTGAACGCCGTCGTGATGAAGGCGATGGCGCGGATGTTGCGGCGCGCGTTTTCGCTGTCGTCGCTGATCGGCAGAATGAGGAGAACACCAACCAGCGGCAGGAAGGTGACCAGCGAGAGGATTGGCCAGTCGGTCATCAGAGCATCATCCAGGTGACGAGAGCGGCCACGCCGATCAGCATGGCGAAGGCGTAGTGGTAGAGATAGCCGGTCTGCAGCTTGACGACACGGTTGGTGACGTCAATGACGYGCGCCGAGACACCGTCGGGGCCGAGGCCGTCGATGATGGCGCCGTCGCYGGTCTTCCACAGGAACCTGCCGAGACGTTTTGCGGGCTGCACGAACAGGAAGTCGTAGAGCTCGTCGAAGTACCACTTGTTGAGCAGGAAGGCATAGAGGCCGCGATGCTGCGCCGCCAGTTCCTTCGGCGTCTCCGGCTTGCGGATGTAGAACTGCCAGGCGACGAGCAGACCGATCACCATGGCAACGAACGGCGCCAGTTCCACCCAGAGCGGCAGCTCGTGGATCTCGTGCAGGATGTGGTTGTCCGGCAGCGTGAACAGCGACGCCTTCCAKAATTCGGCATAGCCCTCGCCGATGAAGGCGCCGTGGAAGATGACGCCGGCAAACAGCGCGCCTGCGGCAAGCACGTAAAGCGGCACCAGCATCACCGGCGGCGATTCGTGGACATGATGCATGACCTCGTGGCTGGCGCGCGGCTCGCCGTGGAAGGTCATGAAGATCAGCCGCCACGAATAGAAGCTGGTGAAGCAGGCGGCGACCACCAGCAGGATAAAGGCAAAGCCCGCGACCGCATTATGGCCGGCGAAGGAGGTCTCGATAATGGCGTCCTTGGAGAAGAAGCCGGCGGTGCCGATCACCGTTGCCGGGATGCCGACGCCGGTGAGCGCCAGCGTGCCGATGATCATCATCCAGTAGGTGGTCGGGATCAGCTTGCGGAGCCCGCCCATCTTGCGCATGTCCTGCTCGTCGGACACCGCATGAATGACCGAGCCGGAGCCGAGGAACAGCAGCGCCTTGAAGAAGGCGTGGGTGAACAGGTGGAAGATCGCCGCGCCATAGGCGCCGACGCCGAGCGCCACGAACATGTAGCCGAGCTGCGAGCAGGTCGAATAAGCGATGACGCGCTTGATGTCGTTCTGGACGAGGCCGACGGTCGCCGCGAAGAAGGCGGTGAAGGCGCCGATGAAGGTGACGACGGTCAGCGCGGTGTGTGACAGCTCGAACAGCGGCGAGAGCCTCGCCAGCATGAACACGCCGGCGGTCACCATGGTCGCCGCGTGGATGAGCGCGGAGACCGGCGTCGGGCCTTCCATGGCGTCCGGCAGCCATGTGTGCAGCGGCACCTGCGCCGACTTGCCCATGGCGCCCATGAAGAGCAGCAGGCATACCACGGTCAGCGCCGTCTGCTTGTCGAGCGCATGGCCGAGGAAGGTGAGCACGGCGGCACCCGCCGGCGCTCCTTCGGCCGGCAGGAACGAGGCCGCATTGGCGAAGACGGTGCTCAGATTGACCGAGCCGAACAGCACGAACACGCCGAAGATGCCGAGCGCGAAACCGAAGTCGCCGACGCGGTTGACGACGAAAGCCTTGATGGCGGCGGCATTGGCCGACGGCTTCTTGTACCAGAAGCCGATCAGCAGATAGGAGGCCAGACCGACGCCTTCCCAGCCGAAGAACATCTGGATGAGGTTGTCGGCCGTCACCAGCATCAGCATCGCGAAGGTGAACAGCGACAGATAGGCGAAGAAGCGCGGCCGGTTCGGATCGTGGTGCATGTAGCCGATCGAATAGATGTGGACCAGCGCCGACACGGTGTTGACGACGATCAGCATCACCACCGTCAGCGTGTCGATCCGCAACGCCCAGGACGTGTCGATGCCGCCCGACTGGATCCAGCGCAGCACCGGCACGGTGAACACCTCGCCATGCCCGAAACCGACGGTGAAGAAGGCGATCCACGACAGCACCGCCGCGATCACCAGGAAGCCGGAGGTGATGTATTCGGAAGCCTTGGCGCCGAGCGAATTGCCGAACAGGCCGACAATCAGGAAGCCAAGCAGCGGAAGGAAGACGATAGCCTGATACATGATGGTTCCCGTCAACCCTTCATCGCGCTCACGTCTTCGACCGCGATCGAGCCGCGGTTGCGGAAGAAGACGACAAGAATGGCAAGACCGATCGCGGCCTCAGCGGCCGCTACCGTCAGYACGAACAGGGCGAACACCTGTCCGACGAGGTCATGCAGCGCCGCCGAGAACGCGACGAAATTGATGTTGACCGCCAGCAGGATGAGCTCGATCGACATCAGGATGACGATGATGTTGCGACGGTTCAGGAAGATGCCGAACACGCCGAGCGTGAACAGGATCGCCGATACGGTCAGGTAATGTGCAATGCCGACGACCATCTCAGATGCCCTCGCCCGATTTGACCTTGCGGATTTCCATGCCCGTAGCCGGCGTGCGGCCGACCTGTGCGGCGATCGACTGCCGCTTGACGCCTTCCTTGTGGCGCAGCGTCAGCACGATGGCGCCGATCATGGCGACCAGCAGCACCAGGCCGGAAATCTGGAAATAATAGAGGTAGTCCGTATAGAGGATGTCRCCGAGCGCGGCCGTGTTGGAGCGCGTGGCAAGATCCGGCGTTGTCTTGGCGACCGTCGAGGCAAGCTGCGGCGCGAATGTGTAGCCGCCGAGCACGATGATCAGCTCCGCCGCCAGGATCAACCCGACCAGCGCGCCGATCGGCGCGTATTGCAGGGCGCCCTGCTTCATCTCGGCGAAGTCGACGTCGAGCATCATGACGACGAACAGGAACAGCACCATCACCGCGCCGACATAGACGACGAGCAGGATCATCGCCAAGAACTCGGCGCCGGTCAGCATGAACAGGCCGGCCGCGTTGAAGAAGGTGAGGATCAGGAAGAGCACAGAATGCACGGGGTTGCGCGACGAAATGACCATGAAGGCCGACGCCACGGCGATAAAGGCGAAGAGGTAGAAAAAGGCCGCCTCTAGTCCACTCAGCATGGGTTCCCCCGGGTTCCAAATTCCGACTCCGACCCGCCTCCGGTTCGAAACCGCGTGTTCCTTAGACGGACGACGTTGCGCCGTCCACTTTCTTGTTCCTTCCCCCGTTTACGGGGAGAAGCACGCTAATCACCTATAGGGAGCATCCAGCGCGATGTTACGCGCCAGCTCACGCTCCCAGCGATCGCCGTTCGCGAGCAGCTTTTCCTTGTTGTAGTAAAGCTCCTCGCGCGTCTCGGTCGCGAACTCGAAATTCGGTCCCTCGACGATGGCGTCGACCGGGCAGGCTTCCTGGCAGAAGCCGCAATAGATGCACTTCACCATGTCGATGTCGTAGCGCACGGTGCGGCGCGTGCCGTCATTGCGGCGCGGACCGGCCTCGATGGTGATGGCCTGCGCCGGGCAGATCGCTTCGCACAGCTTGCAGGCGATGCAGCGTTCCTCGCCGTTCGGATAACGGCGCAGCGCATGCTCGCCGCGGAAGCGCGGGCTGGTCGGCCCCTTCTCGTGCGGGTAGTTGATCGTTTCCTTCGGCGCGAAGAATTGGCGCATCGAGAGGAAGAAGGCGCTGACGAAATCCTTCAGCAGCAGCGACTTTGCGGCCTGGGCCAGAGCGGACATCACGCAAACCCCGTGATCTTGAGGAAGGCCGCGGTGGCGACGACCATGAACAGCGAGATCGGCAGGAAGACCTTCCAGCCCAGCCGCATCAGCTGGTCGTAGCGGTAGCGCGGCACAAAAGCCTTCACCATCGAGAACATGAAGAACATCAGGCAGATCTTCAGCACGAACCAGATCACCCCTGGTACCCAGGTGAAGGGCGCGAAATCGAACGGTGGCAGCCAGCCGCCGAGGAACAGGATGGTCGCCAGCGCGCACATCAGGACGACGGCGACATACTCGCCGAGGAAGAAGAGCAGGAACGGCGTCGACGAATACTCGACCATGTGGCCGGCGACGAGTTCCGATTCCGCCTCCACGAGGTCGAAGGGCGGGCGGTTCGTCTCGGCAAGCGCGGAGATGAAGAACACCACGAACATCGGCAGCAGCGACAGCCAGTGCCAGTCGAGGAAGGTGTTCGGCAGGCCAAGCTTGGTGCCGAGCCCGTCCTGCTGCGACATGACGATGTCGGAGAGGTTGAGCGAACCGACGCAGAGCAGCACGGTGACGATGACGAAGCCGAWCGAGACTTCGTAGGACACCATCTGCGCGGCCGAGCGCAGCGCGCCGAGGAACGGATATTTCGWGTTGGACGCCCAGCCGCCCATGATCACGCCATAGACCTCGAGCGAGGAGATGGCGAAGACATAGAGGATGCCGACATTGATGTTGGCGATCGCCCAGCCCTCATTGACCGGAATGACCGCCCAGGCCGAGATCGCCAGCACCGCCGACACCAGCGGCGCCAGAAGGAACACCCCCTTGTTGGCGCCCGACGGGATCACCGGCTCCTTGAAGACGAATTTCAGAAGGTCGGCAAAAGCCTGCAACGTGCCCCAAGGACCGACGACGTTCGGGCCGCGGCGCAGCTGCACCGCCGCCCAGATCTTGCGGTCGGCATAGAGCAGATAGGCGACGCCGATCAAAAGCACGACGATCAGCACGACCGACTTCAGAAGGATCAGCAGCGCCGGCAGCACGTAGAAGGAGAAGAAGGTGTCCATGCTTATTCCGCCGCCTGCTTGAAGCCGCTCTTGGCCAGCGCCGAGCATTCGGCCATCACGGCCGACGCCCGCGCGATCGGGTTGGTCAGATAGAAGTCCTTCACCGGTGAGGTGAAGGTGCCCTTGTTCAGCCGGCCGCCAAGYTTTGCCGCCCTAGCGACATCGTCGGCGCTGCCCGCCTGCACCTGGTCGATGCGGGCGAGATGCGGGAACTCGCCATAGAGCTTGGCGCGCAGCTGCGCCAGCGAATCGAAGGGCAGCTTCTTGCCGAGCACGTCCGACAGCGCCCGCAGGATCGCCCAGTCCTCGCGTGCTTCGCCCGGAGCGAATCCGGCGCGGTTGGTCTGCTGCACGCGGCCTTCCGTGTTGACATAGGTGCCGGACTTTTCCGTGTAGGCGGCGGCCGGCAGGATGACGTTGGCGCGGTGCGCGCCGGCATCGCCATGCGTGCCGATATAGACGACGAAGGCGCCGCCGGTCCTGGCCATGTCGATTTCGTCGGCGCCGAGCAGGAAGAGCAGATCGGTCTCGCCCAGCATGCCGGCGACATCCTTGCCCCCCTCGCCCGGCACGAAACCGACATCAAGGCCACCGACTCTTGCCGCAGCGTTGTGCAGCACCGCAAAGCCGTTCCATTCGGCCGTGACCGCGTTGACGGCGGTGGCTAGCTTCGCCGCCTGGCCGAGCACTGCCGCGCCGTCCGGGCGCGCCAGAGCGCCCTGGCCGACGATGATCAGCGGATGCGTGGCCTTGCTCAGCACCTCGAAGAACTTGCCGTTGCCGTCGGCGAGATCCTTGAGCGATTCCGGGCCGGCGCCGATCAGCTCGTAATCGTAACGCGTATCGCCGATCTCGCCGATCACGCCGACCGGCAGGTTGCCGACGCGCCAGCGCTTGCGGATGCGGGCATTGAGCACCGAAGCCTCGAAGCGCGGATTGGCGCCGATGATCAGCACCGCGTCGGCCTGCTCGATACCTTCGATGGTCGGGTTGAAGATGTAGCTGGCGCGGCCGAGCGAGGGATCGAGCGCTGCACCGTCCTGGCGGCAGTCGATGTTCTTCGAGCCGAGCGCGTTCATCAGAAGCTTCAGCGCATAGATCTCTTCGACGGCCGCGAGGTCRCCGGCGATCGCGCCGATCCRCTCGGGCGCGGTCTTCGACACCTGTTCCTTGATTGCGGCGAAGGCTTCGGCCCAGCTTGCCGGAACGAGCTTGCCGTCCTTGCGCACATAGGGGCGGTCGAGGCGCTGCGTGCGCAGGCCGTCCCAGATGAAGCGGGTCTTGTCGGAAATCCACTCCTCGTTCACCGCCTCGTTGACGCGCGGCAGGATGCGCATCACTTCGCGGCCCCTGGAGTCGACGCGGATCGCCGAGCCGACGGCGTCCATGACATCGATCGATTCCGTCTTGGTCAGTTCCCACGGCCGCGCCTGGAAGGCGAACGGCTTGGAGGTCAGCGCGCCGACCGGGCACAGATCGATGACGTTGCCCTGCAGCTCCGACGTCATCGCCTGTTCGAGATAGGTGGTGATCTCGGCATCCTCGCCGCGGCCGATCAGGCCGAGCTCGGAAATGCCGGCGACCTCGGTGGTGAAGCGGACGCAGCGCGTGCAATGGATGCAACGGTTCATCACCGTCTTGACCAGCGGGCCGATATACTTGTCTTCGACCGCGCGCTTGTTCTCGTGATAGCGCGAGGAATCGACGCCGAAGGCCATCGCTTGGTCCTGCAGGTCGCATTCGCCGCCCTGGTCGCAGATCGGGCAGTCCAGCGGATGGTTGATCAGCAGGAATTCCATCACGCCTTCGCGGGCCTTCTTGACCATCGGCGTGTTGGTGAAGATTTCCGGCGGCTCGCCATTCGGGCCCGGGCGCAGGTCGCGCACGCCCATGGCGCAGGACGCCTGCGGCTTGGGCGGGCCGCCCTTCACCTCGATCAGGCACATGCGGCAATTGCCGGCGATCGACAGCCGCTCATGGAAGCAGAAGCGCGGCACTTCAGCGCCGGCGTCCTCGGCCGCCTGCAGCAGCGTGTAATGGTCGGGTACCGTGATCTCTTTCCCGTCGACCTTTAGCTTTGCCATTCGCCTCAAACCCCTTGCGGATTTCCGCAATCTCTATCTTCCGGGCGCGGCTTGCGCCGCGCCTGGCATCTCAATTCACTTCTTCGCGGCGAGCGCCGCCGCTTGAGCAGTCCAGTCGTCGCGGCCGATGCGGCCGGCGAGCGACAGATAATCTTCCACCCAGGCGATCTCTTCCGACGTCCAGGCGGCGATCTGGCCATAGGTCCAGATGCCGAGACCGTTGAGCACCTTCTCCAGCTTCGGCCCGATACCTGAAATCGCCTTCAGGTCCGACGGTTTCGCTGGCTTGTCGAGCGCCTTCGGCTGCCTGAAATCCTCAGGCATCAGCCCGGTTGCAGCCGGTTGGGCGACGAGACCGGACCCGGTCGCGTCGAGCGCCTTCTCGGTCGCGTTCGCCGCGATGTCGGTCACGTCCCTGGCGAAGGTCTGCGCCCTGGCGATCAGCGTCTCTGTCGCCTTGCGCGCCTTGGTGGCGTTGGCGGCCGCTTCGCTCTGCGCCTCGAGATCGTCGAGGAAAGGCTGGAACATGCGCTGCGAGGCTTCCAGCGCGCCGGTGAAGGCGCCCATCCACATGCCGACGGCATGATTGGCAAGACCGATGCTGAGCGCCGACATCGCAGCGGCGCCCGCGACCGGATGCGCCAGAAGGTTGACGGCGCTGGCCATCTCCTTCGGCATCATCTTGGTCAGGTCCTGGTTCATCTTCTCGAGTTGTTCCAAATCAGGCATGAACGGATAGGGTATCGAATACGGCGCCATAGAGATCTCCTGGTCGTTTCTTCGTATGCCCCGCCCCTGCTGTCAGTCTTGGGCTTTCGCCCATATTCCAAAATCCTATTCCGCCGCGACCATCACCGGCTCGACCCGGTGCGCGTTGCGCGAAAACTCGTCGATGCGGCGTTCCACCTCGCCGCGGAAATGCCGCATGAGGCCCTGGATCGGCCAGGCCGCCGCGTCGCCCAACGCGCAGATCGTGTGGCCCTCGACCTGCTTGGTGACGTCGAGCAGCATGTCGATCTCGCGCTTCTGCGCCTCGCCGCGCACCAATCGCTCCATCACCCGCCACATCCAGCCGGTGCCTTCGCGGCACGGAGTGCACTGGCCGCAGCTCTCATGCTTGTAGAAGTAGGACAGCCTGGCGATCGCCTTCACGACATCGGTCGACTTGTCCATGACGATGACGGCCGCCGTGCCGAGGCCGGATTTCAGGTCGCGCAGCGCGTCGAAATCCATCGGCGCGTCCATGATCTGCTCGGCCGGCACCAGCGGCACCGAAGCGCCGCCCGGAATGACCGCCAGAAGATTGTCCCAGCCGCCACGGATGCCGCCGCAATGCGTCTCGATCAGTTCGCGGAACGGAATCGACATCGCCTCTTCGAAGGTGCAAGGGTTGTTGACGTGGCCGGAGACGCAGAACAGCTTGGTGCCGGCATTGTTCGGACGGCCGAAGGACGAGAACCAGGCCGCTCCCCGACGCAGGATGGTTGGCGCCACCGCGATCGATTCGACGTTGTTGACGGTGGTCGGGCAGCCATAGAGGCCGACATTGGCCGGGAATGGCGGCTTCAGCCGCGGCTGGCCCTTCTTGCCCTCGAGGCTTTCGAGCAGCGCGGTCTCCTCGCCGCAGATATAGGCGCCGGCGCCGTGGTGCATGTAGACCTCGAAGTCGTAGCCGGACGTGTTGTTCTTGCCGATCAGCTTGGCCGCGTAGGCCTCATCGATAGCGCGCTGCAGCGCTTCGCGCTCGCGGATGAATTCGCCACGCACATAGATATAGGCAGCGACCGCGCCCATGGCGAAGCCGGCGACCAGCGCGCCCTCGACCAGCGTGTGCGGATCGTTGCGCAGGATATCGCGATCCTTGCAGGTGCCGGGCTCGGATTCGTCGGCGTTGATGACCAGATAGCTCGGCCGCCCGTCGCTCTGCTTGGGCATGAACGACCACTTCAGCCCGGTCGGGAAGCCGGCACCGCCGCGGCCGCGCAGGCCGGACGCCTTCATCTCGTTGACGATCCAGTCGCGGCCCTTGGCGATGAGGCCGGGCGTATCGTCCCAGATGCCGCGCGACTGCGCGCCGGCCAGCGACTTGTCGAACAGGCCGTAGATGTTGGTGAAGATGCGGTCTTTGTCCTGAAGCATTTTTCGTCCCTCAGACCGGCTTCTTGCCGAAGACGCGGATGTATTCGGCGACGCCGCCCTTGGCGAGCGCCTTGGCCTGCTTCACCCAGTCGTCGCGCTCGATGYGGCCGCGGAAATTGAGATAGCCGTCGACCCATTCGCGCTCGGCCTTCTTCCAGCCTGCGACCTGCGCGAAGGTGTAGATGCCCAGCGAGTGCAAAATGCCTTCGATCTTCGGGCCGACGCCGGAGATCAGCTTGAGATCGTCGACGGTTGCCGGCCGCTCGATGCCGGACGGACGGTTCTTGTCCTCCAGCGAAGGCTTCGCTGTCTTGGCGACCGGCTGCTTGGTTTCCGGCGCCTTGAAGGCGGTGGCCGGCTCGGCTTTCGTCTTCGGTCCGCTGCGCGGCTTGGAAACCGCCTCGACTTCAGGATCGGCCTGGTTGGCGTTGGCGGCCGAATGGCGCGGCGCCCTGACGCTGGCCGCCTTCTCGGTGGCCGGGGCGACCTTGACCGGCGACGGCGTCGTCAAGGCCGGGCTGGTCTCCGGCGCATCGGTCTTCGGCTTGCTGGACTTGGACGGCGCAACCGGACCCGAGGCCGGCGGTGCAGCGGGTGCCGGGGCTGCGGCAGGTGCCGCCTGCGAGACGACGGCCGCAGGAGCGGCAGCCGGCGCTGCGGCGGCGGCATCCTTGGCAGCCTTCGCGGCCGCCTTGGCTTCCTTGTCGCGCGTCGACTTCAGGATCGCCTTTTCATTTGTTAGCGTCTTCAAACCATCGGCCGGCTCGGAGCCGTGGCGGCCGTTCTGAGGCCCCGGCTTGACCTCCGCGCCCTTGCCGGCGTCGTAGAGATCGATGATCTCGGCCAGCCGCTCGGGCGTCAGGTCCTCGAACGTATCCTTGAAGATCATGACCATCGGCGCGTTGACGCAGGCGCCGAGGCATTCGACCTCCTCCCACGACAGCGTGCCCTTGTCGTTGGTGTGGAACTGGTCGTGATGGATCTTCGACCGGCACACATCCATCAGCGCTTCCGAGCCGCGCAGCATGCAGGGCGTAGTGCCGCAGACCTGGATATGGGCCCGCGTGCCGACCGGATTGAGCTGGTACTGCGTGTAGAAGGTCGCGACCTCGAGGCCGCGGATGCGCGGCATGCCGAGCATGTCCGAGATCGTCTCGATCGCCGCCTTGGTGACCCAGCCTTCCTGTTCCTGCGCCAGCATCAGCAAGGGGATGATGGCCGACTGCTCGCGCCCCTTCGGATATTTGGCGATCCACTGCTCAGCCGCCGCCGCGTTCTCCTTGTTGAAGGCGAACGAGGCTGGCTGGAGGCTGGCTTCTGCAAGACGGCGGACTGACATTAGGTTTGAACTCTGTTGTAGCAGTCGAAAGGGCKGGGGTCAGGAAACGGTGTCATTGCCGAGCCGCCGCCTCCTTGCAAACCTTCGACTGGTTGTCGAAGCACTGAAAGGTCGGCGAATTTGTCATGACGGCAGGAGAAACACCCGCTTGATGACCCAGCTTCTTGGCAAGTTTTTTGAACCCCTGCCGATTGAGCGCGGCTTCAGAAATCTCGGCTTTGGTAAATGTCACATCCTGCGGCGCCATAAAGCGATATTCGCAGGACGCATCCCCGAAATAGAACGCGTCGACAACAGCTTGGTCACTAGTCGCACTGTCGCGCATGTTCAAAGTGACGTAGTGCAGCTTGTAGTGCTTTTTTGCCAATTCCAAAGACGTTACCGACGCAGGGCAATCGGCTGCAAGGGCCGATTGACCGGCTATTGCAGTAAGCGACAAAGCTGCAATCACCTGCCGCATTACCGATCGACCTCACCAAACACGATGTCGAGGGAGCCAAGCACGGCGGTGACGTCGGCCAGCATGTGGCCGCGGCACAGGAAATCCATGGCTTGCAGATGCGCGAARCCAGGCGCGCGCAGCTTGCAGCGATACGGCTTGTTGGTGCCGTCGGAGACCAGATAGACGCCGAATTCGCCTTTCGGCGCTTCGACGGCCGCGTAGACCTCGCCGGCCGGCACGCGATAGCCCTCGGTATAGAGCTTGAAGTGATGGATCAGCGCTTCCATCGAACGCTTCATCGCCGCGCGCTTCGGCGGCACCACCTTGCCGTCGAGGTTCGACACCGGGCCGGCGCTTTCCTTGCCGAGCAGAAGATCGACGCACTGGCGCATGATCCTGGCCGACTGGCGCATCTCTTCCATGCGCACAAGGTAACGGTCGTAGCAGTCACCGTTCTTGCCGACCGGGATGTCGAAGTCCATCTCCGAATAGCATTCATAKGGCTGCGCCTTGCGCAGGTCCCAGGCCGCGCCCGAGCCGCGCACCATCACGCCCGAAAACCCCCAGGCCCAGGCGTCGGCCAGCGACACCGTGCCGATATCGACATTGCGCTGCTTGAAGATGCGGTTGGGCGTGAGCAGGGCGTCGAGATCGTCGATCGACTTCAGGAACGGGTCGATCCACTTGCCGATATCCTCGACCAGCTTCTGCGGCAGGTCCTGGTGCACGCCGCCCGGCCGGAAATAGGCCGCATGCATGCGTGAGCCCGAGGCGCGCTCGTAGAACACCATCAGCTTTTCGCGCTCGACAAAGCCCCACAGCGGCGGGGTCAGCGCGCCGACATCCATCGCCTGCGTCGTCACATTCAGGATGTGCGACATGATGCGGCCCATCTCGGAATAGAGCACGCGGATCAGCTGGCCGCGCTTCGGCACCTCGATGCCGAGCAGCCGCTCGGCCGCGAGCGCGAAGGCATGCTCCTGGTTCATCGGCGCGCAATAGTCGAGCCGGTCGAGATAGGGCACGGCCTGCAGATAGGTCTTGGCCTCGATCAGCTTCTCGGTGCCGCGGTGGAGCAGACCRATATGCGGATCGACGCGGTCGACAACTTCGCCRTCCAGCTCGAGAACCAACCTCAAAACACCGTGCGCGGCAGGGTGTTGAGGCCCAAAGTTAATGTTGAAATTGCGGACGGAGGTTTCAGCCATCGCGGCGCCTCAATTCGTCTTGGCTTTTTCATCCCCGGGCAGGACGTAGTCCGTCCCTTCCCAAGGAGAAAGAAAATCGAAATTGCGGAATTCCTGCTTGAGCTCGACCGGCTCGTAGATCACGCGCTTGGCCTCGTCGTCGTAGCGCACCTCGACGAAGCCGGTCAGCGGGAAATCCTTGCGCAGCGGGTGCCCCTCGAAGCCGTAGTCGGTGAGAATGCGGCGCAGATCCGGATGGCCGCTAAACAGCACGCCGTAAAGGTCATACGTCTCGCGCTCATACCAGTCGGCGCCTGGATAGACGGCGGTCAGCGACGGCACCAACGTTTCCTCGTCGGCCTGGACCTTGAGGCGGATGCGCACATTCTGCTTCGGCGACAGAAGGTGATAGACGACATCGAACCGCCTGGCGCGCGACGGGTAGTCGGCGCCACAAATGTCGATGATCGAGATGAACTGGCAGCGCGGATCGTCGCGCAGGAAGGTCGCCACCTCGATCAGATTGCCCGGCTCGACGGAAATGGTCAGTTCGTCATAGGCAAGCACGGCTTCGCCGATGCGGCCGGAGAGCTTCTCGCCGAGATAGGTGGAGAGTTCGTTCAACGCCAGGGTCATCGGCTCACCGTTCGATCGTGCCGGTGCGGCGGATCTTCTTCTGCAGAAGGAGAATGCCGTAGAGCAGCGCTTCGGCGCTCGGCGGGCAGCCGGGCACATAGATGTCGACGGGCACGACGCGATCGCAGCCACGCACCACCGAATAAGAATAGTGGTAGTAGCCGCCGCCATTGGCGCAGGAGCCCATCGAGATGACGTAGCGCGGCTCCGGCATCTGGTCGTAGACCTTGCGCAGCGCCGGCGCCATCTTGTTGGTCAGCGTGCCGGCGACGATCATGATGTCTGACTGGCGCGGGGACGCGCGTGGCGCGACGCCGAAACGCTCCGAGTCGTAGCGGGGCATCGAGGTATGGATCATCTCGACCGCGCAGCAGGCGAGGCCGAAGGTCATGAACATCAGCGAGCCGCTGCGCGCCCAGGTGATGAGCGCTTCGGTCGAGGTGACAAGGAAACCCTTGTCGGCCAGCTCATTGTTGATTTCGAGGAAGAAGGGATCGTCTTCCCCCACCGGCCTGCCGGTGTTGGGGTCGATGATGCCCTTGGGCTTCGGCGCGACGAGGGTGCCTGAACTGTCGTTCAATCCCATTCCAGCGCTCCTTTTTTCCATTCATAGGCAAAGCCGATGGTCAGCACCGCCAGAAACACCATCATCGACCAGAAGCCGAGCATGCCGAGCTTCGAGAAGGACACGGCCCACGGGAACAGGAAGGCGACCTCGAGATCGAAGATGATGAACAGGATCGACACCAGGTAGAAACGGATGTCGAACTTCATGCGGGCGTCGTCGAACGAATTGAACCCGCATTCATAGGCGGAAAGCTTTTCCGGGTCGGGATTGCGGTAGGCCACCAGGAAAGGAGCGACGATCAGCGCCAGACCGACGATCATCGCCACGGCGATGAACAGGACGATAGGCAGGTAAGAACTCAGGAGTGCGCTCATGCGGCGGCTTTCCTTCGGCGGGGCAGTTCACTTTGATTACAGCAACGAACTCTAATGCGGAAGCGTGACAGTTTAACCGCTGAACCGTTTTAAGAGGGCCCATGCTGCAACGCGGCGAGGGTTAGCGCAGCGGTTTCGGTGACGCAAGTCAAACCTTGTTCAAATCGCGGCCCTGGACGCCTTATCGGAAGAAACTGGTCCGATCCGCTCCTGTTTGATTTCCTTCACTTTTTACTCCACTTTTCTCTCCTGACATATCTCCCGCCATTTGCCTGCTAGCATGGCCGGAATCACCGGCTAAAAATCCGACGGACGATCGGGGCAAGGACACCTTGATGAAGGAGAAAATCTCGCTCGCCATGGCCAGGCGCATCGCGCTCGGCGCGCAGGGGTTCAACGACCCCAGGCCCAATAGTGTTCCGGACCGACGCCATCTTGCCCGCGTGCTTTCGCGGACCGGCCTGCTGCAGATCGATTCCGTCAGTGCGGTGGTGCGCGCACATTATATGCCGCTCTATTCACGCCTTGGCCCCTACCCGCTGGCGCTGCTCGACAATGCGGCGGTCACCCGCAAGCGTGCGGTCTTTGAATATTGGGCGCACGAGGCCTCGTTCCTGCCTGTCGAGACCTATCCCTTGATGCGCTGGCGCATGCAGCGCGCCGAGCAGGGCGACGAGATGTATCTCGGCCTGGCGAAATGGGGCCGTGAACGCAAGGACATGATTGATGAGATCTATAGAGAGGTCGCCGATCGCGGTCCGATCGCCGCCTCAGATATCGAAGGCCATAAGGGCAATGGCGGCTGGTGGGGCTGGAGCGAGGCCAAGCACGCTTTCGAATGGCTGTTCTGGGCCGGTCGCATCACCACCGCCTACCGGCGCGGCTTCGAACGCTACTACGACCTGCCCGAGCGCGTTTTGCCGCAGGCCGTGCTCGACCTGCCCGTGCCCTCGGTCGAGGACGCGCATCGCGAATTGCTGCGCATCTCGGCACGCGCCCACGGCATCGCCACCTATGGCGACCTGCGCGACTATTTCCGGCTGGCGCCCGGCGACACCAAGGACCGCATCGAGGAACTGGTCGAAGCCGGCGATTTGCTGCCGGTGAAGGTCGAAGGCTGGGACAAGCCCGCTTATCTCCACAAGGACGCGCGAATCCCGCGCCGGATCGAGGCGCGTGCCCTGCTTGCCCCGTTCGATCCCGTGGTTTTCGAACGCACGCGCACCGAAAAGCTCTTCAATTTCCGCTATCGCATCGAGATCTACACGCCGGCCGAAAAGCGCCAATACGGCTACTACGTGCTGCCCTTCCTGCTCGGCGACCGCATCGTTGCCCGCGTCGATCTGCGCGCCGACCGCCCGGCCAGCGTGCTGCGCGTCCATGCCGCTTATGCCGAAGCCGGTGCTCCCGCTGAAACCGCCGCACAGCTCTTCGACGAACTGAAGCAAATGCAGGCATGGCTCGGCCTGCAGGCGATCGAAGTGACGCCGGCCGGCGACCTCGGACCGGCGCTGATCGACATGGCGATGCCATAGCAGCGCGTTGACAAACAAAAAGAACAAAAATAGAACAAAGCTTGCTATGAACCGAGCTTTGGTTTGATGACCCTCAATGGTTTCAAGTGTCTGGTAGTAGCAGCTCTAATGCTGTCTTCTACGCTCGATGCAAACGCTGCGTCCCAGTCGAAATGGGTAGAAGTCACCAAACCCGTAATCTACTGCGGCGGCGTAGACGCCGACGCGGCGGCGTTTTTGCTGCTGCGCTGGCTGAGTTCCGAACACGGAGAGATCGACGACGACATCAAGCAGTCCTGTGGCCTGCTGACGGTTGGCGATCAATATCTGCTCGACGATCAGCAACCAGAATCGGATAGGAGCCGGGTTATCTTGATGTGGAGCCCGATCTGCCCGAGAGGTTGTTCGCCAACCATGCTTCCGGCAGCCGCTGCGCCCCRTCGCCTCGTGGGAACATATCTTAAACCGATAAAGYCGCCGAAGGGCTGGGAGGGCTGGTAATGGCGCTGGCCCACACGACCGTGTCGTAGCCACGCGTTGACAGGCGCCTGGCCGTAAGCCTAAATCCTGACCCAGACGGTCTTCTCCCGGCAAAGGGAGGAGCCAAGAGGGAATGCGGTGCGGGCCAAAACCCAAATCCGCGGCTGTCCCCGCAACTGTAAGCGACGAGCCCCGGCCGAAAACCACTGGGATGTTCCCGGGAAGGCGGCATCTGAGGCGACGACCCGCGAGCCAGGAGACCTGCCGTCTGAGACTAAAAGTATCCGAATGCCCGGCGGGTTTTCCGGGCAAGGAGCCTGGTTTTGGATCGCAACGGCAGTTTCCCGGCAAACAGTGCGGACATTTCGTCCGAGCCCGATGCGCTGGCCGGCGTGACCGTCATCGTCTGCTCGTCCTGCCGCGACGAAACCGGATCCGACGCACATCCCCGCGCCGGCGCGCTGCTGGCCGAAGACACGCGCCGCGCCGCCTCGAGCGACAATATCCGCATTCGCACCGTCGAATGCCTCGGCAATTGCAAGCGCCGATTGAGCGCCGCGCTGCTGCGCGACGGCTGCTGGAGCTACGTCTTCGGCGATCTGGACACGACCAGCGGCGCCGACCTCGTTGCCGGCGCAAAGCTCTTCGCCACCTCGACCGATGGCCTGATCCCCTGGCGGGGCCGGCCCGATTCCCTCAAGCGCGGCCTGGTTGCCCGCATCCCTCCCCTCGACATGCTGAAGGACTGACCATGACCGCTTCCTTATCCCGCGTGCCCTGCACCGTCGTCACCGGCTTCCTCGGCGCCGGCAAGACGACGCTGATCCGCAACCTGCTCGAAAACGCCAAGGGCAAGCGGCTGGCGATCATCGTCAACGAGTTCGGCGATGTCGGCATCGACGGCGAGATCCTGAAGGGCTGCGGCGTCGACACCTGTCCGGAAGAAAACATCGTCGAGCTCGCCAATGGCTGCATCTGCTGCACCGTCGCCGACGACTTCGTGCCGGCGCTCGACCAGATCCTGTCCCGCACGCCGAAGGTCGACCACATCCTGATCGAGACCTCGGGCCTCGCTCTGCCGAAGCCGCTGGTCCAGGCGTTCCAATGGCCGACGGTGAAGAGCCGCGTCACGGTCGACGGCGTCGTCGCCGTGGTCGACGGCCCGGCGCTGGCCGACGGCCGCGTCGCATCCGACATGGACGCCTTGCAGGCGCAGCGCGCGGCGGACGACTCGCTCGACCATGACGATCCAGTCGAAGAGGTGTTCGAGGACCAGATCGCCTGCGCCGACCTGATCATCCTGTCGAAGAGCGACCTGATGGACGCCGCCGGCTCGCAGCGCGCCAACGCCGTTATCGGCGAGCACGTGGCGCGCGCCGTCAAGGTCGTCCCGACCACTCACGGTAAAGTCGACCCGTCGGTGCTGCTCGGCCTCGGCCTCGCCGTCGAGGACGACATCGAGAACCGCAAGACCCATCACGACGACGAGCTCGACCACGAGCATGACGATTTCGATTCCTTCGTCATCGACATCCCGTCGATCGCCAATCCGGACGAACTGGCAAAGCGCGTCGCCCTTGCCGCCGAACAGGAGAACGTGTTGCGCGTCAAAGGCTTCGTCGAAGTCGGCGGCAAGCCGATGCGCCTCCTGCTGCAGGCCGTCGGCCCACGTGTCAACCACTATTACGACCGCGCCTGGACAGCCGAGGACGACCGCCGCTCGCGGCTCGTCGTCATCGGCCTCAAGGGGCTGAACCGCCCGGCGATCGAGCGTATCCTCGCCGGCTGAGGCAAATCGGACAGCGATGCATATCCTCGCCACCACATCCGCTTCGCTCGACGATCTTGCCGAGCCGATCGACCTCAGGCAGACGCCTGCGGATGTCGTGGCCCTGTCCTTCACCGACAGCGATCTCGCCGGCCTGGCCGCCGCCTGGAAGGCCGATGCGGCGCGGCTGCCCTCGATGCGGCTTGCGGCGCTGCGCGACCTTCGCCACCCGATGTCGGTCGATCTCTGGATCGACAGCGTCGCCCGCCACGCCAGGGTCATCCTCGTCCGCATCCTCGGTGGCTATGAGTGGTGGCGCTACGGTYGCGACCAACTGGCGGCAGTGGCGAGCGAGCGCGGCATCAAGCTGGCGCTGCTGCCCGGTGAAAGCCATGACGAGGACCAGCGCCTGATCGAAGCCTCGACCCTGCCGCGCGAGGAGTTGGACGCCTTGCTCGGCTATTTCCGAGAGGGCGGTCCGGCGAACATGGCGGCGCTGGTGCGGAGATTGGCGAGGCTGGCGGGGGCTGAAGCGGCGGTTGCCGAGCTGGTGAGCGTACCGAAGGCGGGGTTTTATGAGCCGGGAGTTGGTGTCGTTGAGAAGCCGGACCTTTCAGAGGTCGGCGATCCTTCGCCCCCCTCTCTGTCCTGCCGGACATCTCCCCCTCAAGGGGGGAGATCAGCCGTCATCAACCCTGGCGCGTTTTCTTCAAGGGCGTCAAAAGAACCATCTGCAACGTCTGCGATTGGCGAAACCGTCGACGACAAAGCAATCTCCCGCCTTGAGGGGGAGATGTCCGGCAGGACAGAGAGGGGGGCGACGGAACTCGACGCCAACAAGTTCGGCGTCATCCCCATCCTCTTCTACCGCTCGATGCTATTGGCGGCAGACGTAGCGCCCATCGACGCTCTCGCGGAAGCGTTGGAGCAGCAAGGCCTGGCGCCCGTGCCGATCTTCGTCTCCAGCCTCAAAGACCCGACATCCCTCGCCTTCGTCGAGAACGCCATCGCCTCGCTAAGTCCCGCCGCCATCGTCACTGCCACCGCCTTTGCCTCCGGCGCGGAACCCGGCGCCGAAACCCTGTTCGACCGCGCCGGCGTGCCGGTCTTCCAGGTCATCGTCGCCACGACGAGGCGCGAGGTCTGGGAAAAGAACCAGCGCGGCCTGGCGCCCGCCGATCTCGCCATGCATGTGGTCCTGCCCGAGCTCGACGGCCGTATCCTCGCCGGCGCAATCTCCTTCAAGGGCGAGGTCGATACCGATCCGGCGCTGGCCTTCCGCGCTTTCGCCAACCGGCCGGAAGYCGACCGCGTGTCGCAGGTGGCCAAGCGCATCGCAGCGTTTATTCGCCTGCAGCGGGCGGAACGGACAAAGCGCAAGCTCGCCATCCTGATCCCGGATTACCCGAGCGCGCCGGGACGGACCGGCTATGCCGTTGGGCTTGATGTGCCCTCCAGTGTGCTTGCGATGCTGCAGGACCTGAAGGAACAGGGTTATGCGGTTGAAGGGATTCCGCAATCGCCGCGGGATTTGCTGGATGCGTTGGAGGTGAGTGGGGAAAGCCTTACTTTGGGTGACTACCTGGCTTATTCGGCCGAACTGCCTGCAGTTGCACGCGATACGCTTGAGGCAGCGTGGGGAAAGGCTGAACGGATAGGTCTGCGCGAGGCCCCCCYCTCTGTCCTGCCGGACATCTCCCCCTCAGGGGGGGAGATTATTCCTTCACCTCGGCTTTCGCCAATTTCCGGCCTGGCAAGGGGAGAGCCGGCGGCGGAACTGCCAATCTCCCCCCTTGAGGGGGAGATGTCCGGCAGGACAGAGGGGGGGGCGACAGAACGCGAACTCTTGCAAGCTACCCCCCAGAACCGCTTCCCCTTCCGCGCCGCCACCTTCGGCAACGTCACCGTCGCGCTGGCCCCCGACCGTGGCCGCTCCGCCGATCGCCGCGCGGATTACCACGACCCGACGCTCCCCCCGCGCCACGAACTCATCGCTTTCGGCCTCTGGCTGCAAAAATCGCTCGGCGTCCACGCCATCGTCCATGTCGGCGCGCATGGCACGCTGGAATGGCTGCCGGGCAAGACCGTCGCGCTCTCCGACGCCTGTTTCCCCGAGATCGTCACAGGCTCGCTGCCGGTCATTTATCCCTTCATTGTCTCCAATCCGGGCGAAGCGGCGCAGGCCAAGCGCCGCATTGCGGCCGTCACGCTCGGCCATCTGCCGCCGCCGCTGACCGGCGCGGGCCTCGACGAGGCGCAGCAGAAGCTCGAGCGATTGGTCGATGAATATGCGCAGGCCGACGGGCTCGACCGTCGCCGCCGCGATCGCCTGGCAAAGCTGATCGTCGAGACGGCGCGCAAGACCGGGCTTGCCTCGGAAGCTGGCGTCGCCAAGACCGACCAACCCGACGAAGCGCTGCGCCGCATCGACGCCTGGCTCTGCGACCTCAAGGATTTCGCCGTCAAGGACGGGCTGCACGTCTATGGCCGCGCGCCGGAGGATGAAGCCGATCCGCTGCGCCTGCAAAGCGCGGCGGCCGAGAAACGCAACCTGCTCGCCGCGCTCGACGGCCGCCACATCAAAGCCGGCCCCGCCGGCGCGCCGGCGCGTGGCCGCTCCGATGTCCTGCCCACCGGCCGCAACCTCTTCACGTCCGATCCCCGAACCATGCCGACGCCGACCGCCTATGATCTCGGCCAGGCGGCGGCGGAGGAAGTGGTGCGCAGCTACATGCAGAGCCATGGCGACTGGCCGCGCTCGCTGGTCATCGACCTCTGGGGCTCGGCCTCGTTGCGCACCGGCGGCGAGGAGATCGCGCAAGGCCTGGCGCTGATGGGCTGCCGGCCGCAATGGGATGCCGCCACCGGTCGCGTCACCGGCATCGAGGTCTTGTCGCCGGCCACGCTCGGCCGCCCGCGCGTCGACGTCACCTGGCGTATCTCCGGCCTGTTCCGCGACATGTTCCCGACCCAGATCGCGCTGATCGATGCAGCCGCCAACGCCGTCGCCGGCCGCGACGAAGACGATTCGGAAAACCCGCTTGCCGCAGCCACCCGTGCCCAAGGCAAGATCGAGCYGCGCATTTTCGGCACATCGCCCGGCACCTATGGCGCCGGCGTCGAGGACCTGCTGTCGCGCGGCGAATGGGTCTTGCGCGAAGAGATCGGCCGCGCCTATCTCGACGCCACCTCGCATGCCTATGGCGGCGCCGATGGCGAGGCGATTTCAGCGCCCGGCGCTTTCGAGGGACGGATCGCCGAAGCCGACCTTCTCGTCCATACCGGCGACGACCCGGGCCGCGACATCCTCGAAGGTTCGGCCGATGTCGCCTTCATTGGCGGCTTTTCGGCGGCTCTTGCCGCGCTTGGCCGCAACGCCGACGTCATCGTGCTGGACACGACCGATCCGAAGAAGCCGAAGCCGCGCTCGGTCGGCGAAGCGGTGTCGCGCGTGGTCCGCGCCCGCGCCGTCAACCCGCGCTTCATCGCCGGCCAGATGCGCCACGGGCCGCGCGGCGCCTCGGAATTCGCCGAAACGGTCGACCGGCTGGTCGGCTTCGCCGAGACCACCCATGCCATATCAGGCGCGCTGATCGAGGCGGTGCATGACGCCTATGTCGGTGATCCGGACGTCCGCGCCTTTCTGCTGCGCGAGAACCCTGCCGCCGCCAAGGTCATCGCCGAGCGCTTCCTCGCCGCGCGGCGGCGCGGCCTCTGGCATCCGCTCAGGAATTCCATCGACGACGATCTCGCGGCTTTGATCGCCGAGGCCCGGGCGAGCGGGGTGGCGGCATGAACGCCTTCTCGCGACGCGGCGCCTGCCCTGCGTTGAGCGCGCCGATGCAGACCGGCGACGGGCTTTTGGTGCGGCTCAATCCGGTCGCTGGAGGACTTGCTCCCAACTTGCTGATCCGACTCGGCGAATCCGCATTGCGCCACGGCAATGGCATCATGGAAGTAACCGCGCGCGGCAGCCTGCAGATCCGGGGGCTGACAGCGGAAAGCGCCCGGCTGCTGGCGGCGGAGGTGGATGTGCTGGGCATCGAGGTGCGGAGCGGCGTGCCGGTCGAGACGGGGCCGCTTGCGGGGATCGACCCTGAGGAGATTGCCGATCCGAGACCGTTGGCCGAGCGGATCAGGCTGGCGATCGAAGAGGCCGGGCTGACGGCACGGCTAGGGCCGAAGGTGTCGGTGGTTGTCGATGGCAGCGGGCAATTGAACATGGACGCGCTTACGGCTGACGTGAGGCTGAGAGCGGTGCGGGCCGGCACCGGTGCCGTTTGGGCCGTGTCGTTCAGCGGGGATGGTCGAAGCGTAAAGGCGCTCGCGACGGCCGATGCGGAGACTGCGCGCGACATCGCTGTGGCGGCGTTGAGGATGGTCGCTGAAAAAGGCCGCGAGGCCCACACCCGCGATTTGTCGGAGCGGCAGCTGGCGTCTCTCGCTGGCTGGCATTCCTTCGCGCCCCCCTCTGTCCTGCCGGACATCTCCCCCACAAGGGGGGAGATTAGCAGCTTGCGCGGCGGCTCCCTCTCTGCAGCGAACTCTCATCTTTCCAGGTCGGCGATTGGCGAAACCGGCGGCGACGGCTCGATCTCCCCCCTCGTGGGGGAGATGTCCGGCAGGACAGAGGGGGGCGCCGTAGAGCGCCATCGATCCTCTATTGGCATCTTCGACCTCAGCACCGGTCACGCCCTCGGCATTGGCCTGCCCTATGGCAGCATGCCAGCCCAACCCCTCATCGACCTCGCCACACAAGCCTCAACCCTCGGCGCCACCGAAATTCGCCTCGCCCCCGGCCGCGCCTTGCTGTTCCTCAGCCTCTCCGCCCCCTCCTTGCTCCAGTCCTCCGCCGCCGCCCTCGGCTTTGTCACGTCCCCCACCGACCCCCGCACGCRCATCGCCGCCTGCCCGGGCACGCCGGCCTGCGCCTCGGGCCGCATCGCCACCCGCGCCATCGCCGAGGCGATCGCAAAACAAAGCGCCGACCTCCTCGACGCCTCCCTGACCCTGCACATTTCCGGCTGCGCCAAGGGCTGCGCGCATCCCGGCGCAGCGACGCTCACTTTGGTCGGCGACGAAAACGGAGCCGGACTTGTCGTGGACGGGACGGCAAAGGCCCTTCCTGCCGGATACAGGCCGGGCTATGACGCCGCGCGCGGGGTCGCCGGCATTGCGGCGGCGATCGACGACGCAAGACATCAAGGCGAAACCGCCGCCGCTTGCCTCGCAAGGCTTGGCGCGGCCGGCATCGCCGAACTCTATCGACGGAACCAGTAAATGGCCGCCTACGACTACATCCATGACGGGATGGCGATCTATGAGCGCTCTTTCGCCATCATCCGCGCCGAGGCGGACCTGTCGCGCTTCTCAGAGGCGGAAGCCGATGTCGCGATCCGCATGATCCATGCCTGCGGCCAGGTCGAAGCCGCCAGGAATTTCGTTTTTTCCAACAGTTTCGTCGATGCGGCCCGCGCGGCCCTTGCCGCCGGCGCGCCGATCCTCTGCGATGCCGAGATGGTGGCGCACGGCGTCACCCGCGCGCGCCTGCCCGCCGGCAACGAGGTGATCTGCACGCTGCGCGACCCGCGCACGCACGACATAGCGAAGGCGATCGGCAACACCCGCTCGGCGGCCGCGATCGACCTATGGGGCGAGCGTATGGCAGGCTCGGTCGTCGCCATCGGCAACGCGCCGACYGCGCTCTTCTACCTGCTCGAAAAGCTGCGTGACGGCGCGCCCAAGCCTGCCGCGATCATCGGCATGCCGGTCGGCTTCGTCGGTGCTGCCGAATCCAAGGACGCGCTGGCCGAGAATTCCTATGGCGTGCCCTACGCCATCGTGCGCGGCAGGCTGGGCGGCAGCGCCATGACCGCCGCCGCGCTTAATTCATTGGCGAGGCCCGGCCTGTGAACGCTCTTTTGAAAGGCCGTCTGGTTGGCGTCGGCACTGGTCCCGGCGACCCCGAGCTTTTGACGTTGAAGGCGGCGCGGGCCCTGGCCGAGGCCGACGTCGTCGCCTATTTCGCCAAGCGCGGCAACAACAGCAACGCGCGCGCCATCGTCGAGGCGCGCTTCCGGCCGGAGATGGTCGAGCTGCCGCTGCTCTATCCGGTGACGACCGAGATCGACAAGGATCACGACGACTACCGCGCGCAGATCACCGATTTCTACGAGCAGTCGGCCGAGCAGGTCGCCGAGCATCTCGGCGCCGGCAGGATGGTGGCGGTGCTGTCGGAGGGCGATCCGCTTTTCTACGGCTCCTACATGCACCTGCATGTGCGCCTCGCGCACCGCTTCCCGACCGAGGTCATCCCCGGCATCACCGCCATGTCCGGCTGCTGGTCGCAGACCGGCGTGCCGATCGTCCAGGGCGACGATGTGCTGACAGTGTTGCCGGGCACGATGAGCGAGTTCGAGCTGACCCGTCGGCTGGCCGACACCGATGCAGCGGTGATCATGAAGGTCGGCCGCAACCTGCCGAAGATCAGGCGCGCGCTCGAAGCCACCGGCAAGCTGGCCAAGGCCGTCTATGTCGAGCGCGGCACCATGCCGGGCAGCGTCTCCATGCGGCTCGCCGACAAGCCGGACGACAAGGCGCCCTATTTCRCCATCGTGCTGGTCGCCGGCTGGTCGGCGCGCCCTGGAGCCAAGCCATGAGCGGCCGCCTTACCGTCATTGGTCTCGGACCCGGCAACGCCGACCAGGTTACGCCGCAGGCTGCCAATGCCGTCGCCGAGGCTTCCTTCTTCTACGGTTACAAACCCTATCTCGACCGCCTCGAATTGYGGTCCGACCAGACCCGCATCGCTTCCGACAATCGCGAGGAGCTTGCGCGCTCCAACGAAGCGTTGGCCAAAGCGGCCGAGGGCCACAGCGTCGCGGTCGTTTCCGGCGGCGATCCCGGCGTCTTCGCCATGGCCGCGGCCGTTTGCGAGGCGATCGAAGCCGGTCCCGCCGAATGGCGTGCCATCGACCTTTCGGTCGTCCCGGGCGTCACCGCCATGCTTGCCGTCGCCGCCCGCATCGGCGCGCCGCTCGGGCACGATTTCTGCGCCATCTCGCTGTCCGACAACCTGAAGCCGTGGGAGCTGATCGAGCTGCGCCTGCTGGCGGCGGCCGGAGCCGGCTTCGTCATCGCGCTCTACAACCCGATCAGCAAGGCCCGCCCCTGGCAGCTTGGCCGCGCCTTCGAATGCCTGAAGGCGATCCTGCCCGGCACAACGCCGGTGATCTTCGGCCGCGCCGCCGGCCGTCCCGACGAGCGCATCGAGGTTTTCCTGCTGGCGGACGCCGATGYGGCAAAAGCCGACATGTCGACCTGCATCATCATCGGCTCGCCCGAGACCCGTATCATCAAGCGCGACGAAAGACCCGCGCTCGTCTACACGCCGCGTTCGGCAACGGGGTCGAACAGATGATCGAGCTTTGCCGCCAGCGCATCGACGGTCTCGGCCGAAGGAACGTCCGGCAAAGGTGGCCGGCGGATCATGACCACGTCGATGCCGAGCGCCCGCGCAGCGGCGATCTTGCCATAGGTCGCCTCGCCGCCGCTGTTCTTGGAAACGATCGCGTCGATGCCGTATTTTTCGAGCAGCGCCCGCTCGTCGGCTTCCGGAAACGGTCCGCGCGCCAACAAGTAGAGCGCATCGGGCACCGCGAGCTTCGGCTCGACCGGATCGACGCTACGGATCAGGTAACGGTGCTGCGGCGCAGCCTCGAAGGCGCCGGCCTCCTGCCGGCCAATCGCAAGGAAAACGCGGCGCGGCGCCGTACCGAGCGCACTTGCCGCCTCGGCGGCACTGTCGACGAGCGTCCAGCGATCGCCCGCGACGGGCTCCCAGCCGGGACGGCGCAGCGCCAGGAGCGGCACGCCGGATTTCGTTGCTGCTTCGGCGGCATTGGCCGAGATGCGCGCGGCATATGGATGCGTGGCGTCGATCAGCAGATCGATACGTTCCTCGTGAAGATAGCCCGCCAGCCCGCCGGCGCCGCCAAAGCCGCCGACACGCACCGGCACGCCCTGCGCGACAGGGCTTTCGGTGCGGCCGGCCAGCGACAGCGTGACCGAGAAATCCGCGCGACGAGCCAGCTTCGCAGCCAGTTGCCGGGCTTCCGTCGTTCCGCCGAGGATCAGAATGCGGTGGGTCATCATGCCTGCTAAGGGTCCGCTCGCCGCCAAGCGCGCCTCAAAATGGCTCACCATCGTCGGCATTGGCGAGGACGGTGTAGCGGGTCTCGGCGACGAGGCCAAGCGCAGGATCGCCGGGGCCGAAATCATCTTCGGCGGCAAGCGGCACCTCGCTCTGGTGGCATCCCTGGCCAAAGGCGAAGCCCGCCCGTGGCCGACGCCCTTCGACACTGGAATGCGCGATGTGCTGGCGCTTCGTGGCAAAGCCGTGTGCGTGCTCGCGTCCGGCGACCCGTTCTTTCACGGCGTCGGCGTCACGCTGGCGCGCAAGGTCGGTCCGGATGAGATGCTTGTCTTGCCCGCGCCGTCGTCTCTATCGCTGGCGGCCTCCCGTCTCGGCTGGGCCTTGCAGGACATCGAGACCATCTCGCTGCACGGCCATTCGATCGACCTGATCCGCCCCCTGCTCCATCCCGGCGCGCGCATCCTTGTCCTGACATCGGACGCCGACGCGCCGGTAGCCATCGCCGCACTGCTCGATGAACTTGGCTTCGGCCCGTCGCGGTTGACGGTCCTCGAAGCGCTTGGCGGATCGAACGAGAAGCGGCGCACAGCCAGCGCCGACGCCTTCGATCTCAAAAACATCAACCCGCTCAACGTGCTGGCGCTTGAAATTGAATCGACGCCGGATGCGCGCATCCTGCCCTTGACTGTCGGCTTTGCCGATCATCTGTTCGAGCATGACGGCCAGATCACCAAACGCGAGATCCGCGCCGTCACCCTGTCCGCGCTGGCGCCCCGGCGCGGCGAATTGCTGTGGGACATCGGCGCCGGCTCCGGCTCGATCGGTATCGAATGGATGCTGGCGCACCCTTCGCTGCGCGCCATCGCCATCGAGGCTAACGGCGAGCGCGCCGCCCGCATCCGGCGCAATGCCGCGCGTTGTGGCGCGCCCGGCCTCGTCGTGGTCGAAGGCGCCGCGCCCAAGGCGCTGGCAAAATTGGAGACGCCTGATGCCATCTTCATCGGCGGCGGCGGCAGCGATGCCGGCGTGCTGGAAAAGGCGATCAAGGCGCTGCGTCCTGGTGGCCGGCTCGTCGCCAATGCGGTGACGCTGGAGATGGAAGCCTTGCTGCTTGATCAGAACAACAGGCGCGGCGGCGATCTCACCCGCATCGCGCTATCGCGCGCGGCGCCTGTCGGCTCGATGCAAGCCTGGCGTCCGGCCATGCCGGTCACGCAGTGGAGCTGGATAAAACCATGATGGTCGCGGGCATAGGCAGCCGCAAAGGCGTGAGCGTCGAAGAAGTGCTGGCGGCGATCGAGACCGCGCTTGAGGCGCACGGCCTCGCGATGACGGCATTGTCCGCCTTGGCAACAACGGAATTCAAACGCAAAGAAGAAGCCATTTTTGCCGCCGGTCGTAAGCTCAGCCTCCCGGTGATAGTGGTGGATGGCGCTGGCGCCGAACCGCCGCGCCCCCTCACCCAGCCTCCGCTTCGCTCGGCTGACCTCTCCCCAAGGGGAGAGGAGGCTGCCAGCGTGGGCGCCGATCTCTTCTCCCCGCCGGGGAGAAGGTGGCCCGAAGGGCCGGATGAGGGGGCCGCCTCGCGCAACCTCTCGCAAGAACTTGCCGGCACGCCGTCGGTTTCGGAGGCGTCGGCACTCGCTGTCGCCGGGGCCGGTGCAAGGCTGCTCGGGCCACGCACGGTGCTTGGCCCGGTCACCTGCGCCATCGCCATCAGCGGAGATGCGCCATGACCGTCCATTTCATCGGCGCCGGCCCGGGTGCGGCCGATCTCATCACGCTGCGCGGCGCGCGGCTGCTCGCAAGTTGCCCGGTCTGCCTTCATGCCGGCTCGATCGTCGCACCGGAGCTGCTCGAACACTGCGCGCCCGGCACCAAGCTGGTCGACACCGCGCCGATGTCGCTCGACAAGATCGAGGCCGAATATGTCGCCGCGCACAAGGCCGGCCAGGATGTCGCCCGCCTGCATTCCGGCGATCTTTCGGTGTGGAGCGCGGTGGCCGAGCAGATCAGGCRGCTGGAAAAGCACGGCATCCCCTACACGTTGACCCCCGGCGTGCCGTCCTTCGCGGCGGCGGCGGCGGCACTTCGCCGCGAGCTCACAATTCCCGAGCTGGCGCAAAGCCTGGTGCTGACCCGCGTCTCCGGCCGCGCCTCTAAAATGCCGCCGGGCGAGACGCTGGCCGGCTTCGGCCGCACCGGCGCCACGCTTGCCATCCATCTTGCCATCCATGCCGTCGACCGCATCGTCGCCGATTTGACGCCGCTCTACGGCGCCGAATGCCCGGTCGCGGTCGTCTTCCGCGCCTCCTGGCCGGACGAGCGCATCCTGACCGGCACGCTGGGCACCATCGAAGCGCAGTTGGCGGAAAACCCGATGGAACGCACGGCGATCATCTTCGTCGGCAGCGCGCTCGCGGCGCAGGATTTCGGCGAAAGCTCACTCTACGACGCCCATTACCAACGGCGTTTTCGCGGACGGGACGGATTGTGAACGGCGGCGCCAATATGAACGGACGGGCAAATCTGGAGCAGGCGCTGGCGCGGCTGAACTTCAAGCCGCGCGAGCTCGAGCCCGGCCATGTCTGGCTGGCCGGCGCCGGCCCCGGCGACCCCGGCTGCCTGACGCTTGAGGTGCTGGCGGCGCTCGGGCAATGCGACGCGCTGGTTTATGACGCGCTGGTCTCGCCCGATGTCGTGGCGGTCGCCCAGGGCGCCGAGCTTTTTTACGCCGGCAAACGCGGCGGCCAACCCTCGATGAAGCAGGGCGACATCAACGCCCTGCTCGTGCGGCTGGCGCGCGAAGGCCGCCGCGTCGTGCGGCTCAAGGGCGGCGACCCTTATATTTTCGGCCGTGGCGGCGAAGAGGCTCTGGCGCTGGCGGGCGAAGGAATTCCGTTCCGGGTGCTTTCCGGCCTGACCTCGGGCCTCAGCGCATTGGCCGCCACCGGCATCCCCGCCACCATGCGCGGCATCAACAAGGCCGTCATCCTGGCGACCGGCCACGCGGGCACCGATGACGACATCGACTGGACGGCGATTGCCCGCACGGGACAGCCGGTCGTCGTCTATATGGGCATGGCCAATCTGCCTGTGATCGCGGCAAAGCTGCTGAGCGGCGGCCTCGCGCCGTCGACGCCCGCGGCTGTGATCGTCGCGGCGACCACGCCGCAGGAGCGCATCGTCGTCGCCACGCTCGCCACCATCGCCGAGGAAGCAGCGGCCGCCGGGCTCGCTTCGCCAGCCCTGATCGTCGTCGGCGGCATCGTCGCCATGCGCGCCGCACTGGCGGGTGACTTGTGACCGCCCGCGCGATCATCATCGGCGCACCGCGCTCCGGCTCCGGCAAGACCAGCGTCACCATCGGCCTGTTGCGCGCGCTCGCCCGGCGCGGCCTGAAAGTGCGCGGCGCCAAGTCGGGACCGGACTATATCGACCCGGGCTTTCACACCGCCGCCACCGGCCTATCCGGCGTCAATCTCGACAGCTGGGCGATGTCGCCTTCCCTGCTCAACGCGCTGGCGGGCCAAGCCGCGGACGACGCCGAATACATCATCCTCGAAAGCGCGATGGGCCTGTTCGATGGCATCCCCGCGCCGGAAGGCCGCTCCGGTTCGGCCGCCGATCTCGCCCGGCTCTACAACCTGCCTGTCCTTCTGGTGCTCGACGTTTCCGGCCAGTCGACCACGGCCGCCGCCGTCGCCAAGGGTTTCGCCACCTACGACCCGGATGTCCGCATGGCCGGCGTCGTGCTCAACCGGCTCGGCAGCGAACGCCACCGGCGGCTGTCCGGCGACGCCATCGAGGCGATCGGCCTGCCCGTGGTCGGCGCCATCCTGCGCGATCCGACGCTCAACCTGCCGGAGCGGCATCTCGGCCTTGTCCAGGCCGGCGAGTACGAGAACCTGATGGCGCATCTCGACCGCCTGGCCGACATGGTCGAGAAGTCGCTCGACATCGATGCCATCCTGGCGCTGGCGACGCCGCTGCGACCGGCGGCCGGCGACTTCGGTGACGCGTTGCAGCCGCCCGGGCAGCGCATCGCGCTGGCGGAAGACGCGGCCTTCACCTTCCTCTATCCGCATGTCGCCACGCATTGGCGCAAGGCCGGTGCCGAGATCGTGCCTTTCTCACCGCTTGCCGACGAAGCGCCTGCCGAGGATTGCGAGGTCTGCTGGCTGCCTGGCGGCTATCCCGAGCTGCATGCCGGCAAGCTCGCGGCCGCGGCGAACTTCCAGGCGGGAATGGCCCGCTTTGCGGCGACGAAGCCGGTTCACGGCGAGTGCGGCGGCTTCATGGTGCTGGGCGAAGGGCTGGAGGACGCGGGCGGTGACAGCCACAAGATGCTCGGCCTGCTGGGCCATTCGACCAGTTTCGCCAAGCGGAAGATGAACCTCGGCTATCGTGAGGCGCGGCTGCGCGCCGACTGCCCCCTGGGGCCGGAGGGCACGCTGATCCGCGGCCATGAATTCCACTACGCGCAGATGACCGCCACGGGTAATGACGAGCCCTTGGCCGATCTTGCCGATGGCCAGCGCAATCCGCTCGGCGCCTCAGGCTACCGGCGCGGCCATGTCAGCGGCACTTTCTTCCATGCCATTGCGAGGGGCGCATGAGAGGCCTCTCCGCGCCCCGGCAAGTGCTTGACGACATCGGCCTCAGCCTCGTCTTCTTCACCAGGCTGAGGCTGCCATCGAGCGATTTCGGCGACCGCAGCCTGGCGGATGCGATCTGGGCGGCGCCCTTTGCCGGTCTCGCGGTGGCGATCATCGGCGCGCTCGTCTACGCCATCGCCGCCGTCTTCGGCCTCGCCACCGCACCGGCCGCGGCGCTCACGCTCGCCGCAACGATGCTCGTGACCGGTTGCCTGCACGAGGACGGGCTTTCCGACATCGCCGACGGTTTTTGGGGCGGCCGGACGCGCGACAGGAAGCTGGAGATCATGCGCGACAGCCGCATCGGCGCCTATGGCGCCGCCGCGCTTGGGCTGTCGCTGCTCATCCGCTGGAGCGCGCTGTCCGAGCTCACCGGTCCCGGCCACGTCGTCCTGGCGCTGCTAGCCGCGCATGCCGGCTCGCGCGGCCTGTTCGGCGCCTTCATGCATCTTCTGCCGCCGGCCCGCAGCGACGGCCTGTCGGCCAATGCTGGCTCTGTCACCACCGAAACCGCCATCATCGGTGCTGCGCTCGGCGCGGTGGCGCTGCTGGYGCTCGGCCTTGGCGGCGCGATCGBGGCGCTGATCCTGCTCGGCCTGGTCTTCGCGGGCTTCCGCGCGCTTTGCCTCAGCCAGATCGGCGGCCAGACCGGCGATACGATCGGCGCGCTGCAGCAGCTTGGCGAAATCGCCGTTCTTCTCGTCGCGTCCGTTTGCCTTTCCTGATTCCCTTTCGGAGACCTTGCCCCCATGTCCTCCCAATCAGCGTCCTTCAAATCGCTCGAAGACCTTCGCGCCGCCTGCCTCGATCTTCCGGCCGGCAGCGACGCCGCCGCCAGCGCCGTCGCCCGCCGCCAGGACACGCTGACCAAGCCGCCGGGCAGCCTCGGCCGCCTGGAAACGATCGCTGCCTGGCTCGGCCGCTGGCAGGGCCGCGACATGCCGAAGCTCGACGCGGTGAAAGTCTTCGTCTTCGCCGGCAATCACGGCGTCACCGCGCAGGGCGTCTCGGCCTATCCCTCTGAAGTCACCGTGCAGATGGTGGCGAATTTCGCGGGCGGAGGTGCTGCCATCAATCAGCTGGCCCGCATCGCCGGCGCCAAGCTCGACGTCATCCCGCTCGACCTCGACCATCCGACCGGCGATTTCACGCAAGTGCCGGCGATGGACGAAAAGGCTTTCCTTGCCGCCGTCTCGGCCGGCTACGATGCTGTGACCGAGGACCTCGACCTCGTCTGCTTCGGCGAGATGGGCATCGGCAACACCACGCCCGCCGCCGCGATCTCCACGGCGCTGTTCGGCGGCAGCGCTGAAAAATGGACCGGCCGCGGCACCGGCGTCGACGATGCTGGCATGAAGCGCAAGGTGGTGGCCATCGAGGCGGGCCTCAAGCGCCATGCCGATTCGCTTTCCGACCCGCTGAAGATCGCGGCCGCCCTTGGCGGACGCGAGTTAGCAGCCATTCTCGGCGCCACGCTCGCGGCGCGCAAGAACAACGTGCCGGTGCTGCTCGACGGCTTCGTCTGCACCGCCGCCGCTGCTCCGCTGGCGAGGCTCCACCCGACCGGGCTGGCCCACACCGTCGCCGCCCATGTTTCGGCGGAAGCCGGGCACCGTCGCCTGCTCGAAGCGCTCGGCCTGCCGCCCCTGCTCGATCTCGGCATGCGGCTCGGCGAAGGTTCAGGCGCCTGCCTTGCCGTCAACATCGTCCGCTCGGCGCTGGAATGCCATGCCAGGATGGCGAGCTTCGCCGAGGCCGGCGTTTCGGAAAAATAAAATCGGTCGAAATTTCAACACTGTTGAAACAACGAAATAACGTCATCTCGGTTATTCCATGGGACGTAGATGTCTCACGGGAGATCGATCGATGTATTTGAAATATCTAATATCTGCCGCAATTCTTGTTGCGGCGGCTTCGCCGGCCTTATCTCAGGACCAATATGTTCGCCCGCTTGTCCCGGTGAAGACGGGGCGGCCAGGATCCAATCCTCGATCTCGATGACCTTTCCGGTCAAGGATGACGACGACGACGACGCGCAGCAGCAGGTTGCGCTTCGTTCTTTCTACAAGGTCGCGGCGGGCAGCTGCGCGATGGTGGTCGAGACCGTCGCCGATACATGCGAGATTGCCGGCATGAGCACCAATCTCAACGCCAGGGATCGCAACATCGGCGGTTACGGCGGATCGCAGCTCACGGTAAGCGGTCAGATCACCATGAAGGTCAAGTTCAAGGCGAGCCTCAGCAAAACAGTGCCGTAGGCGCTGCGTTTGCGGCCTACTTCATTGTTTTGATGAGAAGATTTGGTGGGTGTGCACAGGATCGAACTGTGGACCCGCTGATTAAGAGTCAGCTGCTCTACCAACTGAGCTACACACCCACACCGCCGGGAAAACCAGCGTCGGCGGCGCATATAGCCGCCGCTTTCGGGTATGTCTAGCCCTGCCGGATCATTTCCCGACAAATCGACATGGCATGATCCCGAAAAGTGGATTCCGGTTTTCGGAAAAGATCATGCCTGCCTAAAAAAGCCCGCAGGCGTCACACAAACAGCTTGCCTTCCGCCGCCTTGATCGCATGGCCGCCGATGCGCGCGGATGCCAGGTTTCCGCCATCGACATTGAGCTCGAGACGGATGCGCGACGGCCGGCCCATTTCCAGCCCCTRCTCGAGCCAGAGCTGCGTGATTCCGTCGGTCGGGGCGTCGAAATGCATGATGGYGCCGGCAAAGGCGGCCGCGGCCGAACCGGTTGCGGGATCTTCGTAGGACGGCGTGCCGGGCACGATCATGCGCACATGGAAAGCGCTGTCGTGATGGACCGTCTCTCGGCAGTAGACGTATGGGCTGGCGAAGGCCCATTCGCTCTTGCGGGGCGCCAATTCCGACCWTGCCTGGTTGTCGAGCCTGATCTTGGCCGCCTCCTCCAATCCGGCAACGGGAATGGTCACGTAAGGCACGCCGGCCGACCAGAAGGCGACGCGGTGATTCTCGAAGCCGATCTCGTGCGGGGCAAGGCCGAGCGCCGCGCCGATCGCTTCCGGATCAGCCTTGAGCTCCAACGGTTCCGGCAATTTCGCCAGGTCGAACTCGGCGAAGGTCGAGCCGTCATGCTTGCTTACCGCGCAGCGCACCGGTCCGATATTCTCCTCCAGCACGAAAATGCCGGCGGCYTCCCCGGCGAGTTCGGTCAGCGCGATCGCCGCGCCGACCGTCGGATGCCCCGCGAAAGGCATTTCATAGTCGGGCGTGAAGATGCGGATACGGTTGCGGTGCTTCGGATTGTCCGCAGGCAGCACGAACACCGTCTCGGAAAGATTGAATTCGCGCGCGATGGCCTGCATGCCGGCGCTGTCGAGCCCGTCGCAGTCGAGCACCACGGCAAGCGGATTTCCGGCCAGCCTTTCGGTGGTAAACACATCGTAAAGCAAGTAATCGCGCGCCATGGAGTAAACCTTTCGCCTCGGTCCGAATATCTGCCTCAATCCCAACATGGGGGAAATTTAATTTGAAATTCGAACCTTGAGGCCTGATTTGTGCACCGATAGGGATGTCGATTTTTCATTATAGGGGTCTGGGGTGGACMAGCTTGTCAATCCGCCAAACGCGGAATCCGGTACTTCCATAGAGGCTGCGCTCGGGCTCGGCCGCAAGGGCGTAAGCCGCAAGCGTCGCCGCTTCTGGGTCTATGCGCTGCTCGCGATAGCGATCGTCGCCTGCGGCGCTGCCCTCTATCGATGGTATGCCGCAGCCCCTCCTAGGATCGAATACACCACCGTGCCCGCGGCGATCGCCGACCTCACGGTCGAAGTATCGGCCACCGGCACGCTGCAGCCGCTGACCCAGGTGGATATCTCAAGCGAACTGTCCGGCATCGTCCGCTCGGTCGCGGTCAATGAAAACCAGCAGGTCAAGAAGGGCGATGTGCTGGCGACGCTCGATACCGCCAAGCTGGAGGTCCAGATCGAGCGCGCCACCGCCTCCGCCAAGGCGGCGGCAGCAAGCGTCGAGGACGCCAAGGTGACCTTGCAGGAGAACGAGAACGCCGTTGTGCGCGCCAGCGCGCTGACCAAGCGCGGCATGGCGACGGACCAGTCGCTCGAAGCGGCCACGGCGACGCGCGACCGCTCGAAGGCAGCGCTCGATAGCGCCGAAGCCAATCTCGCCATCGCCCAGGCCGATCTCAAGGCGCAGCAGACCGATCTCGCCAAGAGCACCATCTATGCGCCGATCGACGGCATCGTGCTGACGCGCTCGGTCGATCCTGGACAGACGGTCGCGTCCTCGCTGCAGGCGCCAGTACTCTTCGTCATCGCCGCCGACCTGAGGAACATGGAATTGCAGGCCGCGGTCGACGAGGCCGATATCGGYGCGGTCAAGCCTGGCCAGCACGCCCGCTTCACCGTCGACGCCTTTCCGGACCGGCCGTTCGATGCCGAAATCCGCGACATCTCCTATGCCTCGGTCACCACCGACGGCGTCGTCACCTACAATGCGCGCCTCGAAGTGGACAATGGCGAGCTTCTCTTGCGGCCCGGCATGACGGCAACGGTCTCGGTCGTCACAAGACAGGYCAAGGGGGTGCTGACCGTCCCCTCGACCGCCTTCCGTTATCGCCCGATGCAGCAGCAGGCGCGCGGCTGGAGCTTCAGCGACCTTTTCACCGGCCGCATGGGCCGCCCCAACCGGCAGCGCGAGGCGACGAAGGCGCCGACCGACGGCTCGCGCACGCTTTATGTGCTGGAGAACGGCCGGCCACATCCCGTCAACGTCAAGATAGGCTCGACCGACGGCGAGCTGACCGAGATCACGTCCGGCCTCGACGCGGGCGCTGAGGTCATCACCGGCGCGCAGCAGCGGAGCTGACGACATGTCGGCTCCCCTGCTCATCACCTTCGACAAGGTCTGGAAAAGCTATGGCGAGGGCGAGGCCCGCGTGCACGCGCTGGCCGGCGTCGATCTCGCCATCCGCAGAAGTGAATTCGTCGCGATCATGGGTCCTTCCGGCTCAGGCAAGTCGACGGCGATGAACATCATCGGCTGCCTCGATACGCCGACAGCGGGGACCTATTCCTTCATGGGCGTCGATGCGGGACGCCTCGATCGCAACCGCCGCGCGCTTTTACGCAACCTTTATGTCGGCTTCGTCTTCCAGGGCTACAACCTATTGCCGCGCACCACCGCGGCGGAAAACGTCGAGCTGCCGCTGATCTATCGCGGCGTGGCCGCGCGCGAGCGCCGCGAGCTCGCCATGCAGGCGCTGGCTCAGGTCGGGCTTGTCGGGCGCGAGCACCACACTCCGGCCGAGCTTTCGGGCGGCCAGCAGCAGCGCGTGGCGATCGCCCGTGCCATCGTCACAAGGCCGWCGCTGCTCGTCGCCGACGAGCCCACCGGCAATCTCGACACCGCGCGCACGCATGAGATCATGGAGCTGCTGACCAGGCTCAACGCCGAACTCGGCCTCTCCATCGTCATGGTGACGCATGAGGCGGACGTCGCCGACTATGCCGGCCGCATCGTCCGCTTCCTCGACGGCCATGTCGCCTCCGACACCCTGAAAGCGGAGGAAGCGGCGTGATCTGGGAGACCGTCCGCCTCTCGCTGCGCTCGATCCGCCGCAACGTGTTGCGCTCGTTCCTGACGCTGCTCGGCATCGTCATCGGCGTCGCCGCCGTCATCGCCATGCTCACCATCGGCTCCGGCACGACGGAAAAGGTCAAGGCCGACATCTCGAAGCTCGGCAGCAACCTGCTCGTCGTTCGCGCCGGCCGGCCGGCGGGGCCCGGCGGACCGGGAGGCCTCGACCAGGCGGTGCGGCCGCTGGCCGAGAAGGATGTCGCCGCGCTCGTCGCGCATCTGAGCGGCGCGCGCGCCATTTCGCCTGCCTCGCAAAAGCAGGTCCGCGTCATCTTCGGCACCGAAAGCCTGACCTCGGGCGTGACAGGCACCGACAGTGCCTACCTGGACGCCCGCGACTGGAAACTCGTCTCCRGGCGGCCGTTCAGCGATTCCGAGACGCGCGCCGGCACGGGCGTGTGCTTGATCGGCGAAACCGTGCGCCAGCAATTCTTCGGCGCCGGCGATCCGGAGGGCGAGATCATCCGCGTCAACCGCACCTCCTGCAAGATCATCGGCCTGTTGGAGCCGAAGGGCTATACCGGCTTCGRCCAGGACCAGGACAATGTCGTGCTGATGCCGCTGCATGCGTATCAGCGCCGCATCGCCGGCAACCGCGACATCGACAACATCTATATCGCGGCCGACGACCGCACGCCGACCACCGAGCTCCAGCCGCGCGTCGAGGACATCTTGCGCGACACGCGCCGCATCACGCCGGACCGCGATCCCRATTTCGCCATCCGCGACATGACYCAAATCGCCGACGCGATGACGAGCGCCACCACCACCATGACCGGCATGCTGGGCGCCGTCGCCGGCGTCAGCCTTCTGGTCGGCGGAATCGGCATCATGAACATCATGCTGGTCTCGGTCACCGAGCGCACGCGCGAGATCGGCATCAGGCTGGCGATCGGCGCGCATGAAAAGCACATCCTCATCCAGTTCCTGGTCGAGGCGACGGTGCTGTCGCTGCTCGGCGRCATCATCGGCATCCTGATCGGGCTTTCGCTGGCCGGCCTCGCCTCGATGGCGCTGACGATACCGTTCGCGCCAAGCCCAGCCGTCGTCCTGCTCGCGGTCGGCTTCTCGGCGCTGATCGGCATGGTGTTCGGCTTCTTCCCGGCGTTGCGCGGCGCTCGCCTCGACCCGATCGACGCGCTGCGGCACGAATAGTCCGAGCAACGGTGCTAACGATCACCGCCGAAATGCCACTCGATCAGCGGCTTCATGTGGGGCATCAAGCCGTCGGGCAGATCGCCGGCGCCACGGATGATGACCGGCCCCTCGATCTCCGGCTCGGYTTCGGCCGCGACGAAAGCCCGGACACGGCGCGCCAGTTCGTCGGCCGTTTCGGTCACACGATACTGGCGGAAGATCACCGTGCCGCTCGCCGTCGACAGCGCGTGATAGCGATGCCCGCGTTCGGCCGTCGACAGATCGAGCCCGGTCTCCTCCCCGACCTCGCGGATCATGTTGAAGTCGACATCGACCATGCCGTCGCGGAAGTCGATCGGCTCGAACGAGCCGGCGGCGAAATAGACGCGGCCGGCATTGACCGTGTGACGGCCCATGCGGATCGCCACCAGCGCATTGTCGCCGGCAACCAGCACGGCATGCGCATAGGCATGCTCGGCGCCGGAATTCTCGCGCCGCTTGCGCCACAGCAGGAAGGTCGAATACTTCACCGCATGGCAGCGTCCGGCGAGGCGATTGTCCCGATAAGCCAGTTCGGAAAGCAGCACCACGGTGCCGTCGAACAGCGCCGGATTGGCCGTGATCTCCTGCCGCCAGTTCTCGGCGATCGCCTCTGCATTGCTGACCGCGAACGGATGCGGGCCGGGATCCAGGCGGACGTCGATCGCGTCGACAGGCAGGATGACGTTGCGGGGCAGATCGAAGCTCAAAAGGGTCACRCCATGTCCAGTGCGATCACCACGGGGCAGTGGTCGGAGGCCTTTGGCCTGTCCCAGCCGGCGCGCGGGAACCGTTCGACCTCCTGTCCGGGCGGGAAGATGGTGCGCCAGGGCTGGCCGTTGCGGATGATGTCGGGAACGGCCGTGGCATTCCTCGCGGCCAGCGCCTTCGACAGCAGGATATAATCGAGCTGGCACAGATGCCGCTCCTCCGGGCCGCGCGTGTGGTAGAAGCTCCAGCGATCCATCTCCGGCCGCCGCTCGACGACATTCTCGCAAAAACCGCCGGCGGTGAGCACATCGACCGAGGACCKGGCTTCGTCGACGACCTCGAAACGATAGCCGTCGATGGCGTCGCCATCGATCTTCACGCGCTGCCGGTAGTCGTTGAGGTCGCCGCAGATCGCCCAGCGCTTGTTCGCGGCGTGATCCTTGCCGAAACGCTCCTCGATGATGCGGCGCACCGCCTGCGCCTCGGCGATGCRCAGCGGCATCGACGCCTCTCGGCCGTCCAGCCCGTTGCGCGGCGGGCCCATCGATTTGAAATGCACGAGATAGAGCGTCAGCGGCGCGCCGCCGATCTTCAGGTCGATCTCCAGGCAGTCGCGACGAAAGATACGCTCGGTGGCGATATAGCCGAGCGCGGCGAGTTCCGGCGTGAACAGCCCGAACTCCTCGAAGGTGACATAGGCGTGGCTGGTCATGCGCACGAATTCGATCGGCTGCCCTTGCGCGGTCTCGTTGCGCATCATCACGGCGACATCGATGCCGCGCGTGTCGTTGCCGGCGGTGGTGTATTTCTGCCGATAGCCCTGCCCGACCATCTTGAACAGATAGCCATACTCGAAGGCCTTCAGCGCCTCGATGTTGTCGACCTCCTGCATGCAGATGACGTCGGCGCGGGTGGCCGCGATGGCGAGCGCCGTCAACTGGCGGGTGTCGTCGGATTGGGCGATCGTGCGAGCTTGTTCGAGGATGCGGTATTCGGCCTCGCTCTGGATGTCGAACAGCGCCAGCGTGCGGTCTTCGTTGAGCTGGTTGCGATAGCCCGAGAAATCGAACCTGCTCATCAGGTTCTCGACATTGAAGGTGGCGAGGCGCAGCGACATGGCCGTGACCTTTGCCCGCAAGCGCGAGCGAAAACAAGAGCCAGGCCGATGCTCGCCATGGTTGATGGAACCTTTCCGTTCATCCCCCGTTCAGACGAAAAGTTCCAACAATAGGCCTTTCCCCGGGGTGTTCTGGGCGTGGGGCCTTTACTCCTTGGAGAGTGAAATGAAACCGCTTTTTTCTTCCCTGAGATCAGGGCTTCTGGTCCYGGGCCTCGTTGCCGGCGTGACCGCGCCGTCGGTCGCGGGACCGATCCTGCAGCCCGATCTCGGCGTTGCGACGAATACCGCCGCGCCGAACATCATTCCCGTGCGCGACGGCTGGGCCGGCAACAACAACGGCGGTAGCTTCCAGGATTGGCGTTGGCGTCACCGCGGCGGCGACTTCAGATGGCGTGGCGGCGACCGTCGCTTCTCGCGCCACTGGGACGGCGGCCGATGGGACGGCGGCGGCGACTGGCGCTGGCGGCGTCATCATCACCGGCACTTCCGTGGCGGCGACGCGGCGCTCCTTGGGCTCGGCCTCGGCCTTGGCTTGGGCAGCGTCTATGGCAACTACTACGATCCGTACTACTACGATCCCTACCCGCGTTACGTCCAGCCGCGGCGCATCTACCGGACCGAGCGGCTGTCCAGCGCGCATGTCCGCTGGTGCTATGACCGCTACCGGTCGTATCGTGCCTGGGACAATACTTTCCAGCCCAATTACGGTCCTCGCAAGCAATGCTGGTCGCCCTATAGCTAAGCGGCCCACCAGCACGGACAAGGAAACGGCGCCCTTCGCGGCGCCGTTTCTCTTTTGCGGCAACCTGTGCTCGCCGGCCGATAACCCTAAATTCATCGGCCGCGGCTATTCATCCATGCCGATGTCGCCCAATATGACGATTCGCGCGAACGGGGTGCGAGACGTGCTCGCCATGGCCGAAAACGAACACAGAAACCAACACAGGCAACGCGTGCTGAAGGGCGCGGCGATCCTGACCGGCATCAACAACTCCGAAGTGCGATGCAYGGTGCGCAACATGCATTCGAACGGCGCGGAGCTGAAAGTGCCGATCGACGCGCGCGTGCCGGACGAATTCCTGCTCTACGTGCCGGTCGACGGCATCGGCTACAAGGCGGTGGTGCGTTGGCGCCGCGAGGACCGCATCGGCGTAGAGTTCACCGGCACCGAGCCCAAGCCGCATTGGCATTACGGCTGAGCTGCAGCGATTGGCCTCACCGGCGAAGAAAAAAGACCGGCGGATCGCYCCGCCGGCCCGTCAGATGCATAACGAAGTCGAAAATTAATTCTTGGCCTTGTCGACCAGCTTGTTCTTGGCGATCCACGGCATCATCGCGCGCAGCTTGGCGCCGACCTCTTCGATCTGGTGGCCGTCGTTCATGCGGCGGATACCCTTGAAGCGCGACAGGCCGGCCCGGTATTCCTGCATCCATTCCGAGGTGAACTTGCCGGTCTGGATGTCCTTCAGGATGCGCTTCATCTCGGCCTTGGTCTCGGCGGTGATGATGCGCGGACCCGAGACGTATTCGCCCCATTCAGCGGTGTTCGAGATCGAGTAGTTCATGTTGGCGATGCCGCCTTCATAGATCAGGTCGACGATCAGCTTCACCTCGTGCAGGCACTCGAAATAGGCCATTTCCGGGGCATAACCGGCTTCCACCAGCGTCTCGAAGCCGGCACGGATCAGCTCGACCAGGCCGCCGCACAGCACCACCTGCTCGCCGAACAGATCGGTCTCGCATTCCTCACGGAAGTTCGTCTCGATGATGCCGGAGCGGCCGCCGCCGACGCCGCAGGCATAGGAGAGCGCGAGGTCGAGCGCGTTGCCCGAAGCGTCCTGGTTGACGGCGACCAGGCACGGCACGCCGCCGCCTTTCTGGTATTCGCCGCGCACCGTGTGGCCCGGGCCCTTCGGCGCGATCATGACGACGTCGACCGAGGCCTTCGGCTCGATCAGGCCGAAATGCACGTTGAGGCCGTGCGCGAAGGCAATCGCGGCGCCGTCGCGGATGTTCGGCGCGATCTCGTTCTTATAGATGTCGGCCTGCAATTCGTCGGGCGTCGCCATCATCATCAGGTCGGCCCATTTGGCGGCGTCCGCCACGCTCATCACCTTGAGGCCGTCTGCCTCGACCTTCTTGGCGGTCGCCGAGCCGGCCTTGAGACCGATGGCGATCTCCTTGACGCCGGAATCCTTGAGGTTGAGCGCATGCGCCCGGCCCTGGCTGCCATAGCCGATGATGGCGACCTTCTTGCCCTTGATGAGATTGAGATCGGCGTCACGATCGTAATAGACACGCATTTGGTGTTCCTTCCCTTTTGAAGATCAGAGCATGATGCCGAAAAGTGTGAAGCGGTTTTCGGACGACATCATGCTCTATCTCTTTGGTTTAGAACCGGATTCAGATTTCAGGTCCATTTGACCTGAAATCATCCGGTTCTAGTGGCTTTGCAGCCGGTTGTTTGCTCCGAAGAGAGCGAGAAACTGTTGCGTCGCGCKGCGGGCGTCGCCGCCGATCGTCGCCTCAGTCAATTCCACCCGGTCGCCGAGCAGCAGACGGATCTGCACGTCGCGGCCGACCAGGCCGAAAAAGGTCCGGAACGCCGTCTCGGCGTCCTCGAAATCGAGCAGCCCGGCCTGCCGGCCGACTTCGAGCACCGGCYTCAGCCGCCTGGCAAGCGCGAAGYGGCCATTCTGCAGGACGATGGCGCCGAGGTCATCCTTGCCGGACCCGGCATGGCCGACCGCCACGCGGTTGAGCGCGATCGACGTATCGCTGGAGATCACCTTGAGCCAGTCAAAAGCGAAGCGTTCGAGGCTTGCCGTCAGCGACGCGAGGTCGAGACCCTTGCGATCGACCGGTGTCACACGCACCTTGGAGGCCTGCCACTGCACCGTCGCCGTCAGCAGCCCGTCGCGGTCGCCGAACCATTTGTAGAGCGTTTCCTTGGAACAACTGGCCCGCCGCGCCACCGCGGTCATGGTGAGGTTGTCGCCCTCCTCCACCAGCAGGCGAAGCGCCGCGTCAAGAACGRCCTGCTGCCGCTCCGTCAGCGTTTCGCTTGTGTCGATGTCGGCGCCTGCCTGCAGCACAATCTTTCCCGTTTCTTCGGTCGCCCCAGAGGCGTACCGTACGTTACGGTTCGGCTTATTGCGCATTCCGATTTCCGACGCAAGGGCCATGGCGCGAAAAATGACCCGGCGGAATGGCCAAAGGCTCACCAGCTAGTCGCCGGCCGGCGGATCGCGCAGCCGTCCGAGCAGGCTGGCCAATGTCCTCAGTTCCTGGGCCGAAAGCCTGTCGCCCATCAGTTCCGCGATCGAAGCGCCGTAGACGGTCCAGATGCGGCGGCGCATTTCCCGGCCGCTTGGTGTGATGCGGACGGTCTGCCCGCGGCCGTCCTCCGAGACAGGCAGCTTTTCCACCAGGCCATCCGCCTCCAGGCGGGCGAGCAGCCTTGAGACGCCGTACTGCGCCAGGAGAACGCGGTCGATCAGCTCGAACGGCCTGAGCCCGCCCTCGCCTGCTTCGGCAAGCTCGTGCAGCACGTCATACCAGGCGAGCGGCGGCAGGCCGTTAGCCTTCAGCGCGTCCTCGGTCCTCTCGACCAGCTGGCGCGAGACGCGCACGAGGCGCGCCCAGGCGACGACGGCCTCGGGTGATGGGGATTTTTTCGTCATCGGCACACTCTAGTAGGTAGATGCAACTGCATCAAGCTTGACGATCGATGCAAATGCATTCATATAGATGCAATTGCATCGATAAGGAGTTCTCCGATGAAACATGAAATCTGCAAGATCGCCGATATCCCGCAAACCGGCAGCCTGGTCGCGCCCTTCTTTGGCCGCGAGGTTCATGTCTGGCGCAGCGGCGACCGCATCCGCGCGGCGGCCAATGTCTGCCTGCATTTCGGCGGACCGCTGGACTGCAAGGACGGCGCTTTTGTCTGCCAATGGCATGGCGCGAAATTCGACATGGATAATGGCGAGCGTCTCGAAGGACCGGCGCCGAAGGGTTCCCGCCTGATGTTCCTGTCGACCCGCGTCGAAGACGGCGCGCTGAACTATGTCTGGGGAGAGTGAGATGACTGCCAGCCTCACCCTCGTCAGCCATCATTTGTGCCCCTACGTCCAGCGGGCGGCGATCTCGCTCGCCGAGAAAGCTGTGCCGTTCGAGCGGGTCTATGTCGACCTTTCCGACAAGCCGGAATGGTTCAAAGCCGTCTCGCCGCTCGGCAAGGTGCCGCTGCTCCGCGTCCGGCACGGCGATGCGGAGGAGGTGATCTTCGAATCCGCCGTCATCCTCGAATTCCTCGAGGAGACCAAGGCCAATCCCTTGCACCCGGCCGATCCGCTGGCGCGAGCCAGGCATCGCGCCTGGATCGAATTCGGCTCGGCCATCCTCAATGCCATCGGCCGCTTCTATTCCGCTGCCGACGAAGCCGCTTTCCTGCATGAAAGCAGGGGCTTGTCCGAAATGTTTGGGCGTGTGGAGGCGGAACTGTCGGCAAGGCAGAGCGGCCCGTGGTTCGCCGGCGAGCGCTTCTCGCTGGTCGATGCCGTCTACGGGCCGGTCTTCCGCTATTTCGACACGTTCGACCGCATCGGCGATTTCGGCACTCTCGACGGCAAGCCGCTCGTCCAGGCATGGCGCCATGCCCTGAGCGAACGCCGATCGGTAAGCGAAGCCGTCAGCCCGGACTATCCGCAGCGACTGCATGCCTTCCTTCGGGCAAAAGGATCGTACCTGTCCGGGATCATCCGGCGGCAGGCCATTGCAACTCCGCAAGCCCGATCCGCCTGAATGGATCGATCACGGTTCCGGCGACCATGGCGGCAAGGAATTGCGGCCCCGGCGGGATTCGCGCCAGTCCCGCCACCATGCGGTCGCGGACGAAGGGCAAGGCTGCGGAGTCCGATTGGTAGAACGGCGTCAGCGACAACGACAGCGCCTGGAAGGCGCGCACATGCCAACGGCGTGCACTCGCATAAGTCGCCAGCGCTTCGTCGATGTTGTTCGTCCGCGCCAACGCATGACTGAGCGCGGCGGCGTCGAGCAGCGCCATGTTCGCGCCTTGCCCGAGCTGCGGGCTGGTCGAGTGCGCGGCGTCGCCGATGACGGCAAGCCGCCGGCCGGCCGGCAGCCTCATCGTGTGGTGGCCGTAGCGGGYGAGCGAGAGCTGCTCGAAACTRTCGATCTGGCCGGTGAAAGCCTCGCATTCCGGCCAGACCGAAACCACCCTCGCCTTCCATGCTTCGAGCCCCTCGGCCTTTATCCGTTCGGCATCGGCCGGCTTGAGGCTCCAGAAGAAAGCCGCCATGTCTTGCGYGCCGGGCTCCGGCCGACCGATCGGCAGCACGCCGACCATGATGCTTGCCTTGTCGTAGCGCTGCAGCAGCGCGCTTCTGTCAAAGCCGTCCCGCCAGCCGAGCGACGCCCAGAATGCGCCATAGGCGAGCGGTCGCGGCATGGCAGTATCGCCGAGAAAGTGCCGCAGTTTCGAGCGCGCGCCGCTGGCGTCGACAACGAGGTCGAAAGGCCCGAGCCGCTTGCCGTTGCCGCAGACCAGCGTCGCGCGCTCAACCGTCTCCAGCGTCTCGACCTCGACACTGGTCTCGATGGCGATCGCTTCGCGCAAGGCGGCGCGATGGAGCACGCCGAACAGCGCCGCCCGATGCACCGCGAGGCCGAAGCGGCGGCCGCGCCGCGCGTCGTAGCGGACTTCGAGCACCGTGCGCCCGGTCTGGGCATCGGTGCCGTGCAGCCGCCCGATGCGGCTGCCAAGCAAAAGGATCTCATCGAGCAGGCCGAGATCGGCGAGCACTGTCAGTCCGGTCGGCTGCAGGATGAGACCGGAACCGACCGGCTTCGGCGCGTCGAAGCGCTCGAAAACGGTGACCTTGTGCCCGGCTCGCTTGAGGTAAAGCGCTGCCGCCAGCCCGGCCGGACCGGCGCCGGCAATCGCGATCTCGTTAGACTTGCCCATCGTCCCCCAACCCGAACCTGCAGGGACAATCCCGCGTGGAACGCGCCGGATCAATCGGGCGCTTTGACGCTTATATCGAGAAATCAGCCTTGGTTGGCGTCGAAGGCGGCGCGCGCGTCACGCACCGCGTCGTGATTGAGTTCGGCCCATTGAATGAGCTGTTGCAGCGGCAGGAACATCGAGCGCCCAAGATCGGTGAGGCTGTATTCGACGCTTGGCGGCTTGGTCGGGAAAACTTCGCGGTGCACATAGCCGTCGCGCTGCAGCTCGTGGAGCGTCTGCGTCAGCATGCGCTGCGAGATATCGGGAACCAGCCGGCGCAGCTCGCCAAAGCGATAAGGCTTCTCGGCCAGCGCCATGACCAGCAGCGAGCTCCATTTGCCGCTGATGCCCTGGATCACGTCGCGGACCGGACAATCGGCGAAGTTGGCGCCGTTCGTCATGGCCTTATAGACCTCGAGCTTGGCTTTCAGATTAAAGATCTTGCTATCCATCACGACATCCGCTGATCGAAACCAAAGCATGTCTCCCGAAAGTGGAACCGGTTTCGGGGCAAAGACATGCGTAAAAACCCAAAGCGCATGGAGCAAATCCGAAAAGATCGCGACGCGCTTTAGGCCGTCCAGGTGGTTCCCTGGCTGTGCCTACCTCCCGGAAAACTGCCTTCTTTACGGCTCGAGGTCAATTCCTATTTTAGTGCTGGTCTCTTTTTGAGACCGTCACTTGATCCGCCTTCGACACGATTTTCAGGGACCTCCCATGACCGAAACCCTTCTCGTCACCGGCGCCTCCGGCCAGCTTGGCCGCGCCGTCATCAACCACTTGCTGGGCGCGCAGAAAATTGCGCCCTCTAGCATCATCGCCACCACCCGCGATCCCGAAAACCTAGCCGACCTGGCGGCKCTCGGCATCGCCGTCCGGGCCGCCGATTTCAACGACAGGACCTCGCTGGAGAAGGCGTTCGCAGGCGCCGACCGCGTGCTGATCATCTCGACCGGCGACCTCGACTTGAAGACTGGCCGGCGCCTGAAGCAACATCAGACGGCGGTGGCCGCGGCCGAGGCGGCTGGCGTTTCGCACCTGCTTTACACCTCGATGCCAAATCCCGAGCCGGGCTCGCCGGTACTGTTTGCCGGCGACCACCACGGCACCGAGCAGGCGATCAAGGCAAGCGGCATCCCCTACACCATCTTCCGCAACGGCTGGTATCAGGAGAACCTGTTCATGTCGCTGCCGCACGCCATCTCGGCAGGAAAATGGTACACCTCGGCCGCCGACGGACRCATCGCGCACGGCGCGCGCGACGATATGGCGGCCGCCATCGCTGCCGGCCTCGCGTCCGGCTCCAAGGAAAGCCGCATCTACACGCTGACCGGCCCRCAGGCCTACACCACCAACGAGATTGCAGCGCTGGTAAGCGAGGTGACCGGCAAACCGCTGGAGGTTATCCAACTGCCGGACGATGCGCTGACCGAAGGCGTCAAGGCTGCCGGCGTTCCCGAGGATTTCGCCCGCATCATCGTCTCCTTCGATGCCAACACCCGCGCCGGTCGCATTGCAGAGGTGACCGATGCCGTCGAAAAACTCTCGGGCCGCAAGCCGCGGACACTCAAGCAGTTCCTCGAAGCGAACAAGGCTGCATTGCTCGGCTGAAAACTGGCGCACCCGAGAGCGCTTCTCTCTCGGGTGCGCTTCACCTCGACCGTTTACCGCCTCCCTCGACACTGCTTTGGYCGATGGGGCGGAGCCTGTCAGATGGCGACCTGCGTACCGATTTCGACGACGCGTCCGGTGGGGATCTGGAAATACTCCGTCGCGTCCGCCGCGGTGCGCGCCAGGCCGATGAACAGCCGGTCCTGCCAGACCGGCATGCCGGAATTGGGCGAGGCCTTCAGCGAGCGCCGCGACAGGAAGAAGGATGTCGTCATGATGTCGAACTTCCAGCCCTGCTTGCGGCAGATGGCCAGGGCACGCGGAATGTTCGGCTGCTCCATATAGCCGAAGGTCAGCGTCACGCGCATGAAAAGCTCGTTGACCGTCTCCAGCTTGACGCGCTCGCTGTCCGGCACCACTGGTTGCGGCGCCGTCACCACCGACAGGATGACGTTCTTCTCGTGCAGCACCTTGTAGTGCTTCAGGCTGTGCATCAGCGCAGTCGGCGCGCTCAGYGGATCGCTGGTCAGAAACACGGCGGTGCCCGACACCAGCTGCGGCTTCTTCTTCAACAGGTTCGCCGCCAGGAAATCGAGCGGGATCTCGTTCCGGCGCGTCTTGTCGAACAGATAGCGGCTGCCGCGCACCCAGGTCCACATGCCGAGGATGATGGCAAAGGCGACCGCGAGCGAGGCCCAGCCGCCCTCGAACACCTTGACGATGTTGGAGGCGAAGAAGCCGATATCGATAAAGGCGAACAGCACGGTCAGCGCCACGGCTCGCCACAGCGGCCATTTCCAGATGCGGGTCATGACCACGAAAAGCAGAACGGTTGTCACCAGCATGTTGCCCGTGACCGATATGCCATAGGCCGAGGCGAGCTTGYTGGATTCGCCGAAGCCGACCACCAGCAGCATCACAACGAGCGCCAGCAGCATGTTGACACGCGGCATATAAACCTGGCCGGACTGCTTCTCCGACGTATGCAGGATTTCAAGCCGCGGCAGCATGTTGAGCTGCACCGCTTGCCTCGTCAGCGAATAAGCGCCGGAGATCAYCGCCTGGCTGGCGATGACGGTTGCCGCAGTGGCCAGCACCACCATGGGGACCAGCGCCCAGCCCTCATTCATTTCGAAGAACGGATGGCCGACCATACCCCCCTTGGCGAGCACGTAGGCGCCTTGCCCCGCATAGTTCAAAAGCAGGCAGGGAAACACGATCGCCAGCCATGCCAGCACGATCGGTTTGCGGCCGAAATGACCGAGGTCGGCGTAGAGCGCCTCGGCGCCGGTGACGGCCAGGAAGATCGCGCCGATGGTGACGAAGGCGACGTCGGGCGAGTGGATCAGGAAGGCTACGATATAGTGCGGGCTGATCGCCCACAGGATCTCCGGGTCGGCGATGATGTGGTTCAGCCCGGACAGGCCTATCGCCAGGAACCAGACGGCTGTGATCGGACCGAAGATCATCGCGACGCCGCCCGTGCCGAACCGTTGCACGGCAAAAAGGATGGCGAGGATAAGCAGGGTCAGCGGAACGACATAGGGCTGGAAGGCCGGCGTGACGACATTCATGCCTTCGACCGCCGACAGCACGGAGATGGCCGGCGTGATGACCGCGTCGCCGAAAAAAAGCGACGCGCCGGCAATGCCGACCCCAAGGATGATGGCCGAGCGGGTCGAAAAACTGCTTCGCGCAAGCGCCATCAGCGACAGCACGCCGCCCTCGCCGCGGTTGTCGGCGCGCAGCACGAACATGATGTATTTGATCGTGACGATGATCGTCAGCGACCAGATGATCAGCGACAGCACGCCCAGAATGTCGCCGCGATCGGCGACCTCGCCGTGCGAAGACGCCACCAGCGCTTCGCGAAACGCATAAATCGGGCTCGTGCCGATATCGCCATAGACCACGCCCAGCGCCCCAAGCATGAGGACCTTGGTGCTGTGCTGCTCGATTTCCGCGTGGCTCGGCAGGTCGGCGGGTTCTGCGTCTGCACCACCATTGGCAAGGGCCATGGACGACACTCCGATAAAACGCGCGGTGCTCTACGCTTGCTGCAGTGCAATATCAAGTGCCCTGACGTGAGGGCTCCCATGCCGCCGGCGCACGGCTTGGCCTGCCGACCAAATCTAACGCGCTGAGTGCCGGCTTGAAGATCAGATCGCCACCTGGGTGCCGATCTCCACCACGCGTCCGGTGGGGATCTGGAAATACTCCGTCGCGTCCGCCGCGGTGCGCGCCAGGCCGATGAACAGCCGGTCCTGCCAGACCGGCATGCCGGAATTGGGCGAGGCCTTCAGCGAGCGCCGTGACAGGAAGAAGGATGTCGTCATGATGTCGAACTTCCAGCCCTGCTTGCGGCAGATGGCCAGGGCGCGCGGAATGTTCGGCTGCTCCATATAGCCGAAGGTCAGCGTCACGCGCATGAACAGCTCGTTGACCGTCTCCAGCTTGACGCGCTCGCTGTCCGGCACCACCGGTTGCGGCGCCGTCACCACCGACAGGATGACGTTCTTCTCGTGCAGCACCTTGTAGTGCTTCAGGCTGTGCATCAGCGCCGTCGGCGCGCTCAGCGGATCGCTGGTCAGAAACACGGCAGTGCCCGACACCAGCTGCGGCTTCTTCTTCAACAGGTTCGCCGCCAGGAAATCAAGCGGGATCTCGTTGCGGCGCGTCTTGTCGAACAGATAGCGGCTACCGCGGATCCAGGTCCACATGATCAGCCCCATGATCGAGGCGACCGTGATCGACACCCAGYCGCCTTCGACGATCTTGACGACATTGGCCGAGAAGAAGCCGAGATCGATGACGCCGAACAGCATCGCCAGCGCCAGTGCCAGCGCCAGCTGCCATTTCCAGAGCCAGCGCATGACGACGAACAGAAGCACCGTCGTCATCAGCATCTCGCCGGTCACCGAAATGCCGTAGGCGGAGGCAAGCGCGCTCGAACTGCCGAAGCCGACGACCAGAAGCATCACGCCGAGCGCGACCAGAAGGTTGACCCTTGGCATATAGATCTGGCCGCTCTGCATCTCGGATGTGTGCTGCACCTCGATGCGGGGAAGAAGGTTGAGCTGCACCGCCTGCCTTGTCAGCGAGAAGGCGCCGGAGATGACGGCCTGGCTGGCGATGACCGTGGCCGCGGTCGCAAGTCCGACCATCGGCATCAGCGCCCATTCCGGCAGCATCTGGAAGAACGGGTTGGTGGGCTTGCCCCCATGCGAGAGCACGAATGCGCCCTGCCCGAAATAATTCAAGAGCAGGCAAGGGAAGACGATTGYGAACCAGGCCAGCACGATCGGCTTGCGGCCGAAATGGCCAAGGTCGACATAGAGCGCCTCGGCGCCGGTCACCGCCAGGAACACGGCGCCGACGGTGACGAAGGCGCCGGTCGGCGTGGTGGCCAGGTAATAGATCGCGTAATACGGATTGATCGCCAGGAAAACGGACGGGTCATCGACGATATGATAGAGGCCGGCCGCGCCGATCGCCACGAACCATGTCGCGGTCACCGGTCCGAACACCGCCGCCACCTTGCCCGTGCCGAACCTCTGCACGGCGAAAAGCACCGCAAGGATCACCAGCGTGATCGGCACCACATAGGCATCGAGCGCCGGCGTCACGACTTCCAGGCCCTCTACCGCCGACAGCACCGAGATCGCCGGCGTGATGATCGAATCRCCGAAGAACAGCGCGGCCCCGCAAAGGCCGATCACCAGGATAAGGCGTGAGCCGGGCGGATAGGCGCTGCGCGCCAGCGACATCAGCGACAGCGTGCCGCCCTCGCCCTTGTTGTCGGCCCTGAGCACGAAGGCGACATATTTGATCGTGACGATGATGGTGAGCGCCCAGACGATCAGCGACAGCACGCCCAGCACGTCATGCCGGGCGACCGAGCTGGATGAGGCATGCAGCGCCTCGCGGAAGGCGTAGATCGGGCTTGTGCCGATGTCGCCGTAGACGACGCCCAGCGCGCCAAGCATGAGGACCTTGGTGCTGTGCTGCCGTTCGGTTTCGGCATGGCCCGAGCGCTCGTGGGATTCCGTTTCGCCGGCGTTGGCTAGCACCATGAACCCCACTTCACCGGTTTCGTCACGCTCCACGGTCGCCGCGACACGCGGGACGCCCCAAGATTGCCGAAACTACTCAAAGTCCCCTACCATCCGCAGGCCTTCAAGAACCGCCCGACAGTCCCGGCCATGCCATACTCCAGCGCATCCGCTGTCAACCCATGTCCAATCGATACTTCGGCCAATGCCGGGATGCGTTTGGCCAGTGCCGGCAGGTTCTTCACCGTCAGATCGTGGCCGGCATTGACGCCGAGCTCGGCCTTGAATGCAGCGTCGGCGGTTTTTCCTAGTCTTTCCAGTTCTTTCGCCGCCTTTGCGGAATCGGAATGGAAACCTCCATATGGCCCGGTATAGAGCTCGATGCGGTCGGCACCAGTATCGCGCGCCGCGTTGACCCCGTCCGGATCCGCATCGGAAAACAGCGACACGCGGAAGCCGCCCTTCTTCAGCCGCTTGACGATCGGAATGAGGAACGCCGCCTGGGCGACGAAGTTCCAGCCATGGTCCGAGGTTGCCTGTGCCGGATCGTCCGGCACCAGCGTCACCTGATCGGGCTGGTGCTTTTCGACCAGCGCCAGGAAATCCTCGGTCGGATAGCCCTCGATGTTGAACTCCGCGCCCGGAAACTCGTCGTCGATCAGCGCCCTGATCTCCGGCAGGTCGGAATGCCTGGTGTGCCGCTCGTCGGGCCTGGGATGCACCGTCAGCCCATGCGCGCCGGCGGCAAGCGCTATGCGGCCAAGCCCGGTGACGCTTGGCCATGGCAGGTCGCGACGGTTGCGCAGCATGGCGACGGCGTTGAGGTTGACCGAAAGCTTGGCGGGCATGGGCTGGCGTCCAGTGGATCGGCGGGCATCTATACCGCCTTTGACGGGAACAGATAGGGGGTTTCGCGTGTTCCAGGGGATAGTTGGAGGCTAAGGTGAGGATTTGCCAGTGAATTTCCTCGAAGCCGTGCCGGCGATCCGCCGCATCGAGACCAACCGCGACGCGCTTTTTGCCATCGACGTCGTCGGCGATGTCTCGCCGGCCGACGCGGAAAACCTGTTCGGCCTGCTGGAAGCCGCTTACGCACTGCATCCGAGGATCGACGTGCTGATCAGGCTGACCGASGAGGAAAGCGTCGACTGGGCCAATATCAAGCAGGACACGCTTCGGCAGGGCGTGGCAGACGCGATGGAACATGTCGTGCGTTGCGCCGTCATCGGCGAGCCGGGCTGGGCCTCCCTCGTCACCGGCCTCTTCCCCAAAACGCTGCCTTTCGAAGTCAGACGCTTCRATGTCGACGATGAGGAAGCCGCCTGGCAGTGGCTTGGCGCAAGGCCGACCTGATGGCCAAAAACCTCAGCGCACCACTGTCAGCCGCTCGGCGGCGCGGGTGATCGCCGTATAAAGCCAGCGCTGCCTTGTTTCCTTGAAGGCCCAGCTCTCGTCGAACAGCACGACGTCGTTCCACTGCGAACCCTGCGCCTTGTGCACGGTCAGCGCGTAGCCATAGTCGAAATCGTCGAAGCGCTTCTTCTGCTGCCAGGGGATCTCGGCGTCCGGATCCTCGAAGGCCGCCTTGAGCAGCTTGATCTTGGCGACGCCGCGATCGGGATCGTCCTCTTCCGGCGAGACCAGAAGGWTGATGCCGGGCTTCACCGTCTCGCGCGACGAGGTCATCACCTTCCACAGCGAGCCGTTGAGCAGCCCCTTGGCCGGGTCGTTGCGCAGGCAGACCAGCTTATCGCCGGCTTGCGGGAAATCGGCATTGAACCCCTTCAGCTCGCGCAGCCTTTGATTGTAGCGGCGGCGCGTGCGGTTGGTGCCGACCAGCACCTGGTCGGCCTTGAGCACCAGATCCTGGTTGACTGCTTCCCTGCCGATCACCTGCGCCGTGCCATAGTCGCCATGCATGAATTCGCGCCCCTCGCGGACGTCGAGCGCGAGCCGGATGATCGGATTGTCGCGCGCCTGGCGGTGGATTTCGGTCAACAGCACGTCCGGCTCGTGCTCGGTGAAGAAGCCGCCGCCCGAGATCGGCGGAAGCTGGGCCGGATCGCCAAGCACCAGGATCGGCGTGCCGAAGCTCTGCAGGTCGCGGCCGAGCTGCTCGTCGACCATCGAGCATTCGTCGATGACGACGAGCTTGGCGCGCGCGATCGGACTTTGCCGGTTGAGCGAAAAGGTCGGCGACATCGAGGTCTTGCCGGTCACCTCGTCCTCGACCGATTCCTCCCCCTTCGGCCTGTAGATCAGCGAATGGATGGTGCGGGCATTGGTCGCCCCCTTCGAGCGCAGCACCTGCGCCGCCTTGCCGGTGAAGGCGGCGAACTGCACCTGCCCGTCGACRTGCTCGGCGAAATAGCGCGCCAGCGTCGTCTTGCCGGTGCCGGCATAGCCGAACAGCCGAAAGACCTGCGGCCGGCCCTCCTTGAGCCAGYGCCCAACCGCTTTCAGAGCCTCATCCTGTTGGGGAGAAAATTCCATCAGTGCGACAGACCGGATTCGCAAGCGAAAGACAAGATTGGCCGCAATGCCGACCGTTGTCGGCAGCAAAGCCTCCGACACCTCAGGCTATCAGYCGCAAACCGGAACGTAAAGAGAACAAAGCCGCTGGGTGCCTTGAACAGAACTCAGCCCAGCGGGTATCAAATCAGCCGTAGGCGGCGACTGCCGGAGGCGGCGGTGGATCGCGGTCAGCCCTCGGAACGGGYGCGTAGTGGTCGAACTGCATCGTGTAGGTCGCGCGGCCCTGGCTTAGCGAGTCAAGGTTGTTGACATACTTGAACATGGTGGCAAGTGGGACCGTCGCGTTGACAACGATGGCATCGCCGCGGCTTATCCGACTCTTGACCAGACCGCGGCGGCCATGCAGGTCGCCGATAATGCTGATGACATAGATTTCCGGCGTCACCACCTCGACCTTCATGATCGGCTCGAGCAATTGCACGCCGAGGCTGGGCGCGRCTTCCTTGAAGCAGGCGCGGCCGGCGATCTCGAAGGCCAAAGCCGAAGAGTCGGTCCCGTGAAAAGCCCCATCAACCAAAGCAGCCTTGACGCCGATCATCGGGAAGCYGGCGAAGGGTCCCGCGACCAGGATGCTGCGCACCCCTTTTTCGACCGCGGCGGCATAATCACCAGGGAAAGCGCCGTCGGGAACCCTCGACACGAACATGAAATCCGGATTGTGCCCGTTCGGCTCGAACAGGACCTTGACGCGAGCGAACTGTCCCTGGCCGGCCAATAGCCTTTTATGCGTGTAGTCCTGTTCGCGCGCGTGGGTGATCGTCTCGCGATAGGCCACTTGCGGTGCGCCCACATTGACCGCAACGTTGAACTCGCGGGTCAAGCGATAGAAGATGATGTCTAGGTCAAGCTCATTCATCGCGGCGATGATGGTCTGGCCCGATTCCTTGTCCCGTTTTACCTCGAAGTCAGAACGTTCCTCTGCCAGCTTTGCCAAGGCCGCACGAAACTTCTTCTCGTCGGCCCTGGACTTCGGCTCGATCGCGAGTTGCAGCAAAGGCCATGGCGCGCCGGATATTTTCATCATGATTACATGGTCGCAGGCAGCTCCAATATCTGCAACCAAGGGCTTATACGAAATCCGAACTGCGGTAACGGAAATATAAATTGACCTTTTTGGGTCTGGCGGCACATAGCCTGCGATCAGAGCCTCGGATCATTCTCCAGCAGGATCGGCTTGCCGTGCGGCGTGGCGTGCGCGGCGCGTTCCCAGGCGGCGGTAAGCTCATCGACCTCAGTCTTGCCGGCGACCCCTTTGCGCGACAAAAGCTTCTCCAGCGCCGCCAGCCAGTGCTCGTAATAGTCGTGCCCGTCGCTCGCGGCGCCCGGCTGTTTCACCTCGGCCGATAAGGCCTCCGCCCATTCGCTCCACGAGAACAGGCCTTTGCCATGCAGCGCGACAGTCAGCGCAAAGGCTTCGGCCTGCCACGGCTCGGCGAAGACCGGCTCGTCGAAACCCGCCGGCAACTTGGCCTCATGCCGGCTCAAGATAGCTCTCCCAGGCATCGATCGAGACGCTGAGCGTCGGATCGGCGCCCTCGCCCCAGATTTCGGCCCCGTCGAACACCACCGTATAGACCCATTGCGGGTTCTCACCCTTGCCATGCGCGTTGCTGTCGGGGAAGACGAAGCCGCCRCGCACGGCCTCGATCCTCCCGGTCTTGTCGCGCGCGTAGCGCGGCAGGCGCGTATGGCCGGTCGGGTTGAAATTCTTCGTGCGCACCCGGTCGCCCGCTTGGAACCGCGCCGGCGTGGCGACCGGCCGGTCGCACGGACCGCCCTTGGCGAGCACCGCCGGCACATCCGCCGCCTTCAGCACCCGTTTCGGTGTCGCGGCCGCGTCGACCGCCTTACCGGCGGCAAGGTCGCGCTCGGTGACGAAGCCGTGGCGCTTCAGCAGCGTTTCCAGCGCCTTGATCCAGATCTGGTAGTAGCTCGATGAATAATAATCGGCGGGATGCAGCGATTCCCGCGCATGCCGGCTCTCGTCGATGTTCCAGGCGCCCATGCCGCCGGCGGTGAGCGTCACGCCCAGCGCCCGCTTTTCCCATGCAGCGTGGAAATAAGGCTCGTCCTTCTCGGGCGCGACAGGCCCGAAACCCATCTGTCCGCCGAGATCCTGCGGCCCGTTCATGCCGGTTCCCCTTCCGGCTCTTTGGCAAGCGCGGTGCCGATCATCGCGTCGCGGCTGACCAGCCCTGCGAGCTGCTCCTCGCTCCAACCCTGCGTGCCTTTCGGCCGCATCGGCACCACGAGGTAGCGGAGCTCGGCGGTCGAATCCCAGACGCGAATCTTCTTCTCCGCCGGCAGCGTCAGCCCAAACTCCTCGAGCACGCCGCGCGGATCGATCACCGCCCGCGAGCGGTAAGGCGGCGCCTTGTACCAGACCGGCGGCAGGCCGAGCACCGACCAAGGATAGCAGGAGCAGAGCGTGCAGACGACGAGGTTATGCGTCTCCTCGGTGTTGAACACGGCCTGCATGTGCTCGCCCTGGCGCCCTGTATAGGAGAGCGACTCGATCRCCGCCGTCGCGTCGCGCTTGAGCCATTCGGCATAGGCCGGATCGCTCCAGGCCTTCGCCACCACCCGCGCGCCATTGCGCGGGCCGATCTTGGTCTCATAGGTATCGACGATGATGTCGATCGCCGCCGGATCGATCAGGCCCTTTTGGGTCAGGATCGTCTCCAGCGCGCGCACGCGCGCCGCGAACGGATCAAGCTCGTTGTCGTGGTCATGATCATGGGACATGGCCCAAGGTTACGATCGCCGGCATGGCGCCGCAAGCGCCACGGCTTGGGCCAGTCGGAACTGGAGCGAAACTGAGGCTTCGCTCCAGGTTTGTTTTCTGAGGCATGATCTTGTCCGAAAAGTCTGCAACTTTTCGGGATCATGCTCCTACTCGGCCGCCACCTTCTTCGGCTCTGCCTCGCCGTCAAACAGCGAGGCTTGCTCGCCGCCTTCCACCACATGCAGCGCCGGCTGGTTCCGTCTCGATGAGAAGCTGAGCAGCCAGCCCGAGAAATTCTCGAAATAGACGTAGATCACCGGCGTGACGAACAGCGTCAGCGCCTGCGAGGCGAGCAGGCCGCCGACCACGGCAACGCCGAGCGGCTGGCGCAATTCGGCGCTGGCGCCGGTGCCGAGCGCGATCGGGAACGTCCCCATCAGCGCGGCAAGCGTCGTCATCATGATCGGCCGGAAACGCATCAGGCAGGCTTTGTGGATGGAGTCCTTCGCCGACATGCCTTGTCGCCTGAGCTCCAGCGCGACGTCGACCATCATGATGCCGTTCTTCTTGACGATGCCGATCAGCATCAGGATGCCGATCACCGCGATCACCGAAAGGTCCATGCCGGCGAAGCGCAGCGCCACCACCGCGCCAAGCACCGCCGACGGCAGGCCGGTGAGGATGGTGAGCGGGTGGATGAAGCTCTCATAGAGCATGCCGAGCACGATATAGATCGTCAGGATCGCGCCGCCGATCAGAAAACCCTGGTTGGCCAGCGAATCCTGGAAGGTCTTGGCCGTGCCGGCAAAGCTTGTCGAGATCTCCTTCGGCATGCCGATCTGTTCTTTGAGTTGGTCGATGCGGGTCACCGTGTCGCCGAGCGAGACGCCCTGCGGCAGATTGTAGGAGATCGTCACCGCCGGAAGCTGGCCGAGCTGATTGACCGTCAGCGCGCCGGCCGTACGATCGACATGCGCGAAGGCGCCGAGGGGCACCAGGTTGCCGCTCGCCGTCCGCATCTGGATGGCCARCATCCGCTCCGGCGACCATTCGATCTTGGGGTCGAGCTCGGTGATAACCTCATAGCTGTCGGCCGAACCGAAGATCGTCGAAACCTGGTCGGTGCCGAAGCCGCCATAGAGAGCCGAACGCAGCGTGTCGGTATCGATGCCAAGCTGGGCGGCCTTGTCGCGGTCGATCACCAGCGACGCCTRCAATGCGTTGTTCTGCAGGTCGCTGGTGACATCGGTGAACATCGTGTGGTCCGCGACCATCGCGTCGTTCAGCTTCTGCGCCCAGATGTCGGTCTGGCYGGTATCCAGACCCTGCACCACGAGCTGATAGGCGCTGGCGGACGACCGCGAGCCGAGGCGCAGGTTCTRCACCGGCTGCATATAGGTTTCGATGCCGGCCACGTTGGAAAGTTGCTTCCTCAGATCGGACTGCACCTTCTCGATGTCGGGGCGTTGGCTCTTGTCCTTCAACTGGACGTAAAGCCGGCCTTGATTGAGCGCGCTTTGACCGCCGCCCACCGACCAGGCGACATGCGTCACATAGGGAGAATGCGAGAACACGTCGGCGACCTTGCCCTGCAGCTTGACCATGGCGTCGAAGGAGATGTCCTGGCGCGCAAGCGTGGTCACCGAGATCTGGCTGATATCCTCCTGCGGAAAGAAGCCCTTCGGCGAAACCTGGATCAGCCACACCGACGCAGCCGCGGTGGCGACGAAGACGAGGAACACCAGGAAAGTGTTTCGCAGGCAGAAGCCCAGGATCCGGTCGTAGCCGCGCGTGATGAGGTCCGGCTTGTGACCGGGCGCATGCTTTTCGCGATCGGCCTTGGTCACCGACAACAGACGCGAGCAGAGCATCGGCGTCAGCGTCAGCGACACGAACATCGAGGCCAGGATGGCGACGGTCACCACGACGGCGAATTCGTTGAAGATACGGCCGATGACGCCGCCCATCAGAAGCACCGGAATGAACACGGCCACCAGCGAGATCGAGATCGAGATGATGGTGAAGCCGATTTCACGCGCGCCTTTCAGCGCCGCGTCGAAGGCCGACAGCCCATCCTCTTCCATGTGGCGGAAGATGTTTTCCAGCATGACGATGGCGTCGTCGACGACAAGGCCGACGGCCAAGGTCAATCCCATCAGCGAGATGTTGTCGATCGAGAAGCCGAACAGGAACATCGCGCCAAGCGTGGCGATCAACGAGATCGGCACCGCCACGGCCGGAATGATGGTTGCCGTCACCCGGCGCAGGAACACGAAGATCACCATCACCACCAGGGCAATCGTCAGGAGCAGCGTGAACTGGACGTCGCCGACGRCTTGCCGGATCGAAGTCGACCGGTCGTTAAGCAGCTTGATCGAGGCTGCCGCCGGCATCTGGTCCTGGAAGGACGGCAGCATCGCCTTGACCTTGTCGACCACCTCGACGGTGTTGGCGTCGGGCTGGCGCTGGACCGCCAGGATGATGGCGCGCGTGCCGTCATACCAGCTTGCCGTCGTCGTGGTCTCGACCGAGTCGACGACGCGGGTCACCTCGCCCAACCGCACCGGGTGACCATTCTTGGTGGCGATGATCAGGTTGGAGAAGCCGGCGGCATTGTCGAGCTGCGTGTTGGCGGTGATGGTCAGCTGCTGCTTGTTGTTCTGCAGGACGCCGAGCGGCGTGTTGCTGTTGGCCGAGGTGATCGCGGCCTGCAGCTGATCGATCGAGATGCCGCGCGCGGCGAGCGCGGTCGGATCGATCTGGATGCGCACGGCATATTTCTGCTGGCCGAAGATCGAGACCTGCGCGACGCYATCGATGGTCGACAGCGACGGCGAGATGACGTTTTCGGCAAAGGCGTCCAGATCGGTCAGCGGGACCGTGTCGCTGACCAGCGACATCAGGAGGATCGGCGCGTCGGCCGGATTGACCTTTCGATAGCTCGGCGGCGCCGTCATTTCCGGCGGCAGCGATTTTTGCGTGCGCGCGATCGCCGCCTGGACATCCGCGGCCGCCGCGTCGATGTCGCGGTTGAGCACGAACTGGATGGCGATCGAGGTCTGGCCGAGCGAATTGGTGGTCGAGATCGAATCGATGCCCGCGATGGTCGCGAATTGCTTGATCAGCGGCGTCGCCACTGATGTCGCCATCGTCTCCGGCGAGGCGCCGGGCAGGCTGGCAGAAACATTGACCACCGGAAATTCGGCGCTGGGCAGCGCCGCCACCGGCAGGAACTTGTAGGCAAAAATGCCGCCCAGAATGAGGGCGAACGACATCAGAAGGGTGGCGACAGGCTTGCGTATGCAGAATTCGGAGATCATTGGCTCGCCCCGCCGGCCTTGTCGGCCTCCGCGACTTTGGGCGWTGCCTGATCGCCGGATCCGGCCGCGGCTTTGCCTTCATGYACCGCCGCGCCGTTCTTCAACCGTGTCTGGCCTTCGACGACGACCTTCTCGCCGCTCTTGAGACCATCGCTGATGGCGCTGTTCTGGCCCACCGTCAGCGCCACCTGCACCGGCCGCATCTCGACGGTGTTGTCCGGCTTGACCACATAAACGAATGGTCCCTTCTGGCTGGGCTGCACCGCGACCGTCGGAACCGAGGTCATCTGTGGCATCGTGCCGGCCTCGAGCACCACGTTCACATATTKCCCGGGCCACAGCGAAAGATCCGGATTCGGTATGYTCGCCCGCGTCGCGATGGTGCCGGAGGCCGTGTCGACGCTGGAATCGACGAAATCGAGCGTGCCCTTGCCGATCGCCGTGGGATCGCCGTCCTTGGTCAGCGTCACGTCGCCTTGCGTCGGATTCGCCAGTTCCTTGTGCAGCAGAGCAAGATTGCTCTCGGGCAGCGTGAAGTTCACCTGCAGCGGGTCCATCTGCGTGATGGTGACCAGCGGCGTCGAGCTGCCTGAGTTGCCGTTGCTGGTGGTGACCAGATCGCCGACCGAGACGTTGACGGCGCCARGCCGGCCCGAGATCGGCGCCGAGATGGTCGCGTAGCTCAACTGCACGGTGTCGGCATCGATGGTCGCCTTGTCGGCGTCGATGGTGGCGGCCGCGGCCTTCTGCGCCGCCAGCGCCTGATCGTAGGTCTGCTGCGTGCCGGCCTGCTTGGCGACGAGGTCCTTGGCGCGCTGCAGGTCGGCCTGGGCGCTCACCAGCATCGCCTGGTCCTTGGCGAGCTGCGCCTGGTCCTTGGYGAGCTGCGCCTTCAGCGCGCGGTCATCGAGCGAAATGAGCAGATCACCGGCCTTGACCATCTGCCCGTCCTTGACCGCAATCGACACGATCTGGCTGGAAACACGGGCATTGATGTTCACCACCTCCGGGGAAGAGACGAAGCCGATGGCATAGCGGCGTATCGGGAAATCAGCGGTCGTCGCGGCTGCGGCGACGATCGAGGCCGAACGCGGACCGCCGCCTTTCGCATTGTCGCCTTTCGCATTGTCAGGGGCGCCGGCCGCTTTATCGCCGCTCGCCGTCTTGTCCGCGGTGGCCACGCTAGCCTGCTTGCCCGAAATCAGCTGCTGCAGCTTGACCAACGTCGTGGGCGAAAAATAGAGCCCGCCGCCCGCCAGGCAGGCGACCGCGACAATTGCAAAGGCGATTTTTCCGCGCATCGACAAATGAGTCCTCTACCCGACACGCCGATCCCGGTGGTCTATCCTAGCTCGTTTCACGGCCGTCTGCCGCGATTTTCGCCGAATAGATAGGACAAGGCCCGGGCGGAAAAGGGCCAAAACGCGGGATTACGAAGATTTAATGTGCAGTGCACAAATGTTGGGCAGTCGGCAAACGAGCAGGATGAGGCGCCATCATCCGATCGAAAATAGACCGAAAGTGCCCTTTCCGAGAGGGGAGCCGAGCGTGCCCAATAGTGGCGAGACGCAAAGCCGTGCGCCGGCATCACCTGAGTATCAAGACATCTTTACTAGCGAAGCATCGGCCACAGGGTCGCCGCCAGTAACAGACCCATGGCCATGTTGAACCATTTCAGCCGCGCCGGATTCGACAGGAAGCCGCGCAGCGCCGTGCCGAAACCGGCCCATACCGAAACGCTGGGTAGGTTGACGACGGTGAAGGCGATCGAGATCAGCGCCACCGAGACGAACGGGTGATCGGCATTGGTGTAGACGGCCATCGCGGTGATCGCCATCACCCATGCCTTGGGGTTGACCCACTGGAAGGCAGCAGCGTCGATGAAGCGCATCGGCCGCCCCTCCGCGCCTTTTCCGTCGCTCATCGAGCGMGACATGGCGATCTTCCAGGCGAGATAAAGCAGATAGACGGCGCCTGCGATCTTCAGCGCCGTATGCAGCGCAGGCAGCGCTGTCAGCACCGCGCCGAGCCCGAAGCYGACGGCCAGCAGCAGGATCAGAAAGCCGATGCTGACGCCCAGCATGTGCGGGACCGTCCTGGCGATACCGAAATTGACGCCCGAAGCGAGCAGCATGAGGTTGTTCGGCCCCGGCGTGATCGACGTCACGAAGGCGTAGACCAGCAGCGCAAGGAATGCGTCGAGCGACATGTCATCCTCCCGGATATGTCAGCCTTACTGTCCTTTTTTTAGCAGATGCGCAAAAGCCACCGGCGGAGGACTGCCGGACCAGAGACAAGGTTGAAACGGTGTGAGCGCTGGTCGTCCTTGTCACATTCCCTGCGGGCCGCGGTTCATCGCGGCGACGCCGGTACGGCARATCTCGACCAGGCCAAGCGGCTTCATGATGGCAATGAACTGGTCGAGCTTGGAGCCCTTGCCGGTGATCTCGAAGATGAAATGCTCGGTGTTGGCGTCGATGACCGAGGCGCGGAAAGCGTCCGCAAGGCGGAGCGCCTCGACCCGGGCATCGCCGGTGCCGGCGACCTTGACCAGCGCGAGCTCGCGTTCCAGCGGCCGGTCCTGGCCAAGCTCGTGCGAACGGACGGACAGGTCGACCACCCGGTGCACCGGCACGATGCGTTCGAGCTGGTTCTTGATCTGCTCCATCACATGCGGCGTGCCGCGCGTCACGATGGTGATGCGCGAGAGATGCTTCTCATGCTCGGTCTCGGAGACGGTAAGGCTCTCGATGTTGTAGCCGCGACCGGAAAAAAGGCCGATGACGCGGGCAAGCACGCCCGGCTCGTTGTCGACCAGCACCGAAAGCGTGTGCGTTTCCGGCTTCTCGGTTTCCTTGGCGATGAAATAGGCGGAGCCGGTCGGTTGGAGGTGTTGTGCGTTCATAAGATGAATCTCGATTTCAGACTTTTGAGCTAATTCTCTGTTTGCGCACGGCTTTCTCGCGACAGCCCCGCCTTTGTGGCCGCCTACACCAATTCCCTGCCCTTGGCGTCGATGGCGTTGGCCACCGCTTCGTCGGTCGCCTCGTCCGGCAGGAGCATCTCGTTATGCGCCTTGCCCGACGGGATCATCGGGAAGCAGTTGGCCAAGGTCGCCACGCGGYAGTCGAACAGAACCGGCTTCTTCACCGAGATCATCTCCCGGATCGCGTCGTCGAGCTCATCCGGCTTGTCGCAACGGATGCCGTGGCCGCCATAGGCTTCCGCCAGCTTGACGAAGTCCGGCATCGCCTCGGTGTAGGAATGCGACAACCGGTTGCCATGCAGCAGCTGCTGCCACTGGCGCACCATGCCCATATACTGGTTGTTGAGGATGAAGATCTTGATCGGCGCCTCATACTGCACCGCCGAGCTCATCTCCTGCATGGTCATCTGCACCGAAGCGTCGCCGGCGATGTCGACGACCAGCGCATCCGGATGCGCGATCTGCACGCCGAGCGCCGCCGGCAGGCCGTAGCCCATCGTGCCCAGGCCGCCCGAGGTCATCCAGCGGTTCGGCTTGTCGAAATGATAGTGCTGCGCCGCCCACATCTGGTGCTGGCCAACCTCGGTGGTGATGTAGGTGTCCATGTCCTTGGTCAGCGCGTAGAGCCGCTGGATCGCGTATTGCGGCATGATCACGTCGTTGTTCATCTTGTAGGCGAGCGAATCGCGCGCCCGCCATTTCGCGATCTGCTCCCACCACGGATAGAGCGCCTTCTTGTCGGTCTTGGYGGTCGCCCGCCACAGCCGCACCAGATCCTCCAGCACGCGGCCGACATCGCCGATGATCGGCACATCGGTGTGGACGTTCTTGTTGATCGAGGACGGGTCGATGTCGATGTGGATCTTCTTCGAATTCGGCGAGAACGCATTGAGCCGGCCGGTGATGCGGTCGTCGAAGCGCGCGCCGATGCAGACCATCACGTCGCAATCGTGCATCGCCATATTGGCTTCGTAGGTGCCGTGCATGCCGAGCATGCCGACCCAGTTCTTGCCGGATGCCGGATAGGCGCCGAGCCCCATCAGCGTCGAGGTGATCGGGAAGCCGGTGAGGTCGACCAGCTCGCGCAGCAGATGGCTGGCTTCCGGTCCCGAATTGATGACGCCGCCGCCCGAATAGATGATCGGTTTCTTGRCGCCGGCCATCAGCTCGACCGCCGCCTTCACCTTTTCCAGGTCGCCCTGGACCTTCGGCTGGTAGCTGGTGCGCGGCGCCGTCTGCGGCGGCACATAGATGCCCTTGGCGAACTGCACGTCCTTCGGGATGTCGACCACAACGGGACCGGGCCGCCCGGTCGTCGCGACATGGAACGCTTCATGGATGGTGGCGGCGAGCTCGTTGACGTCCTTCACCAGCCAGTTGTGCTTGGTGCAGGGCCGCGTGATGCCGACCGTGTCGCATTCCTGGAAGGCGTCGGAGCCGATCAGCGACGTCGGCACCTGGCCGGTGAGGCAGACCAGCGGAATGGAATCCATCAGCGCATCCTGCAGCGGCGTCACCGCGTTGGTGGCGCCGGGGCCGGACGTCACCAGAAGCACRCCGGCCTTGCCGGTCGAGCGCGCATAGCCTTCCGCCGCATGGCCGGCGCCCTGCTCGTGCCGGACCAGGATGTGCTCGACCTCGTCTTGTTGAAAAATTTCATCGTAAATCGGGAGAACCGCGCCGCCCGGGTAGCCGAAGATGTGCTTGACGCCATTGTCCTTCAGCGCCTGCACCACCATTTCGGCGCCCGTCATCTCGCGCCGCTCGTTCTGTCCGTTGCTCATCGGTCTGGTCCCGTACTGTTTCGCCGTCTGGCGATTGCTGGTCGTTTAGTTCGATTGGAGGCAATAAAAAAGGCCCCCGAGGGAGCCTGTGGGATGCGCATGGGAGGATTTCGCCCGGCGGTTACACCGCCTTGCCCACGCGCCAGCCTACGAGAATGAGTGCCGTTTTCATGGGCGCGGACAATAAGGGCGAAAACGCGGGCTCGTCAATGGGGTCCGGTACGAATTCACCCGCCTGTGAGAATGGCGCCGGCGCGTTCCTTTGATACAGCTACCATAGTACAGTTGAGCGTRCCTCTCCGACGCACCACTATGCGTTGGCAAAGGACGTGCGAGGAGGACGCATGGCTRGCGAGCGGGAGCATATCCGCGAAATCGAACAGGTGCTGTCCGGCGCGCGATCGGCCCGCGACGATATCGTGGTCCAATCCTGGCTGCGCTGCATCGACACGCATCGGCTCGACCCGGCACGTCCGACGGAAGCCTACATCGTTCCCGACACGCAGTTGCGCGAGCACCGCGAGCAGTCCGAAAGGCTGATCGCCATTGCCCGCAGCGGCCTCGAGACATTGTTCAAGCAGGTGGCGGGCCAGAACTACGTCTTGCTGCTGGCCGATGCCAAGGGCGTCACCGTCGACTTTCTCGGCGACCCGCTGTTCATGGATCAGTTGCGCAAGGCCGGGCTCTATCTCGGCTCCGAATGGTCGGAGAGCCGCACCGGAACCTGCGGCGTCGGCTCCTGCATCGTCACCGGCGAGGCGATGACCATTCACCAGACCGACCATTTCGACACCACCCACACGCCGCTTTCCTGCACCGCTGCGCCGATCTTCGACACCAAGGGCGAATTGACCGCCGTGCTCGACATATCGCTGCTGCGCTCGCCGCAGCCGAAGGTCAGCCAGAACCTTGCCCTTCACCTTGTGACGGCATCCGCCCGGCRCATCGAGCTCGCCAATTTGATGGCGCAGATGCATTCGGAATGGGTGCTGCGCTTCTCACGTTCGCCCGAATTCCTCGACGTCGATCCGGAAGCGGCCATCGCGCTCGACGCGTCGGGCCGGATCCTCGGCACGACGCGCGGCGCGGCGCTGCTTTTGGCGCAAGCCGGTGGCATCGACTGGAGGCTCTCGTCCTCGCCGATCGGCCAGCCGATCTCGCGTTACCTCGACATGGATATCGACGACTTGCCGAATTTGACGCGCGGCCGCCCGACCGAGGAGCGGCTGGTGTTCGGCCGCAACGGCAGCGCGCTGTTCGCGCATGCCATCGAACCGCAGCCGACGAGTGGACGCCGCGCCCCTGTGGAGGTGCTGCCGGGACCGATCGCCGAGCTTTCGGGCGGCGACCCGGTTATGACGGCGGTGCAAATGCGGGCAGCCAAGCTGGCGCGCACCGCGATCCCGATCCTGATCCATGGCGAGACCGGCTCCGGCAAAGAGGTTCTCGCCCGGGCGATCCATGACAGTTCCGGGCGCGCCGGCCCGTTCGTGGCCATCAACTGCGCGGCTATCCCGGAACATCTGATCGAGAGCGAGCTGTTCGGGCATGCCGCTGGCGCCTTTACCGGCGCCACGGCCAGAGGGCGCAAGGGTCTGATCGAGAGCGCCGACGGCGGCACGCTGTTCCTCGACGAGATCGGCGATATGCCCTACGCGCTGCAATCGCGGCTTTTGCGAGTGATCGCCGAGCGCGAACTGGTCCCGGTCGGCGGCATCGCGCCTCGGCCCGTCGACATCAAGGTCATCTCCGCCTCGCATCATGACCTGCGCCAGCTGGTTGCCGAGGGCCGTTTCCGCGAGGACCTGTTCTATAGGCTGAACGCCGCCCCGCTGACCTTGCCGCCACTGCGCGAGCGCACGGATTTCGAATGGCTGCTGGAACGGCTGGTCGGCGAGCGCGCACGTCTTGCCGGGCGGCCGGCAAAACTGTCGGCGGCGGCGCGGCTGGCGCTGATCCGCCACGACTGGCCCGGCAACATCCGCGAGCTCGTCAACGCCGTGGATCTGGCGGTGGCGCTTTGCGAGGACGAGACGATCCAGCCTTCCGACCTTCCCGATTTCGGCGCCTCCCGCGCGGCGCCGCCGGYCCCGTCCGCCAGCCTGGTCGCGCTGCGCGCGCCCTCGCTCGAGGAAGAGCGCGGCGCCCTGTTGGCCGTGCTGGCGGCAACCGGCTGGAACATTTCCGAAGCCGCCCGGCGTCTCGGCGTCGACCGCACCACGGTGCATCGCCGCATGAAGCGCCTGCGGCTGGAAGCACCGAATTGATACTGCAGGACTGTGGCGCGCCGTAGCGCGTGCAACAGAAACGCAACAGGCAAGACGACGGAAGAGCGTCCTAACAGGTTGATTCCATTGCAATCCATAATGAGCGCCACGGTTGGCACGCCGCTTGCTGCTCATGGCGCACTCTAGCAAGTGGAGGAGAACAAATGCTCGAGAGAACACCCACCACCAAGGCGCAGGCACTGCTCGACAAGTTCGGCAAGGCGCTGGAAGCCGGCGGCATCGACAGCGCCGTCAACTGCTTCCAGGCCGACTGCTACTGGCGCGACCTCGTCACCTTCACCTGGAACCTGAAGACGATGGAAGGCCAGGACCAGGTTCGCGACATGCTGCGGGCGACGCTGGCCAGCACCAAGCCGACCGGCTGGTCGGTGGCCAAGGGCGAGGAAGCGAGCGAGGACGGCGGCGTCATCACCGCCTGGATCACCTTCGAGACGAGCGTGGCGCGCGGCTTTGGCCTCGTGCGGTTCAAGGGCGACCTGATCTGGACGCTGCTGACCACGATGGCGGAGCTGAAAGGCTATGAAGAGAAAGCGGGCTTCACCCGCCCCCTCGGCGCCAAGCACGGACACGGCAAGGACCGCAAGACGTGGCGCGAGGAGCGCGACGACGAGATCGCCGAGCTCGGCCACACCAAGCAGCCCTATGTCGTCATCATCGGCGGCGGCCAGGGCGGAATTGCTCTCGGCGCAAGGCTGAAACAGCTCGGCGTGCCGGCCGTCATCGTCGAGAAGAACGAGCGTCCGGGCGACTCCTGGCGCAAGCGCTACAAGTCGCTCTGCCTGCACGACCCGGTCTGGTACGATCACCTTCCCTATATCGACTTCCCCAAGAACTGGCCGGTCTTCGCGCCGAAGGACAAGATCGGCGACTGGCTGGAGATGTACACCAAGGTGATGGAGCTGAACTATTGGTCCTCCACCACCGCCAAATCCGCCAAATACGACGAGAAGACGAAGGAATGGACCGTGGTCGTCGAGCGCGACGGCAAGGAAATGGTGCTGAAGCCCAAGCAGCTGGTGCTGGCGACCGGTATGTCCGGCAAGGCGAACTGGCCGAAATACAAGGGCCAGGACATCTTCAAGGGCGAGCAGCAGCACTCCTCGACCCATCCCGGCCCGGACAAATACCGGGGCAAGAAGGTGGTGGTCATCGGCTCGAACAACTCGGCGCACGATATCTGCGCAGCACTTTGGGAAGGCGGCGCGGACGTGACCATGGTGCAGCGCTCGTCGACCCATATCGTCAAGTCGGACACGCTGATGGATATCGGGCTTGGCGCACTCTACTCCGAGCAGGCGGTGGAGAACGGCATGACAACGCGCAAGGCCGACATGATCTTCGCTTCGCTCCCCTACCGCATCCTGCACGAGTTCCAGATCCCGCTCTACGAGCAGATGWAGGAGCGCGACGCAAAATTCTACGCCGACTTGGAAAAGGCAGGCTTCCTGCTCGACTGGGGTGACGACGGCTCGGGTCTGTTCATGAAATACCTGCGCCGCGGCTCCGGCTATTACATCGATGTCGGCGCCTGCGACCTCGTCATCGACGGCTCGATCAAGCTGAAGAGCGGACCGGGCGCCGCGGTGCAGGAATTGACCGAGACCGGTGTCAAATTCGTCGACGGCACCGAACTGCCGGCCGACCTCGTGATCTATGCCACCGGCTACGGCTCGATGAACGGCTGGGCCGCCGATCTCATCTCGCAGGAGGTGGCGGACAAGGTCGGCAAGGTCTGGGGCCTCGGCTCCGCCACCACCAAGGATCCCGGCCCATGGGAAGGCGAGCAGCGCAACATGTGGAAGCCGACGCAACAGGAAGCGCTGTGGTTCCATGGCGGCAACCTGCACCAGTCGCGGCACTACTCGCAGTATCTGTCACTGCAGCTCAAAGCCAGGCAGGTCGGCTTGCCGACGCCGGTCTATGGGCTGCAGGAGGTCTATCACAAGAGCTGACGCACAGCGCTCTCGCGGAAGGCGGAAGCCCGGTCAGCCGGGCTTCCGCGTCTATGCCGCCTTTTCAGCCGCGAACTTCTTCACCACCCGCTCGAGCAACGGCACGTAATCGCGGAAGGCTCGCGTCTTCATATTGGCGACCTTGCCGCCCTCGTCCCAGATGCGCACGCGCACCGCTTCGTCGTGGAACGGATTGCTGCGGAACTCGGYCACTTCCGCCGCGCTCATCGGCCCGCCCTGCAACGACAGCGTATGCATCGAGGCCGGCGACAGCTTGCCGAAATAGCTTGGATCGGTGGCGCACAGATAGCGCTTGGYCGAGACATGCAGCCTTACGCATTCGACGATGACCGGCGGAAAGAAAGGCRCCAGCACCTCGCCGCCCGCCTCGTCATGATGCTTGTCCTCGACGTCGTCAGGCGAATAGGTGCCGAACTCGCTGGTGTAGTGGCCGATGTYGTGCAGCAGCGCCGCTGCCACCAGTTCCTCCGGCGCGCCATCCTGCTCGGCCAACCACGCGCCCTGCAGCATATGCTCCGACATCGTGACAGGCTCGCCGAGATAGGATTCCGCCCCGCGGCGCTCGAAGATATCGGCGATGAATTCGACGATGTTGCCGGCATTCAGGTCGTTCGGTTTCATTCCGCCGCCTCCTTGAAACCATGCTCGATCGCGGCAAGCGTCGACAGCAGGCCGTCCTTGTCGGCGTAGCAGCCCTGCAGCCATCGCTTGCCGCTGCCCGAAAACGCCTTGCGCGCATGCATGACGCGGGTGTTGTCGACGATGAAGGATTGTCCCGCTTCGAGCTTGAAGGTGACCTCGAAAGCCGGATCCTCGATCAGCTCAGCGAACCGGCGGTAGGCCGCATAGTATTTGTCCATCTCGGCGAACGGCACGTCGACGGCCGGCGCCAGCGAGCGGTTGTYGAAGCGGATGCAGATGAGCTCGCCATCGGGTCCGAGTTCGATCATCGGCCGCTTGGACTGGAGCCGCACGCCCGACGAGCCGGCATACTCGAAACGCGCCGGATAGGAAGAGAGCAGCCGGAAGCCGTCCGGGTTTTCCGCCTGAAGTGCCGCCGCCACCGCGAACCCGTCGACGACGCTGGATTCGCCGCCTTCCACTGTGTTCTCGATGCAGGACAAGATCTGCAGCGTCGGCACCGGGTCGCGATAGGGATTGTCGGTATGCGCCTGCAGGCCGAGATTGGTATAGGCGAGGTTGTTCGGATTGACCTCGGCGCGCACCTCGAACCAGCGCCCGTAATTGGTCTCCCGGACGTAGCCGAAGAGGTCGGCCACCTTGCACAGCGCGCCGGATTCCGTKGGCAGGCCGTCCATGACGGCAAAGCCGAAGCGGCGCACCGCTGCCAGCCATTGCCGCAGCACGTTGCCGTCGCGGCTGGCATCCCCATAGGCAGCGCGCGGCACGGAATTCTGCATCGTGGCTTTCGTCCAGCGCTGTACGTCGCCTCCCGTCCAGCCGGGCTCGTGATCCTCCTTGCGATCATAGGCATGAGCGCGGAGCCAGCTTGCGGGAAAGTTGACGGCCTTGCCTTCGGGAACGAATGTGACCTCCAGCGTTTCGCCCCTGATGGAGGCCGCACCGATCCGCGTTTCCGCCGGAATATCGAGAATGGTGATCAGCCGCTGGCCGTTGCCGGCGCTGCGCGTCTTGTCGTCCAGCGCATTGTCTCGCAGCCACATGGCGTGGAAGCGGCTCACCGCTCCGTCCTGCCAGCCAAGCTCGATCGTTCGCCCATCGTCGCCCAGCGTTACCCTCATCAACATACTTTGAAAGCTCCCGTTTTGTACCCGCCACAACGGGCACGGATTGCATGCTGACTTCATCGAAGGCATAATTCAAATTATCGTTTTGCGGGTATTGGCGCTAAATTTCTAATGGCTGAGAAAGTATTCGATACGATACCCCCTCTCGACTGGCTGCGCAGTTTCGAGGCAGCCGCCCGCCTGTCCAACTTCACCGCCGCTGCCGCGGAGCTGGGGCTCACCCAGGCCGCGGTGAGCCAGCATATCCGTTTACTGGAAGAGCGGCTGAAGACGCGACTGTTCGCGCGTCTGGCGCGCGGCGTGGCGCTGTCGCCGGAAGGGGCGGCCTATCTCCCGCACATCCAGTCGGCATTCGCGACCATCGGCAACAGCACAAGCGAGCTGTTCGAGCCGCGCGCCTTGCAGACCGTCTCGATCCGGGCTCCAATCTCGTTTGCCCTTCTGGTGCTGGTCCCGGCTCTGCCCGACCTGGCAAAGGCGCTGCCGCAGGTCCGGCTCGATCTGGTAACCATCCACCGGCCGACCGACTACGACCAGCCGGGTTCGGCGCTCGACATACGTTTCGGCAACGGGTCCTTTCCCGGGCGCGAGGCCGACCGGCTGACCGTCGAGCGGCTTGTCCCGGTCGCGGCTCCGCCGCTCGCCCGGGAAGCCGATTGGACGTCATTGCCGCTGCTCCTGGTGGCAGGCGCGCGCGAGATGTGGGCGGAATGGTTCGCCGCCGCGGGGCTTGCCGGCCATTCCCGCCGCTCGCATCGCTTCGACAGTTTCGTCGCCGCGATGGAAGCCGCGAAGGCCGGCGCCGGAGCACTGCTCGGCTCGCGCCCGCTGATCGACACAGCCCTCAAGGACAAGGGGCTCGTCAGGCTTTCGGATTTCGAGCTTTCGAGCCCATCGGGGCATTTCCTGACGAGACCGTCATTATCGCGATTGTCCGGCGCCGAGCAGGATTTTCGCCGCTGGCTTCTGTCGCGCGTTGCCGGAAGGTCAAGATAGCGTACAGGCCTCCGCTCCTATCCGCTTCCAGTAGATCAACGTGCCGGTCAGCCCGCCATGCGGCTTGAGCGCAAAATCGGGGATTTCTCCCGTCAGCGTGAAACCAAGCTTCTCATAGAGGCCCGCCGCGCCCTCTTCGCTCGCCGTGTCAAGCACGAGCAGCGTGCGGCCTTTCTCGACTGCCAGTTCTTCCGCGGCGCGCATCAGGCGGGTCGCGACGCCTTTGCCGCGATGGGCCGGGCCGGTCATCAGCTTGGCGATCTCGGCGCGGTGYGGTTGATTGGGCGGGAAGCCGAGCAGCAGCGTGACCGTGCCGGCAAGCGCATCGCCCTGYCATGCGCCCAGCACCGCCCTTTCCCCGCGCGCGGCTGCGGCAAGCGACTGGCGCCAGAAATCCCGCGCGGCCTCCACTGACAATGGATGCATGAAGCTCACCGATCCGCCAGCGGCGACCGTTTCGATCAACAGATCGGAGAGCATCGCGATGGTTGCCGCCTCGCCGCTCAACGCCCGGATTTCAAGGGAGTTCATGCTGGTGYTCTCCAGGCAACGAGATATCGGGCACAAGGGTCATTCGAAATGGCTGGCCCGTTTGCGCCGGCGCGCCCGCCGGATTTCGGCAATACGGTCGGCATCTTCCTCGCCGAGATGGCGGCCGCGCTCCAGGATCTCGAGCGTATATTCCTCGTAGGTCAGCCCGAGCCGCTCGGCCCTCTCCAGCCGCATCAGCATGACGGCGTGGCTCGGCGCCTTCCAGGCCTTGTCATGGGCGGCRCGCCAGGCGAGGAAAATATAGGCATCGCCCTTGCCCCAGGGCGGGCCGTCATAGTCGTCGAGCGGCGGCCCGCCATTGTGCGAGCGTTTTGGCCGTCGGGGCATCAAGGTCAGTCCCTGACCAGCGCCACGAGATACTCCGCCGCATCGGGTCCGGGAGCATGAAAGACGCAATCCGACGGGGCACCCAAAGCCAGGCAGTCGCCGGGCCCGAGCCTGTGCACCATATCGCCCTCGGTGAAATCCAGCCTTCCGTCGATCAGCCATATCTGCTGCTTGATGAAGGCGTAGGACGACGCCGGAAGGCTGACCTTGGCGCCTGCCGGCAGGCTGACCCGGATCAGTTCCAGCGGCATCTGCGATGCCGGCGACAGATGCCGCCTTATGTAACCGGTTGCCGGGTCCTGCCAGATCGGCTGCTCCTCCTTGCGCGAGAYGCCGCCGCCTTGCGTCTCGGCTCGTGCGATCAGCGTCGACAACGTCATGCCGAAGGCCGCCGCGACGCGCACCAAAAGCGCCGCGGTCGGACTGGTCGTCCCGCGTTCGATGACGCTCAGCATCGCCTTCGAGACGTCCGAGCGCTCGGCCAATTCGGCCAGAGACCAGCCCCTCATCGTTCTTTCGGAACGTATGCGCCTGCCGATCGTCGCTGTGATCTCATTCGATATATCGTCCATTCATCCAATATATCGGAATTCCGAAAACGGGGAAGAGGCTGTTCGATCGAATTGTCGCGGCTGGCTTAACGCTGCCTACACCATCCGACCTCACGTGACTTTAACCCCGATTGGATAGGGTTCCTGCTCCAGGGGAATGGGACCAGAGCATGATGTTTGTTGAACRCGAAGCCTCCGTCGGGGAACCGACCTCGCAGGAACGCCGCAACATCCAGCAGAACGACAAGCGCATTCTGGGCAATGTCGTGCAATGCGACGGCGCCCGCGCCACCATCAGCGCCTTTGCAGAGGATGCCGAAGGCACAGTCACCGGCCTCTGGACCGTTGGCAGGATGATCTCAATCAATCTCGGCTCGACGAGAACGGTCGGCCTTGTCTATGCCATCGGCAAGTCGGACCTTCACTGGAACCACGATGGGCAGAACCTGATCGAGGTCAGCGTCGAGTTGGTCGGTGAAGTGCGTGACGGTGCCGAGCCCGGCGCCAGGCCGGTGTTCGACCGCGGCATCACTACCTATCCGCATATCGGCGCCATCGCCCACCGCATCCGCAGCCGCGACCTGCAGGCGGTCTACGACCTGGCCGGGCGCCATTCGGTGACCATCGGCACGCTGTCGCAGGATGAGTCGATCGACGCCAACATCGCCATCGACGACACGCTGGCGCGCCATTTCGCGATCGTCGGCACCACCGGCGTCGGCAAATCGACGGCGGTCTCGCTGCTCTTGCGCAAGACGATCCAGGCGCGTCYGGATCTGCGCRTGCTCATCCTCGAYCCGCACAACGAGTTTGCCGCCTCGCTGCCGGAATATTGCGTCAAGGTCGATTCCAAGACGCTCGACCTGCCGTTCTGGATGTTCAGGCTGGAGGAGTTCGCCGAAGTGCTGTTTCGCGGCCGCGAGACGGTGCCCGAGGAAGTGGATGTCCTGCGCGACCTGATCCCGGCCGCCAAGAACCTCTACCGCAACCCGAATTCCGGCACCTATGTCAGGCGCGGCAGCGACGCGCTGACGGCGGACACGCCGGTGCCTTACCGCATTGCCGATCTCATCAAGCAGATCGACGAGCGCATGGGCATGCTTGAAGCCAAGAACGACCGACCGACCCTGAAATCGCTGAAGACGCGCATCGAATCGGCCGCCGCCGACCCGCGCTACCGCTTCATGTTCAATTCGCGGCTGATCGAGGACACGATCCACGAAACGATCGGCAATATTTTCCGCGTTCCGAGCCATGGCCGCCCGGTCACGTGCTTCGAGATGGCGGGCATGCCTTCGGAAGTCGTCAACTCGGTCTGCTCGGTGCTGGCGCGCCTGGCCTTCGACCTGGCCTTGTGGAGCGAGGGACGGCTGAGGCTGCTCCTGCTTTGCGAGGAGGCCCACCGCTACATGCCGGCCGATCCGCGCCTCGGCTTCGCGCCRACCAGGCATGCGCTGTCGCGCATCGCCAAGGAAGGCCGCAAATATGGCTGCTATCTCGGCGTCGTCACCCAGCGCCCGGGCGAGCTCGACCCGACCATCCTGTCGCAATGCTCGACCTTCTTCGCCATGYGCCTCGCCAACGAGCAGGACCAGGCGATCWTCCGCTCGGCGATCGCCGACTCCTCGGCCTCGACGCTTGCCTTCCTGTCCTCCATGGGCCAGCGCGAAGCCATCGCCTTCGGCGAAGGCGTGGCGACGACCATGCGGCTGAAATTCGAGAAGCTGGCGCAGGAGTTCATCCCCGGCACCGCGAAGGGCGAGCAGATCGAGCCCTCCGTGGACGGCTGCGACGTCGACCTGGCGATGATCGTCGAGCGGCTTCGCAACGTGCCGAAGCCGCAGCAGTCCATGGCTTTTGCCGAGACCGTGGACTCAACTCGTCAAGCTGGCGACCCGGACTACAAGAAGCCGGCCGCCGCCGCCCCTCGCGTCCAGCCCGACGACGACTTCGACACACGCTATGGCCTGAAGCCCTCGACCTTCGGCATGCGCCAGTTCAACGATTGAGCCAGCAACCTCCGAAAGCAGAGTAAATCTCGTCAGGAAATTCGTCAGGCTGAGTCGACTGGAGTCGTTTTCGAGAACCGGAGCGGAGCGGACATTCAGTCCGTGAGCACTGGAAGCGCAGAAAACGCCTCCAGACGGCCAGCCTCACGAATTTAGTGATGAGATTTTAGGCGCAGACGCGGTTGCGGCCTTGCTTCTTCGCCTCATAAAGCTGGCGATCGGCGCGGCGGTAGAAATCCTCCGCGCTCTCCTTGTGGTCCCAGACGGCGAGGCCGACGCTGGTGGTGACCTTGAGACGCACATTGCCCGACATGATCGACAGGTTGGCGATCGCCTTGCGGATGCGCTCGGCGAACCGGGCGAGCAGTTCGACATCCATGTTGGGGRTGACGACGGCAAACTCCTCGCCGCCCAGCCGCGCTACCACATCGTGATAGCGCGTCATGTCTCTGAGACACGTGGCGACGGCCCTCAGCACCTCGTCGCCGACATCGTGACYATGCGTGTCGTTGACCTGCTTGAAATGATCGAGATCGAGGATCATCAGCCCGACGGGCCTGTCGATGYGGCGAAACTCATGCAGATATTCGCGCAACGCATCGTCGAAATAGYGGCGGTTCTGCATGCCGGTGAGACCGTCGGTGAGCGCCGCCTGCTCGAGCGTCTGCGAACGGGCGCTGAGCGAAACGGTCATGGCCCTGAGCTTGCCCTCCTCCCGCACCTGGCYGCGGATCAGCGGGTAGATGAAGAAGGTGCCGAAGAACAGCGCGGTCGCCAGCAGCGCGCCGGTGACGAACAGCAATTTGTTGAGATAGACGATCTTGTCGACGCGCGATGYCGTATCGAGGTCGGCGGCGATGTCCTGCAATTGGCCATAGGCGTGGAAGGTCACCAGGCCCGCGGCCAGGATCACAAAAATAAAAACGAAAAATGCGGATTCCGCCTTATGGAAACGCATCTACTCCCCGCGGCACTGCAAGCCCTGAGGTTATGGCATGGTGGACCTTACGGACCGTTAACCCGGACAACCTTGGCGAGAATTAGAGCCGGGGATTTTAAGGTGCTGATTGAAAAGCGTTTAGTCAGTCCAGAAGCGCCGGTTCGTCGCCCGGCCGCAGCCTGCGCCACTCCGCGCCCAGTTGGTGCCTGAACCAGGTCGACTGGCGCTTGGCATATTGCCGGGTGGCGATCTTGGCGCGTTCGATCGCTTCGGGAAAACCAGACTGTCCGGCCATCGCCGCCTGCAGCTCGCGCACGCCGATCGCTTTCATCGCCGGCAGATCGGGGTCGAGGCCGAGCGCTACGAGCTGACGCACCTCGTCGAGCGCGCCCTTGTCGAGCATCTGGTCGAAACGCGCCTCGATACGCCGGACCAGTTGCTGCCGGTCCGGCTCGATGACCAGGAAGCGCGCGCTGTCGCGATCGATCAGCGGCCGGCCGCGCGCCGCCTGCCATTCCAGGATCGAGCGACCCGAAGCGTCGAGCACTTCCAGCGCGCGCACGATGCGTTGGCCGTCCGTCGGCCTGAGCTGCATGGCCATGGCCGAGTCCTCGTGCATCAGCAGACGATGCAGCCTTTCGGCCCCTTGTTCCTTGAGCTCGTAACGCCAGCGCTCGCGGACGGCCGCCGGAATATCCGGCATATCCGAGATGCCTTCGGCCAGCGCGCGGAAATAAAGCCCGGTGCCGCCGACGAAAACGACTGGACGGCCCGACAGGACGCCATCGTCGATCAGCTTCGTCACGTCGCGCAGCCAGGCGCCGGTGGAATAGGCGGTGGAGGGATGTACGTGGCCGTAAAGGAAATGCGGCGCGCGTGCCATCTCGGCGGCGCTCGGCCGCGCCGTCAGGACGTCGAGAACCGAATAGCCCTGCATGGAATCGGTGTTGACGATGACCCCGCCATTGCGTTCGGCAAGATCGAGCGCCAGCGCAGACTTGCCGCTGGCGGTTGGCCCGGCTATCAGGATCGCGTTCTTGACGCGGCCCTCGCCCGCCTGTCTGCCGGAATGTTCGATGCCGCTGATCGCCACTTTAGTGTCCCGTCCAGAAGCCCGCGCCGTGCCGGCCTCGCTTGCGAATATGGCCTTGCGGGCCGCCGGCGCAAGYGCCGTTCACTGGCTGGCAGAGGATGTCGCCTGCGATCTCGTTTTGCCGCAGACGCCCGATATCGGCGAAATGACCGCCAATCTGCGCGCCGCGCTGGCGTCGGAACCGGTCGACGTCATCGTCCAGCCCGCCGAAAGCAGGCGCAAGAAGATTCTGCTCGCCGATATGGATTCGACGATGATCGACCAGGAGTGCATCGACGAGCTTGCCGACGAGATCGGCGTCAAGGACCACGTGGCGGCGATCACCGCGCGCTCGATGAATGGCGAGATCGCCTTCGAGCCCGCGCTGCGCGAGCGCGTCGCCCTGCTGAGGGGCCTCGACACCGCCGTGGTCGACCGCATCATCGTCAATCGGCTGACGCTCGCCGCCGGCGGCCGCGCGCTGGTGCAGACGATGCGCGCCCATGGCGCCTGGACGGCGCTGGTCTCCGGCGGCTTCGACGTCTTCACCAGCCGCATCGCCGCCATGCTGGGATTCCAGGAAAACCAGGCGAACCGCCTGATCGAGGACGGCGGTGCATTCACCGGCATGGTGGCCGAGCCGATCCTCGGCCGCGCGGCCAAGGCGGAAGCGCTGCTCGAGATCGCGAAGAGGCTCGGGCTGACGACGGAGGATGCCATCGCGGTCGGTGACGGCGCCAACGATCTCGATATGATCCGTCTTGCCGGCACCGGCGTCGCGCTCCACGCCAAGCCGGCGGTGGCGGAGCAGGCGCGCATCCGCATCGATCATGGCGACCTGACCGCGCTGCTCTATCTCCAGGGCTATCGCCGCGAAGAGTTCATCGAATGAAGCCGATCCGCACCGAGCGCCTCATCCTGCGCAACTGGGAAGAGCGCGACCGCGAGCTTTTCCACCGCATCAACTCCGACGAGCGCGTGATGGAGTTCTTCCCGTTCCGTCGCGACCGCGCCGCGGCGGACGCCAAGATGGACGAGGTCTGCGCCTGGATCGAAGAGGACGGCTACGGCTTCGCCGCGGCCGAGATTGCCACAACCGGCGAATGCATCGGCTTCGTCGGATTATCCGGAACGGAAGACATAGACGTGCTGGCGCCCGGCACGATCGAGATCGGCTGGCGCCTGGCGCCCGAATTCTGGGGCAAGGGCTACGTCACCGAGGCGTCGGAAGTCTGGCTTGCCTTTGGCTTCGAAACGCTTGGCGTCGACGAAATCGTGTCGTTCGCGGTTGCCGGCAACCGTCGCTCGATCGCCGTCATGAAGCGGCTCGGCATGCAACCCGACGCAGGCGCCGATTTCGATCATCCGAGCGTTCCCGACAGCCACCCGCATCTCAAGCGGCATGTCCTCTACAGGCTGTCGCGCCAAGGCTGGCAGGCACGAAAAAGGGCGGCCCGCTAGCCGCCCTTTTCGTTGAAATCCAGTTGGTTGGGCGCGTTTCCGCGCTCAATCCATCCTGATCGTCACGAAGCGCAGTTCGCCGGTCTTCGAGGCCAGCATAAGGAGCGCGTTCTTGCGGCCCTGCTCCTTCAGCGCGCCGATCCGGTCCATAACGTCCTTCGGCGTGCCGACCGATTCCTGCGCGATCTCGGTGATCACCTCGCCGGGTTGGATGCCGCGCTCGGCCGCCGCCGAATCCTTGGCGACGTCGGTGACGACCACGCCGGACACGTCGGCCGCGATGCCGAACTTCTGCCGCGTCTGGTCGTTGAGCTCGCCGACCGTCATGCCGAGCACCGAGGCTGTCGACACCGGAGGCGCTGCCTTGTCGCCCTTGTCCTGATCGGGGTTGCCGTTCTCGCCGCTGGCCAGCTTCTCGCCGTCCTCAAGCCGTCCGAGCGTAACCTTGACCGTTTGCTCGACGCCCTTGCGCACGATGACCACGTCGACCGCCTTGCCCACCGGGCTTTCGGCGACGACGCGCGGCAGGTCACGCATTTCATGGATATCCTTGCCGTCAAACTTGATGATGACGTCGCCGGCCTGCACCGAACCATTGTCGACCGGCCCRCCCTTGATCACGCCGGCCACCAGGGCGCCCTTGGCGGTCGCCATGCCGAGGCTTTCGGCGATGTCGTCCGTCACCGGCTGGATGCGTACGCCCAGCCAGCCGCGCCGCGTCTCGCCATACTGGCGAAGCTGGTCGACGACGCCCGCGGCAAGCTGCGAGGGGATGGAGAAGCCGATGCCGATCGAGCCGCCCGACGGCGAGATGATCGCCGTGTTGATGCCGATGACGTCGCCGGYGGCGTTGAACAGCGGACCGCCGGAATTGCCGCGGTTGATGGCGGCGTCGGTCTGGATGAAGTCGTCATAGGGGCCGGAGTTGATATCGCGGTTGCGCGCCGAGACGATRCCGACCGTCACCGTGCCGCCCAGGCCGAACGGGTTGCCGATCRCCATCACCCAGTCGCCGACGCGCATCTTGGTGGAATCGCCGAATTTCACCGCTGTCAGCTTGTGGCCCTTGGGGTCGACCTTCAGCACCGCGACATCGGTCTTGGTGTCGGTGCCGACCAGCGTCGCCTTCAGCGTGACGCCATCGGAGAAATTCACCTCGATATCGTCGGCATCGGCGATGACGTGGTTGTTGGTCACCACGATGCCCTGCTCGGCATCGACGACGAAGCCGGAGCCGAGCGACTGCACCTTCTGCCCGCCACCGCCCTTGTCGCCGCCACGGTTCTTGAAGAAATCGTCGAAGAAATCCTGGAACGGCGAGCCCTCGGGCAGCTGCGGCATCGGCACCGCGCCCGGTCCTTCCGTGCCTTTCACCGTCTGCGAGGTCGAGATGTTGACCACCGCGCCGAGCAGGCGCTCGGCGAGATCGGCGACCGAGGGCGGCCCGTCGGCGGCGATCGTCGGCGTGACGAAGGAGGGAACGGCAACAATGCCGACCGCRAATGCCGTGGCGCCGGCGAAGACCATGCGCCGCGCCGCGCGCAATAGGGTGTCGGATATCATCGTGGCCTCCCGGTGGTTCTGAAAAGGAAAAGCGCATCCGCAAAGGCGCCMGTCTTGCTCATGTTGGCAAGAAATAAGGCACGTTTGCGGCTATAGCTATCGGCCAAGGATAAATCGTCAATCGCTTCGGCACCATGGAATTTTCATTCGAGGCAATTCCGGGAAARGTGCTTAGCGGTTTTCCGTCCGGAATTGCGCAAAACAAACAGCTAGCCGCGGACCAGCCAGACGATACCGACGCCCATGGCGATCGCCACCAGCCCGCCGATCCGCAATATATTTTCCGGCATCGACAGCACCTCGGCGGCGAGTTTCCGGGCCAGAGCCGGAAACCCTCCGTAGACCAGCCCTTCGATCACCAGGACCAGGCCGATTGCCGCCACAAAATCCTGCACCGCCCGCTACTGGGCGGTGCCGGGTTGCGTCGCAGGCGCGGCCGGTGGAGCGGAAGGCGCCGGTCCGGGCTTGCTGTCCGGATTCCGGAAATAGCGGAAGAACTCGGATTCGGGCGAGAGCACCATAGTCGTTCCGGTGTTGTCCAGCGCCGTGCCGTAGGCGTTCATCGAGCGATAGAAATCGAAGAAGGCCGGATCGCGCTTATAGGCGTCCGCGAAGGTCGCGCTGCGCTGCGCCTCGCCCTCGCCGCGCAGGATTTCCGATTCCTTCTGCGCCTCGGCGACGATCTCGACGACCTCGCGGTCGGCCCGCGCCCTGATGCGCTGCGCCGCCTCGTTGCCGCGCGCCCTCAGACGCTCGGCCTCCGCCAGGCGCTCGGCCTTCATGCGGTCATAGGTCTGCTGCGAGACCTCCGCCGTCAGATCGGTCCGGCGGATGCGCACATCCTCGATGTCGAGGCCGAGCGAGGTCGCGTCCGGGCGCAACTGATCGCGCACCTCGCGCATCATGTTGCCGCGCTCTTCCGAAAGWGCGGCCTCGAAGTCGCGCAGGCCGTAGACACGGCGCAGCGCCGCATCGAGACGCGTTTTCAGACGAGCCTCCGCCAATTCCACCTGGCCGGACACTGCCGCGCGGAAGGTGCGCGGATCCGAGATGCGATAGGCGATGAAGGCATCGACCTCGTAGAACTTGCCGCCCGAGACCTGGACGCGGATGTTGTCGAGGTCGAAGCGCATAACCCGCTTCTCGACCATCTGCACGCTGTCGGCATCGAAGAAGGCGAACGGCGCCTTGAAGTAGATGCCGGGCTCGTTCTTGACGTCGATGATCTCGCCGAACCTCAGCACGATCGCCTGCTGGCCGGCATTGACCACGAATACCGAGGAATAGAGCAAAAACAGAAGGACGGCCGCGATGACGGCGATGATGGGAAGACGGTTGRCCATCACTGGTTACCTCCCGTCACGCCCATCGGGCCCGGCGCCGGTTGCGCTTTCGGCTGCAATGCCGGCAGCGGCAGGTAAGGCAGCACGCCCTGACCGTTGCCTTGCTCGACGACGACCTTGTTCGAGTCCTTCAGGATCCTCTCCATGGTTTCGAGATAGAGGCGCTTACGCGTCACGTCGGGCGCCTTGGCGTATTCGTTATAAACGGAGATGAAGCGCTGCGCCTCGCCTTCCGCCTCCTGAACGACCCGGTTCTTGTAGGCCGCCGCATCTTCGCGGATCTGCGCCGCCTCGCCGCGCGCCTGCCCGAGCTTCTGGTTGGAATACTGGTTGGCCTGCTCGACGAACTTGTCCTCGTCCTGCTCGGCGCGCTRCACCTCGTCGAACGCATCGGCCACCTCGCGCGGGGGTGCCGCGTCCTCGATCGAGACCGCGTTCACCTGGAGGCCGGTCTTGTAGCCGTCGAGCGTGCCCTGGATGATCTCGCGCACCGCCGTTGCGATGCCCTGGCGRTCGTCGCGGAAGATGTCCTGYGCCGGGCGCCGGCCGACGACTTCGCGCATGGCGCTCTCGGCCACCTGGGTCAGCATGCCGTCGGGGTCGGAGACATCGAACAGATAGGCCCTGGGATCGGAGACCTGATAGGCTACCGAAAACTGCACGTTGACGATGTTCTGATCGCCGGAGAGCATCAGCCCGGAGCCGCTGGCCGCGCCGCCGCCTATGCTGACGAGTTGTTCGGAGATCTTGGCGGTTTCAACCGTTTCGATCGGCCACCAGTGGAAATGCAGGCCAGGCTGCGAGAGCTCGGTCTTCGGCTGGCCGAAGCGCAGTTCGACGGCAACCTCGTCTGGCTGCACGGTATAGATCGCCTTGAAGGCCCACAGCACGATGAGGGCCAGCGCGATCAGCCCGAGCACGGCCGGGCTGGCGCCGCCGCCGCCCGGAAGCGCGCGCCGCAGCCTGTCCTGGCCGCGGYGGATGATGTCCTCGAGATCGGGGGGCGAACCCTGCGGGCCGCTTGGCCCCTTCGGTCCCTGCCCCCAGGGCCCCTGATTGCCGCCGCCGCCCCACGGGCCGCCGCCACCGCTCTTGTCGTTCCAGGGCATGAATGTCCTTTCGCTTCGGTTCCCTCAAGGCCTTGCGGCGCAATCCTAACGTAGTTCTTCTATAGGGACGCCTTGGCACGCTTTCAACGCGATGTGCCACCGCCATCGTCCGATTTGGGCCGGTAGCGACCGTTTGTCGTCGTCAACGGCCGTCGCGACGGCGTTCGTAGACGGTGTAGCGCGTCGCGTGGCTATCCTTCTCGCCGGCGGGAAAGTCCTTGGCGCTGACGACTCGCCAGGTGCTGGGATCGATCGGCGGGAAATGCGCATCGCCATCGACGCTGGCCAGCACATGGGTCACGTGCAGCCGGTCGGCAAGCGGCAAGGCCTGGGCATAGATCTCGCCGCCACCGACCACGCAGATTTCCTCCGCTCCCGCCATGCAGCGGCCGCGTACCCTGGCCAGAGCGACCGCGTCATCCAGCGAGTGGGCCACCTCAATGCCTTCGGCGCGCCAGGCTTTGTCGCGTGTCACCACGATGTTGAGCCGGCCGGGCAGCGGCCGGCCGATCCCTTCATAGGTCTTGCGGCCCATGATGATCGGCTTGCCCATCGTATCGGCCTTGAAGCGCTTGAGATCGGTGGAAAGCCGCCACGGCAGGCCGCCCTCGCGGCCGATCACGCCGTTTTCGGCAATGGCGACGTAGATCGCGATGTCCATCAGCCGCCATTCCCGCCATTGTCCGACGGCTCCAAAAGCAGGATGTCGATGTCACGCTCGGGATAGAAATCCTTCGCGGTGATCTCGAACGTCGTCGGCCCGACCTTTTTGACGTTGTCGCCGCAGAAGGAGACGAGGTCTTTGGGGCTRCCCTTGTCGATGGTCAGCTTGAAATTGCCGATGGTGCCGGATGCCCAGTTGCCCCCCGTGGTCAGGATGTAGGCGATCCGGCTCTCATAATATTTCGGATAGCCGTCCGGATTCGCCTTGGCCGCCTTGCGCACCGCGTTGTCGAACGTCTCGTCCATGCAATAGCGGCTCTTGTAGCTTTGATATTGCGGGTTCTGGAACTGGCCGTCGGAGAAGAAGCTGACCGAGGAGGTGCCGCCGACGCTGGGCTTGTAGCGGTGCGAGACATGGACCTCCTTGTTGGYCGGAAAGGTCGAGCGCCACCAGTAAGTCGAGCGCAACTGCCAGAAGGGCACATAGGCGGTCTGCATGCCCGAGCCGTCATCGGCGGTATCCTCGATGATGATGCCACGGTCCTCCCAGTCCTTGGTGACATCCTTGGGCAGCTTTGCCAGCGCCGCCTTGGCGGCGTCGCCGAACGGATAGAGCGGCACGTTCTGCGCCTTGAGGTCGGCGGTGATGTCGATGCCCAGCGCAAACGCCCTTTGCTCGAGCTGAGGCTTGGYGTCGACGCCGTCGATCGTCACCTCGAAGCCGAGGAAATTATCGCTCTGCGCCTCCGGGATCGCCGGCATCTCGTTGGGATCGCCTTCGATGTCGGGCATCGGGAACGCGACGATGGAGCTGACATCCTTGTCGGTGTTGTTGCGGAAGACATAGTCGACCGTCACCTTCTCCGGCGAGATGAAAAGATCTTCGCTCTGCATGGCGACGGCGTCGCTGCGCGACAGGATCAGTCCACCGGTGCCGAGTTCGGCGATGGAATCATTAGCGAAGGCTGGCGCGGCCATGACTGCCAGCGCTGCGGTCAGTACGGTGCGTAACATGGACCCCTCCTCTGTGCCGCGATACCGGGGCCAGCCGGATGCGCTCTTCCATCTACCCGTTTCAGGATAGCGTTTCAAAGCCCTTCGTCGCCGGATACGGGTACTTCTGGACACCGCGCCGCCGATCGGGCAGGAGATCGCCATGCGCAAGCTTCTCGTCATCGGCATCGGCGCCGGCAATCCCGACCACATGACGGTCCAGGCCATCGACGGCCTGAACCGCGCCGACGTGCTGTTCATTCCCGACAAGGGAGCGAAGAAGAACGATCTTGCCGATTTGCGCCGGCACATCTGCGACCGCTTCGTCACCAATCCGAAATCGCGCCGGGTCGAGTTCGATGTGCCGGTCCGGGCCGAGCCGACATCGTCTTACCGGACAACCGTCGACGACTGGCACGAGGCGATCGCCGAGATCTACGAAGCCCTGATCCGCGAGGAACTTGCCGAAGACGGCTGCGGGGCCTTCCTGATCTGGGGTGACCCGTCGCTCTACGACAGCGCRCTACGTATCCTCGAACGCGTGCGCCTGAGGGGCAATGTCGGTTTCGAGCTCGAAGTCATCCCCGGCATCACCGCGATCCAGGCGCTGGCCGCCGCCCACGCGACCGCGCTCAATCGCATCGGCGACTCGATCCTGGTCACCACCGGCCGGCGACTGACCGAGGAAGGCCTGCCCGCCAATGCCGGCTCGACCATAGTCATGCTCGACGGCAAATGTGCCTTCAACACACTGGCCGACAAGGACGTGCTCATCCAGTGGGGCGCCTATCTCGGCACGCCGGATGAGATCGTCATTTCCGGACGCTTAGGCGACGTCGGTGCCGAAATCGAAAGGGTTCGTGAGGACGCCCGGCGAAAGAAGGGCTGGATCATGGACACGTATCTGCTGAGGAAGCCAGAATAGGCAGTGGSGATTAGGCAGTAGGGCGATCGAGGGTCCTCCATTTCATGGGCCCGGCAACTCCAGGGAGATCATAGCCTACTGCCTACTGCCTCACCCCGCATCGATCTCCGCCTGCAAGGCCTGCATATGCACGGCTGCGGCCGATGAAGCGGCTCGCTCTATCGCGCGAAAGCGGCTRACCACGGCCAGACCCACCGATGTCAGTTGCGCGCCGCCGCCCTTGCGGCCGCCCGTCTGCGCGGCGACCAGCGGCTTGCCGAAGACGCGGTTCATGTCCTCGACCAGATCCCAGGCATGCTTGTAGGACATCTCCATGCCGCGCGCCGCGGCCGAGATCGAGCCGAAGGCGGCGATCTGCTCCAGAAGCTCAATCTTGCCCGGGCCGATCCGGCCGTCGGGGTCGAGATTTATCCGCAGGCTCAGCGACGGCATTTCATCTCCTCGGATTTCACGGCATCACAATAGTCCCTGTGGAAGCTGAGCGCTATTCCAAATATACATAGCGACATGACCGAGCTCCTCAAACGTCGGCCTCGGCCGGCAGGCCGGCGCCGGTATTTGCGCGATCGAAGCTCAYGGTCTTGATCACCGCGAAGACCTGACTTCCCAGCTTGAGGCCAAGCGCCTGCCGCGATTGCTCGGTGATCCGCGCGACCACCGCCGCGCCATGGCAATCGATGCCGATTTCGACCTCGGGCCCCTCGCCCGGCTTCATGCTGTCGATCGTTCCCGCCAGGATGTTGAGCGCGCTGAGGCCGGCGGGCCTCTCGACGGCGATCATCACGTCGCGGGCGCGGATGCGAATGCGCACCGGAGCGCCCGCCACCCGCGCCAGTTTCGGCACCCGGATTTCGCCGGCCTGCGAGGCAAGCACCGTCATGCCGAAAGCCTCGTCATGACGCAGGACCTTGGCGTCGAGTACCGCTCCGCCCTCGCCGCGTTCCTCCGCCGGCAACAGGTCGAGCCGCTGCATGATCGCTTCTGTCGCTCCGGAAGCCGCGACCTTGCCTTGCGAAAGCACCACGACGTCGCTCGCCAGCCGCGCCACCTCGGCGACGGAATGGCCGACATAGACGATCGGGATCTTCGTCTCGTCGCGCAGCCGTTCGATATAAGGCAGGATCTCGGCTTTGCGCGCCTCGTCGAGCGAGGCGAGCGGCTCGTCCATCAGAAGCAGCTTCGGGCTGGCAAGCAGGGCACGGCCGATGGCGACGCGCTGCTTTTCGCCGCCCGAAAGTTTCGCCGGCCGCCGGTCGAGCAGATGGCCGATGCCGARCAGATCGACCACCGCATCCATCTTGGCGTAGCGTTCGGAAGCCGGCGTGAACCAGCGGCCGTAGCGCAGATTGCCGGCGACGCTCATATGCGGGAACAGCCGCGCATCCTGGAACACCATGCCGATCCGCCGCTTGTGCATGGGCACGAAGATCCGCGCGGCGGTGTCGACCAGCACGCGTCCGTCGACCGAGATGCGACCCTTGTCCGGACGGATCAGGCCCGCAATCAGGTTGATCAGTGTCGACTTGCCCGACCCCGAGGGCCCGAACAGCGCCGTCAGTCGGCCGGCGCTCTCGAAACCCGCTTCCAGGGCGAATTCGCCGAGCCGATGGTGGATGTCCACGGACAGCGTCATTCGATGTCCATCCGCCGGCCGACGCGACGCGCCAGAACTTCCGAAGCGATGAGCGCGACCATCGAGATAGCGATCGAGATCAGCGTCAGCCTGAGCGCGCCTTGGTCGCCGCCTGGCACCTGGGTGAAGGTGTAGATCGCCGAGGGCAGCGTCTGCGTCTCATTGGGGATGTTGGAGACGAAGGTGATGGTGGCGCCGAATTCACCCATCGCCTTGGCGAAGGAAAGGATCGCGCCCGCGATCAGCCCGGGCAGGATCAGCGGCAGCGTGATGGTGGCGAACACCCAGAGCGGATTGGCGCCGAGCGTGCCGGCGGCCGCCTCGATTCTGCGGTCGACCGCCTCGATCGAGAGCCGGATGGCCCGCACCATCAGCGGAAAGCCCATGACCCCGCATGCCAGTGCCGCGCCCGTCCAGCGGAACGAGAAGACGATGCCGAAATGCTCGGCCAGGAAGGCCCCGGCCGGGCCGCGCCGGCCGAAGATGAGCAGAAGCAGGTAGCCCGTCACAACCGGCGGCAGGATCAGCGGCAGATGCACCAGCCCGTTGAGCAGCGTCTTGCCCCAGAAACGCCCCCGCGCCAGCAGGAGCGCAAGCAGGATGCCGGGCGGCAGGCTGGCGATCATCGCCACCGTCGCCACCTTGATCGACAGCCGGACCGCATTCCATTCGTCGGGAGTGAGGTCCAGCAGCCAGTTCATGTCAGCGTTGCGCGGTCTTTCTCAATTACTCGGCGCGAGCACCGTGAAACCCTGCTCCTTGAAGAGCGCGGCGGCCTTGGCCGACTCGACGCATTTCAGGAAGGCAGCCGTATCCTTGTCCTTCGAATCGGCGGTCTGGGCAATCGGGTAGATGATCGGCGGGTGCGAATCTTCCGGGAAGGTGCCAACGACCTTGACGCCCTTTTCCGCATGCGCGTCGGTGGCGTAGACGATGCCCAGCGCCGCCTCGCCCGTCGACACCAGCTTAAGCGCTGCACGCACATTCTCGGCCTGCGCGACCTTGCCCTCGACCGACGACCAGACGCCCAGCGATTCCAGCGCCGCCTTGCCGTATTTGCCGGCCGGCACGGCCTTGAAATTGCCCATCGCAAGCTTGCCGTCGCCGATCAGCTTGGCGAGGTCGAATCCCTTCTCGACCTTGGTCTCTACCGCGGAATCCTTCGGCGCCACAAGGACGATCTGGTTGCCGAGCAGCTTCACTTCGGTATCCGGCTTGATCAGCTTCTTGTCGGAGAGATATTTCATCCAGTCGAGGTCGGCCGACACGAACACGTCGGCCGGCGCGCCGCCTTCGATCTGCTTGGCCAGCGCCGAGCTCGCCGCGTAGGAAATGGTGGCGGCTTCGCCGACTTCCGGCTCACAGGCCTTGTTGACCGCGTCGAGCGCATCCTTGAGGCTCGCCGCGGCAAACACGACCACCTTGTCGTCGGCATGGGCCGCCGGCACCGCCGCCATCAGCATTGCCGTGAAACCTCCAATAGCGATCGCCTTCAACCCGAAACCCTTGCCCGTCATGAAGTCTCTCCCTGGTTTCAAAATCCGTTCGGCCCAAAGCCTCTGACCGATATATCCGGATGAACATAACAAAGAAAGGCTTTTCGCCTGTCGTGGCATTGTGCGCCGGCGTGATCCCAGCCTACGATGAATGCCAACGGCGAAGCTCAAAGGAGAGACGCATGAAGATCAGCGCCCGCAATATCCTGAAGGGTAAGGTCACGGAGATCGTCAAGGGAGCCACCACCTCGCATGTCAGGATCGACATCGGCGGTGGCGTCATCGTCACCTCCTCGATCACCAACGAGGCGGTCGCCGACCTCGCGCTCGAAAAAGGCAAGCAGGCCTATGCGGTGATCAAGGCTTCGGACGTCATGGTCGGCATCGACTAAGCCGAAAACTGGCTCATACGGCGATGGGCGCCTTGATATTTGCATCCGCGAAATAATTCTCGAGGCGGAAATCCTCGAAACGGAAGGCAAAAAGGTCCGCCACCTCCGGGTTGATCCACATCGTCGGCAAGGTCTTCGGCGTGCGCCGCATCTGCTCGCGCGCCTGCTCGAAATGGTTCGAATAAAGATGCGCGTCGCCAAGCGTGTGGACGAAGTCGCCGGGCTTCAGCCCGGTCACCTGCGCCACCATCATGGTGAGCAGGGCATACGAAGCGATGTTGAACGGCACGCCGAGGAAGATATCGCCGGAGCGCTGGTAAAGCTGGCAGGAGAGCCTGCCTTCCGAAACATAGAACTGGAACAGACAATGGCAAGGCGGCAGCGCCATCGCCTCGACCTCGGCCGGATTCCAGGCCGAGACGATGAGCCGGCGCGAGTTGGGATTCCGGCGTATCTCCTTCAAAAGGCCCGCGATCTGGTCGATCTCGCCGCCATGCCCGTCCGGCCATGAGCGCCACTGCTTGCCATAGACCGGGCCGAGATCGCCGTTCTCGTCGGCCCATTCGTCCCAGATGCTGACGCCGTTGTCGTTGAGATATTTGATGTTGGTGTCGCCGGCCAGGAACCACAGAAGCTCGTGGATGATCGACTTCAGATGCAGCTTCTTGGTCGTCGTGACCGGAAAGCCGCGCGAAAGGTCGAACCGCATCTGGTAGCCGAACACCGAGCGCGTGCCGGTGCCGGTACGGTCGCCGCGGTCGACGCCGTTCTCCAGCACATGCTTCAACAGGTCGAGATATTGGCGCATCGGCTCTGCCTCGATTCGGGTGACAGGCAATCATACCCGACCGACAGCCGGTCGAACACCGCAAAGCTGGCGGCAAATGTGGACCACRCCAGAAATCCGCGGCGCCGGCACGGTTTCGTGCCGGCCGCCGGGTGGCCGGGACTCAGAGCGAGCCGAGTTTGCCGAGGTCCTTCGCCACCAGATAGTAGAAGGTCACGCGGCTCTTGGTGTTGTCGGCCTGCATGGCCTTGCAGGTCTTCTCGATCGAGGCATTCGCCTTTGCGGCATCGGCAACGCCGAGCTTCTTGCCGATCCAGTTCTCCCGCACGCGGTCGAGTTCCTTCGGGTCGGTGCAGGACACCAGCGAGGAATCGCGGTTCCTGAGCGCAATGCCCAGATGCTTGACGATCTTATCGACCGCGTCGGCGCTGGCGCCGGCATCGTATTTCTTCACATCCGCAAGATAGTCGGCCATCGAAACTTCCCCTCGTCGGCGCCACGGATCCGGTCGATGAGGGTTGTGGCGCGCCGCGCAGCCTGTGCGCTAGGTCAGAGACTCCTCACCGGGAGCGAGATTTGATTGAGTAGCCGCGCAAGTCAACCCTTGGCTGCACAGTTTGGCATAACCGGATAAGCGGCGGTTTGGCCTTTATTTTTCCCTCGTCGCTCCCTATATTCGTTTCGTCGGCTTGACCGACTATGGCGATAAACAGGCGATGAAATAAGCCGTTCGGACCCGGGGGCGGTACCCGGCGCCTCCACCAAAAACCGCTCTGGCCGACAGAGCGGCTTTTGCTGGGGGCGAAATAGGATCGACGAAGGTGTAAAGATCGTACTTTTGCCCGGCATTGTACCACCGTTATCGGGCTAAACTTATAGTTGCCAACGACAACTATGCGGAAGCTCGTCTCGCTGCTTAATGCGGCGCGAACGCTTCAAATCAAGTCCTAGCGGTTCGCACTTCTAGGCGGGGTTCGGAGGTACCTGGCAACAGAAACCTCCACCTTCCCCTTCTTTGCTCATTCCCAGACCAACCCACGGCCAAGGCTTGTCCAGCGCTCGACGCGCGGCGCAAGCCTTGCCGCCCATCCTCCATGGACATGCGATGCAAAACGATTCCGACCGATTCTTCGTGCTGACCGGCGGTCCGGGTTCCGGCAAGACCACCTTGATCGAGGCGCTGCGTGCCGAAGGCTTCGCGACGKCCCCCGAAGCCGGGCGCGGCATCATCCGCGACCAGACGGCTATCGGCGGCCCTGCCCTTCCCTGGCAGGACCGCGCGCTCTTTGCCGAGCTGATGCTGGCGTGGGAACTGCGCTCCTGGCACGTTGCGCGTACCGAACCCGGCCCGGTCTTCTTCGACCGCGGCGCGCCCGACACGATCGGCTATCTCAGGCTCTGCGGCCTGCCGGTGCCGGACCACGTCGCAAGCGCGGTGCGAAAATTCCGCTACGCGCGCCGCGTCTTCGTCGCGCCGCCCTGGCCGGAGATCTTCACCCAGGACGAGGAGCGCAAGCAGACGCTCGACGAAGCCGAGCGCACATTTCGTTCCGTGACCGGCGTCTACGCGGAGCTCGGCTATGAGCTGATGACTTTGCCGCTTGTGCCGGTCGAAGAACGGATGCGCTTCGTGCTCGATCAAGCCGGCTTGCGATAGATATGAAAAAGGCCGGGCAAGCCCGGCCTTTTTTGAGTTGTTTCGAGGCGCCCTATTCCGCCGGCGCCTCGACAGTTTCACGCGCGCGGCCGAGCGTCAGCTTGGCCAGCGTGAACGAGATCACCGCGCACAGTGTGATGCCCGCCACCATCGGCAGCGGCGTTCCGTCGAAGAAGATGCCGGCGACGCCCATCRCCAGCGCGCCGATGGCGAAATGCAGCGTGCCCATCAGCGCCGAGGCCGTGCCGGCGATCTCGCCATGCTCTTCCATCGCCAGCACCGAGGTGGTCGGGATGACCAGGCCGAGGAAGCCGTAGCCGACGAAGAGCAGCGCGGCCATCACGTCGAGCCGGTCGACGCCGGACGCCATGATCGCGAACAGCGCCACCATCACCGTGGCATAGCCGGTGACCGCCACCCAGACGACGCGCTTCAACCCGAAGCGGTCGGCGAGCATCCCGGTCAGCTGCGACATGCCGATGAAGGCGACCGCGTTGATCGAGAAGAACACGCTGTAGACCGACGGCGACAGGCCGTAATGGTCGATCAGGATGAAGGACGAGCTCGACAGATAGACGAAGAAGCTCGCGATGCCGAAGCCGGCGATCGCCACAAGGCCGAGGAAATTGCGGTCGCCCATCAGGTAGCGGTAGCCGGCAAGCGCCGTGCCGAAGGACGAGCCGGCGCGCTCTTCGACCGGCCGCGTTTCCTTGAGCGAGGTGGCAAGCAGGATGGTTGCCAGAGCGGCCGCACCCGTCACCGTCCAGAACACGGCGCGCCAGCCGAAGCTTTCAATGATCTGGCTGCCGGTCAGCGGCGCCAGGATCGGCGACACCGAGAACACCAGCATCAGAAGCGACATCAGCTTGGCGGCCTCGTTGCCGGTGTGCAGGTCGCGCACGATGGCGCGCGGCACCGCCATGCCGGCGCTGGCGCCGAGACCCTGTAGGAAGCGGAAGGCGATCAACCATTCGATGGTCGGCGCCATCGCCGAGCCGACGCCGCCGACCATGAACAGCGCGAGGCCGGCGTAGAGCGGCGCCTTGCGGCCGACCATGTCGGAGATCGGGCCGACGACGATCTGGCCGAAACCCATCGACAGGAAGAAGATCAACAGGCTCATCTGTACCGCGGCGGTGCCGGCATGYAGGTCCTGGCCGATCGAAGGCAAGGCGGGAAGATACATGTCAATGGCGAACGGTCCGATCGCGGACAACAAGCCGAGCACGACCGCGATGCGGAGGAATTTGGGACTCATGATAAGGCTCTTTTTCGGATCTGGTTGCCGCCGCGAAATACCGGCGTCTGAACCCAGGACGTTCCATCCCGTGGAAATCCGACATCCGGGAGCGATTTACTCGTCTCCTTCAGAGCGAGCTTAATCGCCCTTCGGCGCGAACTTCCCTTTGTTGTGTCCACAAATTTAGACAGGCTTGTCCAATTCGTCAATCACCGCTATATAGATTTTCATGAAGCACGGCGTTTCTCCTGACACTTTCCCGCCACGCAGCCACGAGGYCAAGCGCGTGTCGGTGGTGGATGCAGCCGCTGCCGTCTTCTGCCGCGAAGGTTATGCCGGCGCCAATATCGACCTGATCGCCGCCGAAGCCGGCGTCTCGCGCCAGACCGTCTACAATCATCACGGCGACAAGGAAAAGCTCTTCGTCGCCGTTGTGCGTGATCTGACGGAGCGCTGCAACGCCGGCATCTTCGCCACCATCGCCAGCTTCCCCGACCAGCCTATGGATCTGGAAGCCGACCTGGTTGGCTTTGCCGTGCGCATGAACCGCAACTGCATCTGCAACCGCGACGGCCGTTTCCTGCGCAAGCTGATCCAGGCCGAAGGCGAGCGTTATCCGGAACTGTTTGCCGAATGGCGCGAGCAGGGCCCGGGCCGCACATGGTCGGCGCTTGCCGCGCGCTTCGCCCGGCTTGCCTTTGCCGGTCACCTGGCGATCGGCGATCCTGACGTCGCGGCGCGTCAGTTTCTCGCCCTCGTCAACGCTGAGCTTCAGATCACCTTCATGCTGGGCGGCGTGCCGACCGAGGAAGAGGTCCTGCGCTCCGCCACCAATGGCGTGCGAACCTTTCTTAGCGCTTTCGCCAGGAAGAAGTCGCCAGCCGGCAAACAGGCGGCGCTGGTTCACGCCTGAGCGATCAAATCGTCGACACCCCCTCTTGGCCTCACGCCTTTGCGCCTATATGCGGTTTACGCCGCGCTCAAGCTTGATTACAGCTATGCGGACGATTCAACGGAACCCGACCATCACATGGCCGACGACCATATCCGCTACGACATTCTGGCCCAGGAGGCTCTGCGCGGCGTCATGCGCAAGGTCCTGGCCGAGGTCGCGCGCACTGGCCTTCCGGGCAATCATCATTTCTTCATCACCTTCCTGACCGGCGCGCCCGGCGTGCGCATCTCGTCCAGGCTGCGCGAGCGCTACCCGGAGCAGATGACCATCGTCATCCAGTTCCAGTATTGGGACCTCAAGGTGACGGATGCCGGCTTCGAGGTCGGGCTTTCCTTCTCCGACGTGCCGGAAAAACTCGAGATCCCCTTCTCCGCCGTGCGCGGCTTCTACGATCCGTCGGTGAATTTCGAGCTCGAATTCGACGTCAAGACGGAGAGCGCCGAGGACGAGGTCGCCGCTCCGGCGCCCGAGCCGGTCGCCGTCGTCCCTGAGAAGAAGCCGGAAACGAAKAAGAAGGCCGCCGAGACCGAAAAGAAGCCGGCTGTCGCCGAGACCGGCGGCAAGGGCGCCGACGTCGTCTCGCTCGACGCTTTCCGCAAGAAATAGCGCGGCGCCGTGGGCGAGGTCGTCAATCTCCGCCAGGCCCGCAAGCAGAAAGCGCGCACCGAGAAGGAACGCCAGGCGAGCGAGAACCGGGCCTCGCATGGCCGGACCAAAGCCGAGCGCGAGCGTGACCGGCTGACGTCAGAGAAGGCCGAGAAATTCGTGGCCGGCCACCGCCGGGAAAAACCCGACGATCCCGGCAAGCGCTGAGTCCTGCAATGGCCGCGGTCGAAAAACGTTCGGTAACGATCCGCGGTCACCGCACCAGCTTTTCGCTTGAACAGCCCTTTTATGACGATCTCATCGCCATCGCCGCGCAGCGTTCGCTGTCGCTCGCGGCTCTGGTCGCCGAGATCGACGAGACGCGCACCCGCGACGCCAACCTGTCATCCGCGCTGAGGCTCTATGTGCTCGCCTGGGCGAAACGCGGCGGYGCGACGTCCTGAGGATGGTTTAGGCCGGATCGCTGATGCTCTGTTGCGCCTTGCGCTTTGCGCCGAAGCTGAGCAAGGCGGTGCGGTCGCGCTCCTCCGCCTGCTTTTTCGATCTTACCCGCATCATGTCTTTCCAGCCGATATAGCCGATGAGCCGTTCTTCCTCGCGTGAGACGACCGGCAGGTGCGAGACATTGGYGGTGAGCAGCTTGTCGGAAAGCGCCTCCAGATATTCGTCCGGATAGGCGAGCGTGATCTTGCTGCCGGCGAGCAGTTCGCGGAGGGTGGCCTTGCGGTGCTTGCCGTTACGACGCCAGCGCAGGATCGCCGGCGGATCAATGACGCCGAGCACATGCCCCGCTTCATCGATCACCGGGAAGCTCGGGTGCCGGRTGTCCGGCGCGGTCAGGAAGCTCGCCGCGCCATGCAGCGTCATCGTCGCCGGCACGCTCTCGACCTTGGTCGTCATCACTTCCTTGACCCTGGTCAGGGCGAACGGATCGACGCGGTATTCGCGCACGAGATGATGCCCGCGCCGCGCCACTTTCTCGGTCAGGATCGAGCGCTTCATCAACAGCACGGTGACCGCATGCGCGGTAGCACAGGCCGCGATCAGCGGCACCAGAACATGCGTGTTGCCGGTGAGCTCGGTGGCGAAGAAGGTCGCGGTGAGCGGCGCGCGCATGGTGCCGCCCATGGTCGCAGCCATCGCCAGCAGCGGCCAGAAGCCGGGGCTCGCCTCGGGCAGGATGCCCGAGAGCACCGCTCCCATCGCGCCGCCCATGATGAGCAGCGGCGCCAGCACGCCGCCCGATGTTCCGGATCCCAGCGCGACTGACCAGATGACGGCCTTCACCACCAAAAGCAGCAGCGCGGCGGTCGCGACCGTGCGGCCGTCGAGCATGTTGGCGATGTTGTCGTAGCCGACGCCAAGCGCGTGCGGCTCGATCAGCCCGCYGATGCCGACCACCAGGCCGCCGATCATCGGCCACCACATCCAGTGGATCGGCAGCTTCAGGAAGGCGTCCTCGCAGGCATAGACCAATTGCGTCAGCAGTCCTGAAAGCAGCCCGGCGGCAATGCCGACCAGCACCCAGCCGCCGAGCCCGGCGATCGATGCGTCCATGGCGCCTGAGAACGGAAAGATCGGGCTCGGCATATGCAGCAGCGTGCGCTCGACCTCCGCGACGATCGCGGCGACGGCGACCGGGATGAAGCTGCGCGGCGTCCATTCGAACAGGAGCAGCTCGACGGCGAGCATGATTGCCGCGATCGGCGTGCCGAACACCGTCGTCATGCCGGCCGCCGCGCCCGCCACAAGCAGCGTCTTGCGCTCATTGTCGCTGACCGGCAGCATCTGCGCGATCAGCGAGCCGATGGCGCCGCCGGTCATGATGATCGGGCCTTCGGCGCCGAAGGGTCCGCCCGAGCCGATCGAGATCGCCGACGACAGCGGCTTCAGCACCGCGACCTTGGCGTCGAGCCGCGAGCGCCCGAGCAGGATCGCCTCGATGGCCTCGGGGATGCCGTGGCCGCGGATCTTCTCGCTGCCGAAGCGCGCCATCAGGCCGATGATCAGCGCGCCGATCACCGGCACGAGCACGGCGGCGAGCCCGAGCGGTGAGTCCTCGAGCTTGAGCTCGGCCAGCGAGAACTGGCCGAAATAGGCGATGTTGGTGGCAAGCCTGATGAGCTRCAGAAGCACGATGCCGGCAAGGAGCCCGGCGGTCGCCACCACCACGGCGATGGCCGCGATGACGAGCACGCGCGGATCGGTCGTGAAGTCGCGAAGATGGCCGTTGCCGGCGTGAGACGATTTCATTTTGGGAGCCTGAACTTTCTGGCGGCGCAATGGCCGTCCGGTTTCAGGTGGCCTCATATCGTAATACGATATAAATCTTCAAGCCGTTTTCGCGACCTGCTCCGCGTCATTTTGGACAGGGATCGCGACAACCTGTTGAGCTTTTGCGGGAAAGGACCATAAGTCGGGGAATGACGCCGTCGAAACCACGTCCCGCCATCAGCCAGGCCGACTACCAGCGGCTGTCACAGTTCCGTTACCTGATCCGCCGCTTTCTCGAATTCAGCCAGGTCCAGGCCAATGAGGCGGGCCTCACGCCGCGCCAGCACCAGGCGCTGCTGGCGATCAAGGGATTTCCAAGCGGCGGGCCGGTGGCGGTGGGCGATCTCGCTGAGYGGCTGCGCATCCGCCACCACAGCGCGGTGGAGCTGGTGAACCGCCTTGCCGAGRCAGGCCTGGTCATCCGCGATCAGGACAAGAGCGATCACCGTCGCGTCCTGCTGCAGCTCACCCCTTTGGCCGACGATCGCCTGGCCGAATTRTCGGCCGCGCATCTCGACGAACTGTCGCGCATAGAGYCGATGCTGCGGCGTCTGCTCTCGCGCCAGGAAGAGTCCTAGGCGCGCGCCGGCGCATCTGGGTCAGCTCCGCTATGCGCGGCGTAAAACTCAACCGCCGTCGAGCGACTTCAACAGATTGTCGATCGTGAACGGGTTGGCCTTGGGCTTCACCGGCGCAGGGGGCGAACCGTCGTTGACGCCGGGCAGCGATCCGTCGACCTTCCGCGCTTGCTCGGCCGCCTTGCGTGCTGCTTCCAGCTTCGCCTGTTCCGCCTTCTTGCGGTCGGCCTCGGCCTGCGCTTTGGCCGCTTCGTCCGCGGCCCGCTGCTCGGCCTCCGCCTTCGCCTGTGCATCGGCCTTGGCCTTGGCGTCCGCTTCGGCCTGCGCCCTGGCGTCGGCTTCCGCCTTGGCCCTCGCCTCTTCGTCGGCCTTGGCCTTGGCCTTTGCCTCGGCTTCCGCCTGTGCCTGCGCTTCCGCTTCGGCCTTCGCCCTGGCTTCCGCCTCGGCCTTCTGCCGAGCCTCTTCCTCTTGCCGGCGCAGCTCCTCGGCCGCCCTGTCGCGCTCCGTCTGCAGCGCCGCGTAATAGCGCACCTCGCGCCGCAGCCGCTGCTTTTCGAGCAGCGCCGCCTGCATCGCCTCGACCCGCTGCTGTTCCTTCTCCAGGGCACGCTGTGTCAGGAACTGCGCCAGCGGACCGCTGTCGAATTGGGGCGCGGTCGCCCCTAGCGGGCCGGCCAGGCTGAAATTGACGGCAGGCTCCGAGCCCACCAAAGCCTCGTCGCCGGGACGATAGGTCAGCGCCCCCTTCGCCGTGACGGTGCTCGTGTTGAGATCGGCGGTGACGTCGGCGGACAAGGTAGCGCCGGGATTGTCGAGGCTGATCGGCGGCGCCCGCAGCGTGCCGTTGGCGACGGTGAAGGCCACATCCGTATCGCCGGCGGCGAAGCTGCCCTCGCCGACGATCCGCGGCGCGAACTCCGCGGTCTTGGCCGTGTCGATATCGCGTCCGATCGCGTCGGCCTTGGCGATGATGGCGCCAAAGCCGTCCGGATTGATACCGTCCACTTTCAATGCCTTCAGCGCCGCTGTGCCCGACCCGGAGAGAGCCGCGATCATGGCGTCGACCGATTTGCCGCTGGTCGACAGCGCCGCCGAAAGATCGCCGCTGCCGCCGATGCCGGCGCCCGGCAGGACGGCGGAAAGATCGCTGCCGGCCAACCTCATCTGGCCGGAGAACAGGCCAGTGCCCTCGGTGTTCTTCAGGTCGAACAGGCCGGTCACGTCGCCGCCATAGAGCTTCGCCTTGAGGTCGGAGACATGGATGCCTTCGCGGTCGAGCTTCAGCGAGAATGAAGCGTCATGCGCCGTCGCGAACGGCCCGACGGCGAGCGCCGAGGTGTTGAGATCGAGGTCGGCGTTGAAAGGAAGGGTCGACTTCTGACTGAACGGCGTCGTCGGCCACCGGCCCTTGGCGGGAGCGAAGGACTGGTCGCCGAACAGCGAGACCGCCAGCGGATCGAGGTCGAGTTCGTCGAGCGCCAGCGCCCCCGCAAGATGYGGCAGCCCATCCTTGGCATCGATGTTGATGTCGCCGGAGACCGCCGCCTTGTTGATCGAACCGGTGAGGCCGCTCAGCACCAGGARCCCGTTGCCGAAATCGGCATCGGCCGCCAGCGACGTCGACGTGCCCGTTCCCATCCCCGGCAAGCCTACCCCCGTCGTCATCAGCCACGGCTCGATATCGGCGGCGTCGAGATTGACCTTGCCCTTGGCGGTGGCGCCTTGCGCCGTCTCGGCGACGGTTCCGTCGAAGCTTGCCCTGAAATCGTCGGCCGTCAGGTTAAAGCTGGTCGCGAGACCGCCGGCGACCGAGCCCTTCGCCGAGATGTCGGTGTTGGCGTGGCCGAGCATGCCGAGCGGCAGCGCCGGCAGCCCGTAAAGCGCAAGCAGCGTGGTGGCATTGTCGTTGCGGGCGTTGAAGGTGATCGACACCGGCGCCTCGGAGAGCTTGTCCGTGGTCCCCTTGCCGGAAAGCGAAGCCGAGAAGGCCGAGCCGCCCGCCTTGCCCTGGGCCGAGAGCGCCAGGCCCGTGGTGCCGTCGCCATTGTCGGCGGCGCTGGTCAAGAGATCGATGCGCGCGTCCTGGAACAGTTCGGGATAGGCCGCCGCGCGGCCGGCCAGGCCTTTGAGCACGCCATTGTCGGGATAATGCTGAGCCGCGACATCGATCAGCGGCTTCAGATCCACCGCCACCACGGAAGCATTGAGCTTGCCGGTCGGGCTTTGCGGAAAATCCTTGATCCGGCCCGTGGCGCTGATCGAGGCGCCAGCCAGGCCACCGATCGAAAGCCGGTCGATCTCGAGCAAGCCCTCGCGCAGCCGCAGCGCCGTGTCGACGGTGTCGGCGCTCAAGCCGCCCGCGCTGACCGGCCCCGCCTTGATCTGGAAATCGAGATCGCGATCCGAAAAGCGGTTGGCGCCCTTGTCGCTGATGAAGATCGAGGCGAAGGCCGCGAGCCCGTCCAGGTCCATCTCGCCGCCGGTGAGCCGCATCAGCACCGATGGCCTGGCGCCGTCCGGTTGGYTGGAATCGATGCTGCCCGAGAATTTCGCCTTGCCGAGGATGAGTTCGAGATCGCTGAAGGACTGCCGGTTCTCGCTGAGATCGACCTTGGCCTTGAAGCCGGCCGCAGGCAGCCGGCGGATCGCCTCGTCGACATCCTTCGACAGCCAGGCAGCAAAGCCGGAAGGCTGCCCGACGGCGAGCAGCAACGAGCCGGTGAAGCCGAAATGGTCCTCGACGCTCAACATGCCGTCGGCTTCGAGCGTCGTGCGGCCCGGCAGCGTAGCGGCAAGCGACTTGAGCGACCAGCCTCCTTCGACCGGCTCAGCCGACAGCCGCACGTCACGCACCGTCGTGTCGCCCGCCACCACCGCCGGCAGCCTGACCTCGAGCGTCCCTGGTATCGTCGGCTTCGGCATGTGCTGCAGCGTCTGCTCGAAGGCAGCGATGCGCTGGTCGAGCGTGAAGCCTGAGCCGGTGGCTCCACCTACTGCCTCGTCGAACTGGACCTGCGCCCCGCTGRCTTCGACCGCGAAATGCGGCTTCAGGCCGAGATCGACCGAGGCCTTGCCGTCGGCGGTATAGGGATTGTCGAGCGGGCCGGTCTCGAAGCGGAACTCCTCGACATCGAGCTTCTGGTGGTCGAGCGCGAACTTGCCGTTCAGTCGGAAGCCCGGATCGGGCTTGCCGGTGCTGATCTTGACCGGCTCGCCGTCATTGCCGCGCAGCTCGGCCGAGTTTTTGTCCGCACCCGAGATCTTGAACTGGCCGGAATAGACCGCCGCGCCCTTGACGATGCCGGCATTGCCGTCGGCTTCGACGATCAGCGGATAGGCATCGGGATCGGCCTTCAGCCTGAGCCGCATCTGGCCGTCCGGTTCCACCTTGCCGGTCGAGGCCGAGACATCGGTGCGCAGGCCGTCGAAGCGTAGCGTTCCGTCCATGCGCCATGGACCGGTGAGCGCCTTGGCCGAAATGGTCGAGTTGATCTCCGAGATCAGATGGCTGCGCCCGCCGGCGGCGTGGCGAAGCTCGATCTGCCCCTCGGTCACCGATAGCTTCTCGATGGCGATCTGGCCGGGGTTGAAGGGCGTCGACGGCCGGATCGCCCAGTCAACGGTGCCGTTGCCGGCGACATCGATGATAGCTCTGGGGTGCACCAGCCGCATGTCGAAGATCAGCACCTCGCCGCGCAGGAACGGCGCGAGCTCCGCGTCCATGGAAAAGGTCTCGACCGTCATCGCCGGCTTGCCTTCCGGCCCGCCCGCGACCTCGACATTCGAGAAGGTCACCGACGGAAACGGCAGCAGYCGCGCCGTCGCATCGCCCTTCACCGTCACCTTGCGGCCGAGGATGGCACTGGCCTCACGCTCGAAATCGCCCCGGTAACCCGTCCAGTCGATGAAATACGGCACCACCAGCGCCGCGCACAGCACCAGCACGAACAGGCCACCGAAGATCACGAACAGGCGGGCGAGCATCTGTTTCCCGGGTTGAAAGTCAGCCGCACTCTACCCGCATCCGCGTGTCGATAAAGAGGCAATTCGGCGCCCGGCGGCCGCCAACCTCTCCAGTTGCACGATCGCTCGCGGTCAGGATATCTCTTTTCCCGATCCCTGCCCTTCCGGCCGCATCCCTGGCCGCCACAGATCTGAACCCAACACGGAGCGTTCCCGATGTCAGGCAAGAACTGGGACAGAGTGCCGATCRATGCGCAAAGCGTCGACGCTCCGCTGTCGACGGCCGCGATTTTCCTTGTCGTCACRGTCGCCAGCGACAAGGCCGCGCTTTCGACCGCCGCCTCGGTGCTGGGCGAGCTCGATGATCTCGTCAAGAATGTCGGCTTCCGCGACCTGTCGGKCCGGCTGTCCTGCATCGCCGGCATCGGCGCCGGGCTCTGGAACCGCCTGTCGCCCAGCCGGCGGCCGCGCGAGCTGAAACCCTTCGCGCCGATCGAGGGACCGGCGCATTCGGCGCCCTCGACGCCGGGCGATCTGCTGTTCCACATCCGCGCCGAGCGGCGCGACATGTGCTTCGAGCTCGAACGCATCCTGTTGGACGCCCTTGGCGCCAGCGTGACCGTCGCCGACGAAGTGTCCGGCTTTCGCTATTTCGACGCGCGCGATCTTCTGGGCTTCGTCGACGGCACCGCCAATCCGACCGGCCTCGACCTGCCCGCCTCCGCATTGGTCGGCGACGAGGACAGCGACTTTGCCGGCGGCAGTTACGTCGTCGTGCAGAAATACCTGCACAACATGGCGGCCTGGAAGGAAACGCCGACCCATGTCCAGGAAGAGATCATCGGCCGCACCAAGATCGACAACATCGAGATCGATGACGACGACAAGCCGCGCAAGTCGCACAAGTCGCTGGCCACCATCGAGGACGACGCCGGCAACGAATACGATATCCTGCGCGACAACATGCCGTTCGGCCGCCCGGGGCAGAACGAGTTCGGCACCTATTTCATCGGCTACACGCGCTATCTGTGGGTGATCGAGAAGATGCTGCAGCGCATGTATGTCGGCGAGCCGCCCGGCGCCTATGACCGGCTGCTCGACTTCTCCACGCCGCACACCGGCACGACCTTCTTCGCGCCGACGCGGCCCATGCTGCAGAAGCTGGTCGAAGGCGTGGGAGAATAGYCGCCGGCCAGCGTATCAGCCCGCCGCCGGCAAAATCTTGCCCGGATTCATGATGTTCAGCGGATCGAGCGCCTGCTTGATCATGCGCATGACGTCGACGCCATGGCCGAGCTCGTGGCGCAGGAAGCCGACCTTGCCCTGGCCGATGCCATGCTCGCCCGTGCAGGTGYCTTCCATGGCGATGGCGCGCATGTTGAGACGGGCGACAAATTTTTCCGCAAGCGCGATCTCGGCCGGGTTGTCGACGTCCATCAGCACCAGCACATGGAAATTGCCGTCGCCGGCATGGCCGACGATCGGCGCGATAAGTCCCATCTCAGCAATGTCGGCCTCGGTTTCGGTGACGCATTCGGCAAGCCGCGAGATCGGCACGCAGACATCGGTCGACAGCCCCTTGGCGCCGGGACGCAGCGTCAGCGACGACCAATAGGCGTCGTGGCGCGCCTTCCAGAGCTTCGTCCGCTCTTCCGCGACGCTGGTCCACAGAAACGGCCCTCCGCCGTTCTCCTCGGCGATCATCCCGAACGTCTCGGCCTGCTCGGCCACGCCCGCGTCGCTGCCGTGGAACTCGACGAACAGGCACGGGCTCTCCGGATAGTCGAGCTTGGAATAATTCTTCATCGCCCGCATCTGCAGCGCGTTGACGAGCTCGATACGCRCCACCGAAATGCCCATCTGGATCGTCGCGATCACCGTGTTGCAGGCCGCCTCCAGGCTCGGGAACGGGCAGACGCCGCCCGAGATCGCCTGCGGAATGCCCTRCAGCCTCAGCGTCAGCGATGTGATGACGCCGAGCGTGCCTTCCGAGCCGACCAGAAGCCGCGTCAAGTCGTAGCCGGCCGAGCTTTTCTTCGCCCGCTTGCCGGTGGTCACCGTCTCGCCGTCGGCCATGACCGCGGTCAGCGACAGCACGTTCTCGCGCATCGTGCCGTAGCGCACCGCGTTGGTGCCGGAAGCCCTGGTCGCCGCCATGCCGCCGAGCGAGGCATTGGCGCCCGGATCGATCGGAAAGAACAGGCCGGTGTCGCGCAGGTGCCGGTTGAGGTCCTCGCGCGTCACCCCGGGCTCGACGGTGCAGTCGAGGTCCTGCGGATTGACGGCCAGGATTCGGTTCATGCGCGACGTGTCGATGGAGATGCCGCCGCCCGGCGCGTTGGTGTGGCCCTCGAGCGAGGAACCGACGCCGAAGGCGATGACCGGCGCACGGTGGGCGGCGCAGGCACGCACGATCTCCTGCACGTCCGCCTCCRTTTCGACGAAAGCGACGCCGTCCGGCGCCTGGGTCGGGATATAGGTGGTGGTGTGCGCGTGCTGGCCGCGTATCGCCGCGCCGGTCTGGAAGCGCTCGCCGAAGCGCTGCTTGAGTATGCCGAGCACCGCGGCGATGCCTTCCTCATTGCGTTCGACGGGGTTGAGGTCGCTCAAAGCCATGAATTCCTCCGCGAATGGACCAGCGGCCACTCTTGTTATGCAGCTATGGATGATGCCTAAAGCAATTCGAGGAAAAGTGCCAAGCGGTTAGGCTAGGCGACTTTTTGCRCCAGAACGACGAGAATCTCAGCAGCCACGCCCTGCCCAGCGACGATCAAGGAAAAGCAATGACGATCCCCGCACCCATCCTGTCCCGCCCGTTGGCGATCGAGAAGGACTGGATCGACTATAATGGCCACCTCAACATGGCCTATTACAACGTGCTGTTCGATCGCGGCACCGACGAAGCGTTCGCGATGATGGGAGTGGACGCAAGCTATACCAAGGAACGCCGCCTCAGCGTCTACACCGCGGAAGTCCATGTCTGCTACGTGCGTGAGCTGCATCTTCACGACACGGTCAAGGTCTCGTTCCAGCTCATCGATCATGACGACAAGCGGTTGAGGACCTATCAGGAAATCCGCCACGTCGACGGCTGGCTCGCCGCCACGTCGGAAACGCTGTCGCTGCATGTCGACATGGAAGGACCGAAGGTCGCGCCCTTCCCCGCCGACGTGATGGACAAGCTGGAGGCCGTGCGCGCTGCCCATGCGACGCTGCCCATGCCCGAGCGCGCCGGCCGCTCGATCGGCATCAAGCGCAAGAGCGCTTGAAAACCCGCACGCCCGCGTTAACCTTACCAAGGTTTTAACGTGAACAAGTCAGTTGAGTCCGTTGAACGACTCACCGGCGCGTTCGAAAACCGCCGTACCGGGTTTGCGCACGGGGCGGCTGGCGGAATGCGGTGCGAGGACAGTGCATGAAAACCGACATCAAGGTCGAAGTGGAGCGCTTGGCGGCCGATCCACGCATCACCGACTATGATTTCTGGCGATCGTTGAAGAACGTCAACAACGAGATCTTCCACATCGCCAACAACAACGAACCGATCCCGTTCGACATGATCCGCTGGCGCGCGATTCTGAAGCAGGCGCGCATGAAGCGTGGCCACGCCTGAAGCATGTCTCCCGAAAGTGGGAACCGGTTTCCGGGATGAAGACATGCGTGAAATCAAGAACCTAAAGCGCATGCGGCGAATTTGAAAGATCGCGACGCGCTGTCACTTCTGCCTGAAGGCGCCCAGCGGCGAACGCGGCTCGACCGGTGACGACTGGATGATGGCGGTGTTGGTCATCGCGTAGGGAATGAYCCGGTCGATCACGCGCTCGAGCTCGCTCACCGAGCCGACATGAGCGAGCGCGATGAAGCAGTCCTCGCCGGTCACCCGGTCGCATTGCGCGATTTCCGGCAGCTCGCGGATGATGTCCGCCACCACGGAAAGYTGCCCCGGCACCGGCCTGATTCTGAGCCATGCCGACAGCTTCATGYCGAGAGCGGCCGGATTGATCCTGACCGTATAGGCCTCGATCACGCCGTTTTCCTGCAGCTTGCGGATGYGCTCCGCCACGCTCGGCGCCGACAGCCCGACGGCGCGCGCCAGCTCCGCCGTGCTGATGCGCGCATCCTTTTCCAGGAGCCGCAGGACCTTCAGATCGATCGCGTCCAGGTCGACATTTTCACTTCGAAGGTTTTTCAAGCCGAATTTCTTCCATCACAAAGCCGAAGCGCCACCTGGCCATTCATTGCCTATATAGTCGGCGGGTTTCGCCTGCGATAATGCCCGCATGAAAGCTCAAACGCAAATTCCAACTGCAAACCCGGCCAGCGGTGATACCGAAGCGCGCTCCGCCGGCCCCACCGCACTTGCCGGAATGGCCGACGCGTTGCCGCCGCACGTCTGGTTCTGCGTCAGCGCCGTGTTCCATTATCTCGGGCCGGCCTTCGCCGTGCTGCTCTTCGCTCAGGTCGGCGTGCTCGGCATGGCTTGGCTGCGCATCGCCACCGCCGCCCTCATCTTCGCCCCTTTGACCAAGCCCTGGCGCGTCTTCGCGCGCGCCGATCGCGACCGGCGACTGCTGCTGCTGGCCTTCGGCATCTGCCTGGCGGTGATGAACTGCTCGTTCTATCTGGCGCTCGACCGCCTGCCCATCTCGCTGGTGGCGGCGATCGAATTCGTCGGCACGATCGCCGTCGCGCTGGTCGGCCTGCGCAGCCGGCGCAACTTTGCGGCGCTCGCTGTTGCCGTCGCCGGCACATTGCTTCTCATCGACGTGAAATGGTCGAGCGATCCGGTCGGCCTGTTCTGGGCGTTTTTGAATGGCGCCCTGTTCGTCGGCTACATCGTGATCGGTCACCGCGTCGCGCAGGCAGGCCTCGGCATCGCCGGCCTCGGCGCCGCGATGACGGTCGCATTCCTCGTCGTATTGCCCGTCGGCTTTCGCGAGGCGCAGCCTGCCTTCTCATCGCCGCAACTGCTCGCGGCTGCGATCGGCGTCGGCGTCTGCTCCTCAGTCATCCCCTATATCTGCGACCAGCTCGCCATGGCGCGCCTGCCGCGCGCGAGCTTCGCTCTGATGCTGTCTCTGCTGCCGCTCACGGCAACGCTGATCGGCGTGATCGTACTGCGCCAGGTGCCGGGCGTCACCGACTGCCTTGGCGTCGCTCTGGTGATCACCGGCGTTGCCATGCATAAGCCGGCGGCAAATGCGTGAATTGTTCGACTAGGCGAGCTTCTCTTTGAGAAACGCCACCGTCCGGCCCCAGGCGAGATCGGCGGCCTTCTTGTCATAGCGCGCGGCCGACGTGTCGTTGTTGAAGGCGTGGTTGGCGCCCTCATAGACATAGACCTTGTATTCGACATGCGCGGCGTCCAAGGCCTTCTTATAGGCATCGATGCCGGCATTGGTGCGCGTATCGAGCCCGGCATAATGAAGGAGCAGCGGCGCCTTGATCTTCGCGGCGTCCTCGGCCCTGGGCTGCATGCCGTAATAGGCGACGCCGGCGCTGAGGTCGGGCGCATGGACGGCAAGCTGGTTGACCGCGCCGCCGCCCCAGCAGAAGCCGACCGCCCCGACCTTGCCGTTGCCGTCCTTGAGGCTCTTGAGGTAGGCGACCGTCGCCACGCCGTCGGCCGCGACCTGAGCAGCATCGAGCTTGCTGAACATGTCGCGTGCCTTGTCCTCGTCGGAAGGCGTGCCGCCAAGCGGCGACAGGAAGTCCGGCGCCAGCGCGACGAATCCCTCCAGCGTCACGCGCCGGGTGACATCGCGGATATGCGGGTTCAGTCCCCGGTTCTCGTGGATGACGATGACGGTGCCGAGCTTGCCCTGCTGGTCGGCCGGCTTGACCAGATAGGCTTTCATCTCACCGCTCGAGCCGGGATATGTGATGTCCTCGCCCTTAACGCGGCTGTCGTCCTCGGCGACGATCGCCGCCTGGGCCGAGTTGGCCGCCAGCATCGGAGCGATCGCGGCCGCCGCGGCGCCCGAGCCCGCCAGCTTCGTCAGTTGCTCCATGAAGCGGCGGCGGTCGAGCGTCAGATGGGTGTATTCGTCATAGGCATCGATCATCGCCTGCGTGATGACAGGCTGCATAGTGACGGGCTTGGCAACGGGTTCGGTCATGGCTCTCCTCGACGACAATGGGGGACGATTCCGCGGATCGACGCGCAAGATAGGGTCAAGATCCATACGGTCCAGCACGCGCGGATGACGATTCGGAGAGCTTCGGTTCGCCCATCACATTTTGGTCATTTCCGAAAGCCTTGATGGTGCTGTCACATTAGGCGTCGAAGCTGCCCAGGCGGCTTTGATCCGAACGACGAAAGGGGAATCCCATGAACGTCCAGGACATCATCAACACCGTTGCCTCGAAGGCCGGCCTCGACGAGCCGACCACCGAGAAGGTTGTCGGCACCATCTTTTCCGTGCTGGAGCACGAGGCGGAAGGCACCAGCGTTTCATCCTTCTTCGACCAGATCCCCGGCGCCGGCGCGCTGGCCCAGAAATATGACGTGATGGCCGCCGGCGCGGCCAATTCGGGCGGCGGCCTTTTGTCGTCGCTGCAAGGGGCGCTTGGCGGCGTGCTCGGCGAAAAGGYCGGCGCCCTGATCAACGGCGTCGCCGCCCTCAAGGCCTCTGGCCTCGACATGGCGCAAATCCGTCAGGCCGGCGAGACCCTGATCAAGCAGGCCGAGGCCGCCGCCGGGCCTGACCTGACCAATCAGGTGCTGGACCAGGTGCCCAGCCTGCGGGGCCATCTCGGACTCTAAGGCATTCCGCACCGGTCTTGCCGGATCAGCCCATTCGGCGACCAGACTGATTGCCTGCGTCCGGAGGCGGATCGCACGGGAAATCCACCGGGCGCGACCAGGAATATCGATATTTTAGAACTACCGTACATGCTCCGGAAACCATGCTCATGGCTTCCGAGGCTCCCGTTAATTGCCATTAACCACCTATTAGAAGTTGCATACGATTGTGCTGATTGAACTATCGGTATCCGCATTGGGGGCGGCTGCCTTTCATCGCCTGTGTCAAACCCCTCGCCCGGATATGGCAATCGGCCGTTCGCGCTGACGGACGCCGGGCGGCCGCTTGATGAGGCAAGAAGGTCCGGCACCTCCGAAAACATAGAGGGCTATCCGGCCATGATGCGCGTCATCTCCTGCGTGACGGTCGACCATAATTTATGGCTCGTCCTCGTCGCGGCGCTGGTCTGCGCTGCGGGCTGCTGGGCGACCATCAGGCTCTTCCTGCGGGCGCATGAGGCCGAGGGGCTGCAGCAGGTCGGCTGGCATTTCCTGACCTCGGTCTGCGCCGGATCATCGATCTGGTGCACGCATTTCATCGCCATGCTGGCTTACRATCCCGGCGCCSMGATCACCTTCGACCCGGTGCTGACGATCGCCTCGCTCTTCATTRCCATCACTGGCACGGCCGCCGGCTTCATCGCGGCGACGACCCACGCTCCGCGCAGTGCCCCGATCGTCGGAGGCGTCATCGTCGGCCTGGCGATTTCCGGCATGCACTACACCGGCATGGCCRCCTATCATGTCGACGGCATCGTCGAATGGAACACGACCTATATTGCCGCCTCTGTCCTGCTCTCCGTGGTCTTTGCCTGCCTCGCCGTCAGCGTCGCCCTGAACGAACGGTTGTCCGGCCGCAACTATTGGGCCGCGGCCGTCCTGGTGCTGGCCATCGTCAGCCTGCATTTCACCGCAATGGCGGCGGTGCAGGTGACGCCGTTGGTGACGCGCGGGGCCGCCACCGATTCGCTGGCCTTGCATGCGATGGGGCTCGGCGTCGCCGTTGCCGGCCTGATCATCATCGGCACAGGCCTTGCCAGCTATCTGATCGACGACCGGACGCGCACGGAGGCCTTTCAACGCCTGCATCATCTGGCGATGAACGACACGCTGACCGGCCTGCCCAACCGCGCCAACTTCAACGATCATCTCGACCGCGAGATCGACCGCGCCGGCGAACTTGGCGGCAAGGTCGCGGTGGTCGGCATCGATCTCAACCGCTTCAAGGAGATCAACGACATCTGGGGTCATGGCGCCGGCGACCAGACCTTGAAGGATCTGGCCGAGCGCATGGGCGCGCTGCTGCAGGAAGGCGAATTCGTCGCCCGTCTCGGCGGCGACGAGTTCGCCGGCGTCAAGCGTATGAAGAGCCAATCGGACCTTGTCGATTTCATTTCGCGCCTTGAAGCGGCGCTCTTCGCGCCGGTCAGGATCGGCGATATCGAGACCGCCACCGGCGCCAGCCTCGGCGTCGCCATCTACCCCAATGACGCGCACAACCGCGAGACGCTGGTCAACAATGCCGACCTCGCCATGTATCGCGCCAAGGCGAACATAACGCAGAACGTCTGCTTCTATGAGCAGGCCATGGACGAGGCCATCCGTGCCAACCGGACTTTAGCCAACGACCTGCGCGACGCTGTCGAGAACAGCCAGCTCGACCTGCACTATCAGGTCCAGACGTCGGTCTCGACCGGCGACATCCGCGGCTATGAGGCGCTGCTGCGCTGGAAGCATCCGACCAGGGGCAACATTTCCCCGGCCGAGTTCATTCCGCTGGCCGAGGAGAACGGGCTCATCCTGCCGCTCGGCGAATGGGTGCTGCGCACCGCCTGCGCCAAGGCCGCCTCTTGGGATCATCCTTACAAGGTCGCGGTCAATCTCTCTCCGGTCCAGTTCGCTCATGCCGACCTGCCGAAGCTCGTCCACGAGATCCTGCTCGAGACCGGGCTCAAGCCGAGYCGGCTGGAGCTCGAGATCACCGAAACCACCATCATCGCCGACAAGATCCGCACCTTGAACATCCTGCGGCGGATCAAGGCGCTGGGGGTCACCATCGCCATCGACGATTTCGGCACCGGTTATTCCTCGCTGGAGACGCTGCGCGCCTTCCCGTTCGACAAGATCAAGCTCGATCGTTCTTTCATGTCCGAGGTCGAAACCAGCCCGCAGGCCAAGGCCATCATCCGCGCCGTCCTGGCGCTCGGCCAGAGCCTGCACATCCCGGTGCTTGCCGAAGGCGTCGAGACGCACAGCCAATTGTCGATCCTGCGCGCCGAAGGCTGYAACGAGGCGCAAGGTTTCCTGCTCGGCCGTCCGGCGCCCTTCRGCGAGATTTTCGCGCTGATGCATAACCAGGAGATTGGCGGCGCCGCAAACCGGCAGGCCGTCCGACAGGCTGTTGCTGTTGCATAGCTGAAACCTCCGCGCCGTCGTCATCCACGGGCGGAGCAAGGAGCGAAGCGACGCGGCGCAGACCCGAGGATCCATGCCGTGACGCCGAGGCGTTGCGACGGTCCAGAATTTCCGCACCGCTGCACCCTTCGGTCGATGTAACGGAATGGATCCTCGGGTCTTCGCTCCGCTTCGCGTCGCTCCGCCCGTGGATGACGACGTCGCGGAGGCTTCGGCCGATCTCCAGCATATGCGGAACAAATGGCTGGACGCTTATGGGGCCGGAAGCGCAAGAAACCACCGTTTGCAGACCGGCCCCACCTGAATTTATTTGGGCAGCGTATAGGCCATCACGTAGTCACCCGGCTTGGTGCCGACCGAGCCATGCCCGCCGGCGACGATGACGACGAACTGGCGGCCGTCGGCGACCGTATAGGTCATCGGCGTCGCCTGGCCGCCGGCCGGCAGCCGCGCCTGCCAGAGCTGCCGGCCGGTGGTGAGGTCGTAGGCGCGCAGATAGTCGTCGACCGCCGCGCCCAGGAAAGCGACGCCGCCCGCCGTGATCATCGGCCCGCCAATGCCCGGAACGCCGACCTTGAGCGGCAGCGGCAGCGGCGTCATGTCGTAGACCGTGCCGTTGCGGTGCTTGTAGGCGATGTTGCCCGTCTTGAGGTCGACGCCGGCGACATAGCCCCAGGGCGGCGCCTGGCAGGGGATGCCGAGCGGCGACAGGAACGGCCCCATCACCACCGCGTAAGGCGCGCCCTCGTTGCGGTTCAGTCCCTGCTCGCTGCCCTTGGTGTCGCCCGGCGGCGGCACGTCCGCGCGCGGGACCAGCTTGGACGTGAACGCCAGGTAGGTCGGCATGCCGAACATCACCTGCCGCACCGGGTCGACCGCGACGCCGCCCCAGTTGAAGACGCCGAAATTGCCCGGATAAACCAGCGAGCCCTGCAGCGAGGGCGGCGTGTAGCGCCCCTCATAGCGCAGTCGCTTCAGTTCRATCCGGCACGCCAGCTGGTCGAACATGGTGATGCCCCACATGTCGGCGTCGGTCAGCGGTTTCGGATTGAAGGAGAGATCAGAGGCCGGTTGCGTCGCCGAGGCCTGGTCGCCCTCGATCGCGCCGCCGGGCGCCGGCACTTCCTTCACCGGAATGATCGGCTCGCCGGTGCGCCGGTCGAGCACGTAGAGGTCGCCCTGCTTGGTCGGCCCGACCAGCGCCGGCACGACGCCGTTCGCCGTCGTGATGTCGACCAGCGACGGCTGCGCCGGCACGTCCATGTCCCACAGATCGTGATGCACGGTCTGCCGCACCCAGCGCAATTGCCCGGTGTTGAGATCGAGCGCGGTGATCGAGGACGAGAACTTCTCGACATTGGCGCTGCGGCCCATGCCGAGCTGGTCCGGCGTCTGGTTGCCGAGCGGCACGTAAAGCAGTCCGAGCTTCTCGTCGGCGCTCGCCGTCGACCACATGTTGGGCGAGTTGTGGGTGTAGGTTTGCCCGGCKGGCAGCGGCGTCGTCACATCCGGATTGCCGGAATCCCAGTTCCACAGCAGCGCGCCGGTGTCGACGTCGAAGGCGCGGATGACGCCGGACGGCTCCTCGGTCGAGTAATTGTCGTTGACCGCGCCGCCGACGATGATCTTGCCGGCGACGATAAGCGGCGCCGAGGTCGAATAGTAATAGCCGGACTTCGGATAGGGCATGTTGGCCATCAGGTTCAGCGTGCCACCCTCGGCGAAGGATGGGCACACCTGCCCGTTCGCGGCGTCGAGCGCGATCAGGCGGGCGTCCGACGTCGGCAGGTAGACGCGCTGCGCGCAGGGCTGGCCGGCGGCGATCTTGGCGTCGGCATAGTAGGACACGCCGCGGCAGGTCTGGTGCTGGCGGTTGTTGTCGAGCTTGATCTTCGGATCGTAGCGCCATTTTTCCTTGCCGCTCGCGGCATCGATGGCGATGGCGAAATTATGCGGTGTGCAGATGAAGAGCGCATCGCCCACCTTTAGCGGCGTCACCTGATAGGTCGTTTCGCCGATGTCGTCGGGACCCTTCACGTCGCCGGTGCGATAGGTCCAGGCCGGCTGCAGCTTGGCGACATTGTCCGGCGTGATCTGGTCGAGTGGCGAATAGCGCTGCCCGAAAGGCGTGCGGCCGTAGAAGTGCCACTCGCCGGCCGGCATGTCGCCGCCGAGATTGGCCGCCGCCGCCACCTTTTCGGTGCCGAGCGTGCCGCCGACGTCGTGAGGATCGGCGGTCATCGAATAGCCGGCGACCGCCAGCGAGGCGAGCACGGCCAGGATCAGCGGCGCGCGTCCGTCCGGCCCCCGCAGACCTCGCCTTGCCCATGGCGTCAAAAGCCAAAGCGCCACGAGCACGATGACGCCGCCGCGCGGACCGAGCTGCCACCAGTCGAAGCCGATTTCCCAGACCGCCCAGCACAGAGTGGCGAGCACGAACAGCGCATAGAGCCAGAGCGAGGTCGACCGGCGCCTGAAAAGCAGCCAGGCGGTGATCAGGAAGACCAGGCCGGCGATCAGATAGTACCAGCTGCCTCCCAGCACCGCRAGCCAGATGCCGCCGCCGCCGAGAATGAGACCGATGAGGAAGAGGACGAGGGAGGTGATGGTGACAGCCAAGACGGTGCTCCTTCGACTGTTGCGCGCTTACGGCGTCTTCCGGGGACGGCAATCCCTGCCCTGCCGGCAGCTTTCCCTCACCCGCTCCGGCTGTCAAGTTGGGGCCGGACACGCGAAACTAGAACAAAACGTAGACAGTTCTGGTCTTTCGCTCCCGAATCACTACATTCGGGAGCGATGTCGGGCTTTTCCGAGGACATGCCTTTTTTCGATGAACCGAATGCGCGGCCCGCGGCGGCCCCATCCGGCATAGCCGCGCGCGCCATGGCCGCCCGCAGCGGCCAGAACGGCGCRCCCGATTATCTGAAGGGCCTGAACCCGGAACAGCGGCTCGCCGTCGAAACGACCGAAGGCCCGGTTCTGGTGCTGGCCGGCGCCGGCACCGGCAAGACGCGGGTGCTCACCACGCGCATAGCCCACATCCTTGCCACCGGCAGGGCCTTCCCCTCGCAGATCCTGGYCGTCACCTTCACCAACAAGGCCGCGCGCGAGATGAAGCAGCGCATCGGCCACCTGATCGGTGAAGGCAATGTCGAAGGCATGCCCTGGCTCGGCACTTTCCACTCGATCGGCGTCAAGCTTCTGCGCCGTCACGCCGAGCTTGCCGGGCTGAAATCCGATTTCACCATTCTCGACACCGACGACGTGGTGCGGCTGATCAAGCAGCTGATCCAGGCCGAAGGGCTGGACGACAAGCGCTGGCCGGCCAAGACCTTCGCCCAGATGCTCGACAACTGGAAGAACAAGGGCCTCGGCCCCGATGAGATTCCGGAAGGCGATGCGCGCAGCTTCGGCAACGGCAAGGGCCGCCAGCTCTACAAAGCCTATCAGGAACGGCTGCAGACGCTGAACTCCTGCGACTTCGGCGACCTGCTCTATCACCCGATCCGCATCTTCCGCGCCTATTCGGACGTGCTGAAGGAGTATCACCGCAAGTTCAAATACATCCTGGTCGACGAGTACCAGGACACCAACACCGCGCAATACATGTGGCTAAGGCTTCTGGCGCAGCGGCCAAATGCGGGACGCTCTGCGAGTTCGCATTCGGCCGAAGGCCGCAAGCCCGACCGGGCGTCCGAGCCATTGCGAGGCCCTAGCGGAGGGCCCGCGCCGGCAGGCGCGGAACAGCCCGTGAGCGTAAATATTTGCTGCGTCGGCGACGACGACCAGTCGATCTATGGCTGGCGCGGCGCCGAGGTCGACAACATCCTGCGCTTCGACAAGGATTTCCCGGGCGCCACCATCATCCGCCTGGAGCGCAACTACCGCTCCACCGCGCACATCCTGGGCGCCGCCTCTCACCTCATCGCCCACAATGAGGGCCGCTTCGGCAAGACGCTGTTCACCGATCGCGACGACCCCGAGGACGACAAGGTGCATGTCCATGCCGCCTGGGATTCGGAGGAAGAGGCCAGGGCCATCGGCGACGCCATCGAGGCCTATCAGCGGCAGAAGCACAATCTGAACGACATGGCGATTCTGGTGCGCGCGTCCTTCCAGATGCGCGCCTTCGAAGACCGCTTCATCACGCTGGGCCTCAACTACCGCGTCATCGGCGGCCCGCGTTTCTACGAGCGCTTGGAAATCCGCGATGCGCTGGCCTTCTTCCGCGTCGTCGCCAACGGCGGCGACGACCTCGCCTTCGAGCGTATCGTCAACGTGCCGAAGYGTGGGCTTGGCGAGGCCACCATCCGCCAGATCCACGACACGGCGCGCGCCATGCGCGTCCCGATGCTGGAGGCCGCCGCCACGCTTGCCGAAAGCGACGAGCTCAAGCCGAAGCCGCGCGCGGCATTGCGTGAGGTCGCCGCCAATTTCGAGCGCTGGCAGAAGGCGCTGGAAACCACCCCGCACACCGAGCTCGCCGAGACCATCCTGGAGGAGAGCGGCTACACCGACATGTGGAAGAACGACCGCTCGGCGGATTCGCCTGGCCGGCTGGAGAACCTCAAGGAACTGATCCGCTCCATGGAGGAGTATGAATCGCTGCGCTCCTTCCTAGAGCATGTCGCTCTCGTCATGGATGCCGAGCAGAATGCCGAACAGGATGCCGTCTCGATCATGACGCTGCATTCGGCCAAGGGCCTCGAATTCGAGACCGTCTTCCTCCCCGGCTGGGAGGAAGGCCTGTTCCCGCACCAGCGCGCGCTGGATGAAGGCGGCCGCTCCGGCCTGGAGGAAGAGCGCCGGCTCGCCTATGTCGGCCTGACGCGGGCGAAAAAGAACCTGCACATCTGGTTCGTCTCGAACCGCCTGATCCACGGCCTGTGGCAATCGACGATCCCGTCGCGCTTCCTCGATGAACTGCCGGAAACCCATGTCGACGTCGCGGACGGCGGCAACTCCTATGGCGGCTACGGCAATCCCTATGGCGGCGGCTCATTCGCCTCCGGGCGCGGCGGCGGTGGCGGCCGGCAAAACCCCTATGGCGCCTCGCGCTTCGACAATATCGGCGCCAAGGACCAGGGCAGCTTCTCCAACACCTATGCTACGCCCGGCTGGCAGCGCGCGCAGGCCAACCGCACCGAGGCGACCGACCGCAACTGGGGCACCCGCTCCGGCCACCAGGTCGAGCGCATCGGCTATGGCGAAACCGACTCAGGCTACGGCGCCGGCCGCACCTCGGTGAAAGGCCGCACCATCGAGGGCGAACTGGTCGCCAAATCCGTCGCCGACACGCCGTCCGCCTTCAATGTCGGCGACCGCGTCTTCCACCAGAAATTCGGCAACGGCAACATCGCGGCCATCGACGGCAACAAGCTCACCATCGATTTCGACAAGGCTGGGCAAAAGCGCGTGCTGGACGGGTTTGTCGCGCCGGTGTGACCCTCCTCACCTGTACCTTGCCTGGTTCCACTTATGGCCGAGCAGCGACAGGATGATGATCAGCCCGTTGAAGAACTGGACGTAGAAGCCGCTAAGGCCCGCTGCCACGACGCCGGTTTGGATGAACGACACCGTGACCGCGCCGATCGCGCCGCCGACGACGGTGCCGATGCCGCCCCAGGTCGGCGTGCCGCCGACGAACACCGAGGCCAGCACGGGCAAAAGATAGCCGTCGCCCGCCGTCGGCCACCAGGTGAAGTTGATCATCACCGAGAAGGTGCCGGCGATGGCGGCGCCGATACCGACGAAGACGAACACCTTCACCCGCACCCACTTGACGTCGATGCCCATCTGTTTGGCGCTGTCGGGGTTATCGCCGACCACCTTCACCTGCGCGCCAAAGCGGTGCCGGTTGAAGAGCAGCGCCGAGAACACGACGAAGGCGATCGCCCAGAAGATCTGCACCGGAATGCCCCAGATTTGGCTGGAGAAGATCCTGTAGGCTGCGCTGTCGGCCAGATTGGTCAGCGCCGTCGACTTGCCCTCGTTGATGATCTGGATYAGGCCGCGCAGCAGGAAGTTCATGCCGAGCGTGGCGATCAGCGACGACAGCCMGCCATAGACGACCAGCGAACCGACCAGGAAGCCGAGCAGCGTGCCGGTGACGAGCGCGGCCGCGATGCCGACGAACGGATCGTAGCCGGCCTGCACCACCAGCGCGAAGACCCAGGAGGCGAAACCCAWCGTCGCCGGGAACGACAGGTCGATCTCGCCGCAGGTGACGACGAAGACCAGCGGCACCACCACGAACAGCGCCACGGGAAGCGTCGTCAGCACCGAGCTATAGAGATACCAGGTGGTGAAGACGGTTGGGTTGGCGATCATGAAGACCGCCATCATCACGATGAACACCGCGAGCGTGCCGAGCGCTGCGCGGTTGTCGAGGACGAAGCCGCGCAGCYAGTGATTGGACGGATGGCTCCATTCCTTGGTGGCCTGGCCACTTGTCCTTCCCAGAGGAGTCTCCAGATCGGGTTCCATGGCTTTGCTCATCAGGCTCTCTGCTCCGCGTCCTCGTGCAGCCCGGGCAAGCCGCCGGRATGCGCCACGTCTTCCATGAAGTTGATGAGGTCTTCGGCCGACTTGACCTCGGTGCGGTCGGCGGTCAGCGCCACCTTGCCGCGGTCGAGCACCACGAAACGGTCGGCGATGTCGAAGACATGGTGGATGTTGTGGCCGATGAACAGGATCGAGCGGCCGCTCGCCCGCACCTGGCGCACAAAGTGGAACACCTTGGCGGTCTCGGTCAGCGACAGCGCGGTCGTCGGCTCGTCGAGGATGRTCAGCTCAGCCTGCTTGTAGATGGCGCGCGCGATGGYCACGCCCTGCCGCTCGCCGCCCGAAAGCTGGCCGACGATCGAGTGCGGCGTGAAGACCTTCGAGGTGAAGYCGATCTCGCGCATCAGCCGGCTCGCCTCCTCGATCTCCTTGYCGACCTTCAGCCAGCCGAGAAAGCTGGTGAGCTCGCGGCCCATGAAGATGTTGCGCACGATCGTCTGCTGCACGGCCAAAGCGCGATCCTGAAATACGGTCTCGATGCCGGCGTCGCGCGAGCGCGCCGCGCTCCATCCGCTGACCGGCTTGCCGCGCACCAGGATCTCGCCGCTGGTCGGCTTGACCACGCCGGACAGGATCTTGATCAGCGTCGACTTGCCGGCGCCGTTGTCGCCGATCAGCCCGACAACCTCGCCACGATCAACGCTGAGGTTGACGCCGCCCAGCGCATAGACCTGGCCGTAGGATTTCTTGATGTCRCGCAGTTCGATGATGCGTTCGCTCATGCGATCCTCGCTTGAATTGCCTGTTCTGCCAGCCTCTGTCTGCCAGCGGTCCCGCCGGCCGGGTTGGGTCCGGCCGGCGGCCTGGGAGGTCAGCGCAGTGCCTGCTTGGCGAGCTCTGAGACGATCTCATAGTTCTGCGGCGTGACGAAGCCGGCGCCGGTGTCCACATTCATCGGGGCCAGCCCCAGCACCACCTGCTGGCAGAGGCTCAAGATGGGCAGGTAGCCCTGCAGGAACGGCTGCTGGTCGGCCGTCAGTTGCACCCAGCCGCCCTTGAAGGCCTCGACGATCTGCGGGCTGGTGTCGAAGCCGAAATTGAAGATGTCGCCAGGCTTCCTGCCCRCCGCCTGCATGTAGGTGGCGACATTGCCGAGCATCTGGCCGCCGGGATAACCGACCGCCTTGACGCCGGGATTGTTGAGCAGCGCGGCAGTGATCGGCGGGATCGCGAGATTGGGATCGGCTGCCCATTCGGTTTGTGAATTGATCTGAATGACATCGACGCCGGCCTCCTTCAGCGCGGCGACCGTCCCGCGCTCGCGCGCGCCGCGGCTCTCGTTCTCGAACGGGCCGATCATGATCGCCTTGTCGCCGGCCTTCAGCCCGGCCAGCTTGAACGCCTCGGCGCCGAGCGCGCGCCCCTGCTGCTCCTGCTGCGCGCCGACATAACCGCCCCCGAACGCCGCCACCACGGTCGGCACCGGCACGTTCTGGTACATCATCTTGATGCCRTCCCTATGCGCCTGTTCGGCCAGCGGCATGATCGCCGCGTCGCCCGGATGGCCCATCATGGCGATGCCCTGGGGCTTGACGGCGACCGCCTCGCGCAACTGCTGCACCATCTTTTCGACGTCCCAACCGGAAAAGATGTAGTCGACCTTCGGCCCGAGATCGGCCGCTGCCTGCTTGGCGCCATTGTAGACGATGGTGCCGAAGGCGTCGCCCTCGGCGCCGCCGACGAAGAAGCGGATATGCACGTCCTTGCACCATTGCGCGTCAAGCGCCTGTGCCGGCAGAGTGGAGATCGAGGCGCAGAGCGCCGTGGCGGCCGCCACGACGGTCGAGCGCAGAACAGTCCTTCTGGTCGTGATGCTCATGCACGTTCCTCCCTTTTGGTCCCTCGCGATCAAGGGTTTTCGACAATGATTTGGATGGGCCRGCTCCTCCCGCCGGCCGGCACTCAGACCGGATTGGGCAGGTAGCTGTTCCCTCCCCGGCATTGCTTCAGATAATCCAGCGCCCGCGCCTGGCCGGTGATCTCCAGATCGCCGCGATAGACCGGGTCGTGCCAGCCCTCGATGTCGATGGCGCCCTTGTAGCCAGYCAGCCGCAACTCGCTGATCACCCGCGTCCAGTCGCTGTCGCCGAAACCCGGCGTGCGCATCTGCACGAAAGGCAGGCGTCCGAACACGCCATGCTCGCGGATCACGTCCCAGCGCACGGTCGCGTCCTTGCCGTGGACGTGGAAGATGCGCGGCGCCCATTTGCGGATCTGCGGGATCGGGTCGATGAGGTAGACGAGCTGGTGGCAGGGCTCCCATTCGAGCCCGAGATTGTCGTTGGGCAACTCGTTGAACATCAGCTCCCAGGCGTCCGGGTTATGCGCGATGTTCCAGTCGCCGCTCGCCCAGTTGCCGTCCATGGCGCAGTTCTCGAACGCAATGCGCACGCCCTTGTCGGCGGCACGTCTGGCCAGCGGTCCCCACACCTCGCGGAAGCGCGGCAGGCTGTCGGTCAGCTTCTTGCCGCGCAGGCGGCCGGTGAAGCCGCAGACCATGGACGTGCCGAACAGATGCGCGTTGTCGATCACCGTCTCCCAGGCTTGGAGTACGCCGCGATCGACCTCGCCGCCTTCCAGCGGATTGCCGAACACGCCGATCGACGACACGGTGACGTCGGCATCGCCGATCGCTTCGCGGACTTCGCCCGCCAGGCGCTTCAGGTCCTTGCCGCCCAGCGTCTGCCAGAAGAAAGGCTGGATGCTCTCGAAGCCGAGCGGCAGGATCYCTCTGACATAGGCGGCCGGATCGTCGAGATTGGCCCGCACCATGGTGCCGATCCTGATATCGAGAAGCGGGTTTGGCATCATTGTGCTTCCTTGGCGATTGCCACGCGCCGCCCGCTCTCCGCGCTCTCGATCGCGCCGAAGACCATGGCGAGGCTTTTGATGTTGTCGGCGCCGCGGGTCTCCGGCTCGGTGCCGGTCTCGATCGCGCGCATGAAATCCTGGATGATGCCGAGATGGCCGCCGACGCGGTCGGCCGGGTCGAGCGCCGGCACCTCGATGGCTTCCGTCTTGTCGATGATGCCGTCGCGGCCGGACGCAACCACCTCCGCCTTCAGCCCGTCATGGCCGTCCCACAACAGGCTGCCGCGCTCGGCGACGATGCGCCAACTGCCCTCCCAACTCGTGCGGAAGCCGTCGGCGCACCAGGAGCCGGCATAGGTGAAAACCTTGCCGCCGCCGAGGTCGAAAACGGCGCTGGCCGACGAGCCCTGCCGGTACCAGGAATTGGCCGGCTCCCATTCCTGGCAATAGACGCTGGCCGGCTCGCCGGCGACCATGTAGCGCGCGGCGTCGAAGGTGTGGATCGCCATGTCGAGCAACAGCACGTGGCGCATCTCCTCGCGAAAGCCGCCGAAATGCGGCGCGATGAAGAAATCGGCATRGATGCTGGTCGGCTGACCGATGGCGCCCGAGTCCAGAAACCGCCTGATCCGCCGGACATTGGCGACATAGCGCCGATTCTRCACGACCGCATGGATGCGGCCGGCGCGGCGTGCCGCATCGATAATGGCCAGCGCATTCTCGGGGCTGTCGGCCAACGGCTTCTCAGTGAGCAGGTGGCAATGATGGGCAAAGGCCGAAAGCGCCACCTCGCGGCGGGCCGCTGGAACCACAACATCGAACACGGCGTCGGGCTTCGTCTCGTCGAGCACGGCTTCAACGCTGGTTCCGATGACGGCGTTGCTGAGATCGTATTCGCGCGCCCTCGTCTGCGCTCGGTCGGCGTCGAGATCGACAAGGCCGGCAATCGCGAGCCCGTCGATCTGCCTTGCGGCATCGAGCCACTGCCTGCTCATGGCTCCGCACCCGACCAGGACGACCTTCATCATCCAGCGCTCCTCCTCGCTCGGCCCCTCCAGTCCGAGTGTCACGGCATTTCCGGCATCACCGTAAACGTTTTTCCGTAAACGTTTACGAGAACACACCCGATGCCTTAAAATGTCAATCACCCGCTCGCGAAAATCGACATCCACTGCTTGGYCTGAAGGGCGGCCGGTGCTAGCGAAGACAGGGGGAGAACCGGCCTTGGCGTCCAGCATCCACGATCTCGCGCGTCATCTGAACATTTCGATCGGCACCGTGTCGCGCGCGCTGAACGGTCGCGCCGATGTCAATGCCGAGACGCGCCAGCGCGTGCTGGAGGCGGCCAGGAAGCTGAACTATTCGCCCAACCAGTCGGGCCGCAGCCTGAGGAAAGGCGCCACCCATTCTATCGCCTTCATGCTGCAACCGCATCCCGGCGATCAGCAATATGGCGAGCCGTTCTTCATCCCGTTCCTGACCGGTCTGCAGGCGCGGCTCGCCGAGCATGACCTGGATCTGATGGTCGTCATGGGCGAGCCCGGCCAATATCAGCCGGAGAGGCTGCGCCGCGTGGTTGAGACGCGCCGGGCCGACGCGGTCGTGTTGGCCAATACGCGGCGGGAAGACGATCGGATCGACTATCTCAGCAAGGCCGGATTTCCCTTCGCCACGCTTGGCCGAAGTCTATCCGGTGGCGACGCCTATCCTTCGCTCGATATCGATTTCGAGAGGGCGGGTGAGGAAGYCGTCGACCGGCTGGTCGCGCGCGGTCACCGCCGCATTGCCGCCATCCGCCCTTCGCTCGATCTCAACTTCGGCTACCTGTTCCTCGACGGCTACCGCAAGGCTCTGAAGCGGCACGGCATCGAAGTCGACCCCGGCATGATCGCCGACGGCTTCATCAACGAGACCGGCGGCTATCAGGTGACGCCGCGCGTCATGCTCTCCAAGGACCGGCCGACAGCCATCATCTTCAACAATGACGCAATGGCGCTCGGCGGCTGCAAGGCACTGGCCGAGATGGGCATCAGGCCCGGCCACGACATCGCGGTGATCGTCATCGTCGACACGCCGCTCTGCCGCTATTTCTCGCCGGCGCTGACGGCCTTCCGTCCATCGCTGGAGCCGATGGGACGGCGTCTGGCCGAGATGCTGCTCGCCTCGCTTCCCGCCTTCGCCGGCCCCGAAGGCACACGCATCATCCGCGAGGTCTGGCCGCTGGAGCTGGTCGCAAGAGAGAGCGATTGAGGCGGAGCTTTCCCTTCTCCCCTTGTGGGAGAAGGAAACTGTCACGCAACCATCACGTTCACGTCCTAGACCGCTCGACGGCAAGGGCTGCCCGCATCGTCGATGCCGCGCCCTTTTGAGCCAATAGCCGCTCTGCTCGTCACGAAGGGGATATCGATGAAACGTCTCAACCGAACCGTCGCGCTCGGCGCGGCACTTGCCCTGTTCACCACGCTGACCCCGGCATTCGCCGACGGCGTCGCCTATGTCAACAAGGGGCTCGTCGGCGTCGGCCGCATTCCGGCCAGCCAGAAGGACAAGTTCGGCGAGACGTTCGGTTCGGGTTCCGGCATGTCGATCGACGCCAAGTCCTGGGCGCGCGACGGCGCCAGCTACAAGGGCTCGCTCTGGCTGCTGCCGGACCGCGGCTACAACGTCGTCGGCACCACCGATTATCGCCCGCGCCTCAACACCATCGCCATCGAGCTGATCCCGACCGCTCCAGGTGCCGCGCCCGCCGCAGGGCAGGAACAGACCGGCGTCAAGGCGACACTTGCCGACACGATGCTCTTGACCGACGACAAGGGCGCCGACGCCACCGGGCTTGATCCGCTGAACGGCGTGCGCGAAGCCGCCGGCGACATGCCGATCCTGCCGCAGGCCGACAACGGCAAGCTTTCGCTGGACGACGAGGCGATCGTGCGCCTGGCGGACGGCACGATGTTCATCTCCGACGAATATGGCCMGAACATTTACCGCTTCTCGGCCGAAGGCCGCCTGATGTCGGCGACCCAGCCGCCGGCCGCGCTGGTGCCGATCCGGCACGGCAAGCCGAACTTCGCTTCCGACAATCCTGGCCCGGGCGCGGCCGAGCCCGATCCGAAGGACCCCGAGATCGGCCGCCAGAACAACCAGGGCCTCGAAGGCATGTCGATGACGCCGGACGGCAAGTTCCTGATCGCCGTGCTGCAGTCGGCGGCCCGCCAGGACGGCGGCGATTCCGGCTCGACCCGCCAGAACACCCGCGCGCTGGTCTATGATGCGTCCGACCTCGCCCACCTCAAGCTGGCGCACGAATATGTCGTGCCGCTGCCGGTGTTCAAGGACGCCAAGGGCAAGACCAAGGTCGCCGCGCAGAGCGAGATCGTCGCCCTCTCCGACAAGAGCTTCCTGATGCTGGCGCGGGACTCGGGCAACGGCCAGGGTCTCAAGGGGGACGAGTCGCTCTACCGCAAGATCGAGATCGTCGACCTCTCCGCCGCGACCGACATCGCCAACGGCCCGTTCGACGCCGCGGACAAGCCGGTTGCGCCCAAGGGCGTRCTCGACCCGTCGGTGACGCCGGCCAAGCTGACCTCCTTCATCGACATCAACGACAAGGGCGAGCTCGGTCGCTTCGGCCTGCACAATGGCGCGCCGAACGACAGGAACAACCTCTCGGAGAAGTGGGAGGCGATGTCGCTGGTCTCGGTGCTCGATCCGAAGCTGCCCGACGACTATTTCCTGTTCGTCGCCAACGACAACGATTTCCTCACCCAGGAAGGCTTCCAGGTCGGCGCGCCCTACAAGGCCGAGGACGGCGCCGATGTCGACACCACCTTCCTGGTCTATCAGGTCACCCTGCCTGGACTGTCCGGGAACAGCCTCGCCGCGAACTAGTTCTATTTCGGGCGTATGCAGAACGGCATACGGCCGAGCGCGGAAGGGATGCATGAGCATCGGGCCTGCGATAGCATCGCAGGCCTGATTCATTTTCGGTGCTGCCATGGATGACAAAAAGCCCGCACGCCGGCGGACTGGCGACCTGACCAGCGGTCCGATCCCGCGCACGCTGCTGTTGTTCGCGCTGCCGGTGCTCGGCTCCAACGTGCTGCAGTCGCTGAACGGATCGATCAACGCGGTCTGGGTCGGCCGCTTCCTTGGCGAAGCGGCGCTGACCGCCACCTCCAACGCCAATCTGGTGCTGTTCCTCATCCTCGGCACCGTGTTCGGCATCGGCATGGCGGCGACCATCCTGGTAGCGCAGTCGGTCGGCGCCCGCGACCTGCCCGAAGCGAAGCGCATCGTCGGCACCAGCGCCACTTTCTTCTTCCTCGTCTCGGTCGTATTCGCCGTCTGCGGCTGGATCTGGGTCGACRCCATCCTGACCGGGCTCGGCACGCCGGCCGATGCCTTGCCGCTGGCGCGCGCATACTTACGCATCATCTTCGTCGCCGTGCCGATGATGAACCTGTTGTCCTTCGTCATGACCGTGCTACGCGGCGCCGGCGATTCCCGCACGCCGTTCGTCTTCATGGCGCTGGCGGTCGTGCTCGATGTCGTGCTCAACCCACTGCTGATCCGCGGCCTCGGCCCCTTCCCCGAACTCGGCATCGCCGGTTCGGCGACCTCGACGCTGATCGGCCAGACGGTGAGCGTGATCGCCATCCTGACCGTGCTTTATGCGCGAAAACATCCGCTGCGGCTGGCTGGCTCGGACCTTGCTCTGCTGCGGCCCGATCCATCGCTGCTGCGCATCGTCGTCTTCAAGGGCATTCCGATGGGCCTTCAGATGATCGTCATCTCGGCCGCGGCGCTGACGGTGATGGGGATCGTCAATTCCTATGGCTCGCAGGTCGCCGCCGCCTACGGCATCGCAGCCCAGCTCTGGACCTATATCCAGATGCCGGCTCTGGCGATCGGCGCCGCCGTCTCCTCGATGGCGGCGCAGAATGTCGGCGCCGGCCGTTGGGACCGCATCGGCCAGGTCGCGGCGTCCGGCGTCGGCTTCAACCTGGTGCTGACCGGCGCGCTGGTGGCGCTGCTTTTCGCCTTCGATCGCCCGGTCCTCGGCCTCTTCCTCAGCAACGACAGTGTGGCGATCGACATCGCCGCCCACATCAATAAGGCGGCGTCCTGGTCGTTCATCCTGTTCGGCGTCACCATCGTGCTGTTCGCCACCGTGCGCGCCACCGGCGCCGTCATGCCGCCGCTGATCATCCTGATCATCTCGGTGCTGATCATCCGCACCGGCTTTGCCTATTCGATGCGCAGCGTCATCGGCCAGGAAGCGCTGTGGTGGAGCTTTCCGGCCGGCTCGATCGCCTCGCTCGTGCTCGCCGCCGCCTATTACCGCTTCGGCCGCTGGCGCACGATGCATATGATCGAGGACCGGCCGGCCGCCGGCGAGCCGCCCGACACCGGCCTCGGCGTGCCGCGCCAGCGCGCGCAACTCCTGCCGGAGACAGAATAGCTATAGCAATTCCAGGAAAAGTGCGCAGCGGCTTCCGTCCGGAATTGCGCGAAAACAAAGAGTTAGAGCGGGTTGGCGATTCTACCGCGCGTATTTGACGCCGAAACCGAGCGCCACCAGCGAGAAGATGATGATCATGCCGGCAAATGCGAGGCTTGCCGTTGTCGCGCTCGCCAGGCTCGACAGGATGCCGATGCCGATCACCGGCAGCGCGTTGCCGCAGAAACAGCAGATGAAGAAGGCCGAAACCACCTCGGCGCGACGGTCGCCCGGCGCGATCTGGTTGACCACCTGCAGGCCGCCGCGATAGCCGAGCGCCGCCGCCACGCCGCAGAGCGCCGTCGCGGCGATCATGAGCGCCATCGAGGCGTAGATTTGCGCTGCGACGACCAGTGCCACGGCCGGGATCATCAGGACGAGCGCCGCGAGCATGGTCGAGCGGCTGGACAGCCGGGCGGTGCCGACAATCGTCGCCGCCGCCACGATCGACAATTCGAAGAACAGACCGCCAGCCACGGCGTGATTGGTCGCATGGAGCTGCTGCGCCAGGATGCTCGGCGCCAGCGCGGCATAAAAGCCGACAAGCGCCATGGCGCCGAAGCCCGTCACCGCGGGCGCCACGAATTGCGCGCGGATATCGTCGGGCACCGAAAGCCGTGGCCGCAGCGAGACGTCCGAGAGCCGCCCCGGACTGGAGACCGTTTCCCGCGTGCGCCAGATCAGCACGGTCACCAACGCAAGCAGCACGAGATAGACCGCAAATGTCAGCCTGAGCGGCCAGGGCGCATATTGGGCGAGCAGCCCCGCCATCAGCGCGCCGAGCCCAAGACCGATGAAGTTGGTGCTGGTGGCGATGACGGCCGCGCGCGACTTGTCCTTGCCTTCGATCATCTCCGCAAGCCAGGCGGTGCCGGCGCCTGCGCCGACACCGATGCCAAGGCCGCTCAGAATGCGGGCGATGTCGAGCCAGGCCAGGTTTTCGGCGAAGAGGAAAAACAGCGCGCTGACCACGGCAACACCCATCGCGGCAAGCGCGGCAGGACGGCGGCCGACGACATCCGACATCCGGCCGAAAAACAGCAGCGCCGCCAGATTCCCGACGACGTAGACGGCATAGACCAGCGTCAGCGTAACCTGCGAGAAGCCGAAAGCCTGCTTGTAGATCACGTAAAGCGGGGTCAGAGCGGTGCTGCCGGCAAAGAGCGCGGCGATCATGGCGGCGACGGCGGTCATCGCGGCGCCCCCGCCAAGCTCATGGTCACGCGTCATGGTTTGAGCGTAGCTGGTCATGGCGATCTCCGGGTTGCAAGCCCAACGCCTAAATAATGGCGCCGTTCCAGCGAGCGAACGCCCTCCTGACAGTTCTGGCAGGATGGTCAGCCGCTGCATCCTCCCGTAACGTCTGCGCACAGCGAGGGAGGAATCATGGGCAAGGGACGGGTCGAGGCATTCACCGATGGCGTCGTCGCCATCATCATCACCATCATGGTGCTGGAACTGAAAGTGYCGCATGGCGAGGATTTTTCCGCGCTTTTGCCGCAGTGGCCGATCTTCTTCTGCTATGTGCTCTCCTTCATCAATGTCGGCATCTACTGGAACAATCTGCACAACATGTTCCACACCGTGCAGCGCATCGACGGACGCGTGCTGTGGGCCAATTTGAACCTTCTGTTCTGGCTGTCGCTGATGCCGGTGACCACGGCATTCATGGGAGAGAACCATTTCGCGCCCGCGCCGGTCGCAGTCTATGGCATAGACCTCGCGCTTTGCGCCGTCGCCTATACCATCCTGGTCATAAAGCTGCGCCATCTGCACGGCGCCGACACGACCTTCGCCAAGGCCGTCGGGCACGACAAAAAGGGCAAGATCTCGCTGGCGCTCTACATCGCCGCGGTCCTGCTCAGTTTCTTCAACCAGTGGATCAGCGTGGCGATCTACGTGGTTGTAGCGGCCGTCTGGTTTRCACCCGACAAGCGCTTCGAGAKGCTGATCGAAAAATAGAACCTACTTGCGCATCGCCTTGAGCTTCTCGGCAGCCGAGGCGGCAAGGTCGGCATAGCGTTCCTCCAGCCGCTCTGCCGCCTTGATGATCGGGAAGTCGTGGCCGAATTTCTCCAGCGCCAGCCGCAGCTTCTCGGCGAAATCCGCCTGCTTCTCCAGCGCCGCGAACAGTGTTTTCACCTGCGCCTCGCTGATATCGGGATTGGCGAGCATCTTCGGCACCTCGCGGCCCATCTGGTCGCCATTGGCAGTCTGCTCTTTCAGGATTCCGATCCAATCGGTCAAATACCGAGCTCCTTTTTTGAACAGCATGCGCGGCAGGCGCAGCGATGGTCAACCCATTGCGACTGTAAGTCGTCAACCCATTGCGGGCATCGCGGTCGCCTATCGGGACAAACCAGCCTTGCCTCGGTGGCGTCCGGCGTTAAGTTCGACCCGACCCGAACAAGGATGGAAAGCATGACCAGCGACGCCCAGATCCAGACCGCCCTGCCCGCTTTCGCCTCCGGCAATGTCGCCGTCGTCACCGGCGGCGCCAGCGGCATCGGCCTTRCCGCCGCGAAACGGTTCGCGGCAATGGGCATGAAGGTGGTGCTTGCCGACATCGGCGGCGTGCGCCTCGATCAGGCGAAGCAGGCCATCGCCGCGGTTGCCGGCGACGATGCCGTCCTTCCAATTCCCACCGACGTGTCCAAGGCCGAGGAGGTCGACCGGCTGGCGGAGCTCGCTCACGACGCCTTCGGTGCGGTGTCGGTGCTGATGAACAATGYCGGCGTCGGCAACAATCCGGGCAAGCCCTGGGAGAACCGCGACGCCTGGAAGCGGTTGATCGACATCAATTTCTGGGGCGTCGTGCACGGCGTCGAGGCCTTCGCGCCGCGCATGCTCGCGGCGGACAAGCCCGGCCTGATCATCAACACCGGGTCCAAGCAAGGCATCACCACGCCGCCCGGCAATCTCGCCTACAACGTCTCCAAGGCCGGCGTGAAGACGTTTACCGAGGGGCTGGCGCACGCGCTGCGCAACGAGCCGGGGGCGAAGGTTTCGGCGCATCTTTTGATCCCCGGCTTCACCTATACCGGCCTGACCGAAGGCGCGACGCAAAAGCCCGCCGGCGCCTGGACCGGCGAGCAGGTGATCGACTTCATGCTGGCATCGCTGATCGACGACGATTTCTACATCCTGTGCCCCGACAATGAGGTGGCGCGGCCGACGGATGAAAAACRCATGGCGTGGGCCATCGGCGACATCATCGAGAACCGCCCTGCCTTGTCGCGCTGGCATCCCGATCACAAGGACGCATTCGCGGCCTTCATGAATCGCTGACGGCCGCCTCAAGCCGTCGCTTTCTTCTTCGAGGCGTTCTTCCCGGCCGCGGTCTTCCTCGTGCCCGCGCCGGCGGTCTTGGACGCATGCTTGGTAGCGTTCTTTGGCGCATGCCTGCCCCCGTTCTTTCCGGTCGCGGCTTTGTCGGCTGCCTTTTCGGCGATCTCGCGATCATGCCGTTTCGCCGCCGCCTCGCATTTCGAGCGGATTTCCTCGACCTCCGATTCCGTGAGGTGCTCGATGCCGATAAAATGATTGTGGGCGCGGCCGACCCTGATCAGTTCGTCCAACTTGGCCTGGATCGCCGCGCCATCACGATTTTGCGTGTTCTGGATCAGGAACACCATCAGGAAGGTGATGATGGTGGTGCCGGTGTTGATGACCAATTGCCAGGTGTCCGAGAATCCGAAGATCGGCCCGCTTGCCGCCCATGCAACCACGATCAGCACGCAGATGGCGAAGGTGGCCGGCAGGCCCGCCAGATGTGCCACCTGGTTGGCTATCCGCGTAAAAACTTTCTCGATCATGCAAGTCCCTCGAACCGTGGATGCGCAGGCATTTGCGAAGAAACAAGCTGCCGCCCGCTCCGGTTCCCATGGAACGAATCTTCATGCCCGCGCGCAGCCACAATCGGATACACGCAGAAGGCGCAGGCGCGCGAAAAAACACCTTATCCGTTTGTTTGCAATAGTGCCGGTGCAGGCCAGAAAGCCTGTTCCTTCCGCTTCACGGCGGTTTACCTCCAAGCCCCTTCCGCTGCGCCACCCCCGCATGGCGGAAGGGGCACTCACGATCAGAGCGCGGAGCATGACCATCGAAACGCCCCGTCCTGTCACGCGCTATCTTTCACCCGGATTGTTTGGCGGCGCCGCGTGTCTCGGCCTTCTGCTGGTCAGCGCTGAGGCAAAAGCCGATCCCGGAACGGATCCGAAGATCACCGGCAGCATAGAACAGCACTGGACCACCAACGCGCTGGACAGCGATCGCGCCGTCACCGATTGGTACACGCTGCTGCGCGGCTCGATCGACCAGCAATGGGGCGATGCCGACGCCAATGCCAGGATCCATGCCGATTTCGAGGCATCGCGCTACGACAGGGCCTCGATTGAGGACGACCGTTCGCTGGCGCTGTCGGCGGAAGCTTTCCGGCGCTTGGAGGCAGGGCTCGAGCTGCGCGGAACGCTCAGCTATCGCGTGCTGAGCACCGGCGACGATCTGGGGATCGGYCCGCTCATCATCGGCACGCGTGAACTGAAGCAGATTTTCAGCGCTCAAGGGCAGTTCGGCGTCGATCTCGGCAATGCGACCTCGCTCACCATCGAGGCCACGGAGAGCATCGAGAAGGTCGGCGACACCCATTTCCAGGACGATCTCATTTCGCCGACCAAGCTTCACGCCGACCGCATCCTTTCCCAGGTGGCGGCAAGATTGACGCGGACCGTCGGCGAATATGCCTTCGGCGGCTCGACATCGGCGTTGCTGGCTTCGGTCGAACGTGTCGGCTTCCCGCCGCTCCAGCTTTCGTTCTTCCAGTACACCGCGCAGGCCGAAGCGGCTTTCAAGGGCAAGGACGGCTCGAGTTTCGGCCTGGCGCTCGGCGCGCAGTATCTACGCGGCGCCGACGGCATCTACGAGCGTGTCTTGCCGGCCTGGCAGGCAAATTTCGTCAAACCGCTGCCGAAGGGATTCGAGTTGCGCGGCACCTGCTTCGGCCGCTACGAGACATCCGACACCGACGATCCCCTGGCCTCATGGTTGCGCCGCGCCGAGCTCGAGCTCGGCTTGAAGCTGCGCGAAAATCTTGCCGTGGGCACCGGGATCTTTGCCCAGCTCAAGGACAATCTGCTGCTTGAGAATGTCGAGCGCAGCAAGGGCGTCTATGCCGAGGCCACCTGGGGCGCGACCAGGTCGCTGAACATCGTGTTCCGTGTCGATTACGCGCAGAAAGAAAAGACCATTCTCGACGAGCATGAGAGCACGGTCGACGCCTTCGTCGGCGTACGTACGAACATCTAACGTTTGCGGCCAAGCCCGCCAGTCGGCGGCCAGAAACGACAGACAGGAGGGTGTGCGAGCCCCTCCTGTCCGTTGCGGATGCTAGCTTTCCGCGCTTCTGCTCAGTGCCTTTTCAGCGAGTAGTTGTTGCTGCCGAYGTTGACGCCGATCCCGCTGAGGATACCGGAAACGACATTGGTCTTGTTGCCGTTCAGAATGCCCGAAACGACGTTACCGTTGAGGATGTTGTTGCCGTTGAGCACGCCATTCAACGCGCCGAGATTGACGTTCGGCGACACGTTGATGAGGCTGCCCGAGCTACCACCMCAGCCACCGGCATAGGCGCCGGCGGACGAGAAGGAAACAACAACAGCTGCGGTGAGTGCAAATACGAACTTCTTCATGACTACTCTCCTTTGTTGCTTGCGGTGTTTCCTTCAACTTCACCCCGATATTACCTCCGAAGAGACTTGTACATTTTGCGGAAATGCTTGCAACCACAGAGTGATTAATCCGATATATACACGCCGTTTTCCAATTTTTAACGCTAATATTTTACGTTAAAAACCTTGGTTACGGGCAATGGTAAATAGATCGGGGGTGCAGGTAGATCAGGGGGTATTGTCTTCCCAGCGATCGAGAAAGGCTTCGATCGGCATAGCCTGGATGTCGGGGATTGCRCGCGCCAGTTTCTCGGGCGTCCAGTCCCACCAGGCCAGCGCCTCGATACGTGCCGCGACAGCTGCCGGGAACCGCCGGCGCAGCGGCTTGGYCGGAACGCCAGCGACGATCGTGTAGGGCGCGACGTCATGCGTCACGACGGCATTGGCGCCGATGACGGCGCCATTGCCGATCGTGACGCCCGGCATGACGACCGCRCCATGGCCGATCCAGACATCGTGGCCGACACCGACCGATTTCGCCTGCCGGCGCGCACGAAATTCGGTGTCGACGCCCAGCCAGCGGAAATACTCGTTCGGCCGGTAGCTGACCTTGTGCTGCGTCAGCCGCTCGATCGGGTGCTCGAGCGCGTTGATGCGGCTGTTGGCGGCGATCGAGCAGAACTTGCCGATCGTCGTGTAGATCGCCTCGCAATGACGTTCGAAATAGGAAAAGTCGCCGACGCTCACCTCGCGCAGGATCACCCGCTCGCCGATCGAGGCATAGCGGCCTAGCTTGCATCCCTTCAGCTCCGCGGTTGGATGGATGCGCGGCTCGGGGTCCTTGAGGACAAGGTTTTCAGGACGGTCCATGAGGGGGCTTTACGCCGGCGGGGACGGCCCCGCAAGCGCGGCTTGTCGCTGCCTGCCCTGTCGGGAAGCTATTGCGGCTTGCCCTTGGTCCACACCACGTTCTGGCCGTAGAGCGGCACGGTCGTGATCGACATCTTCGCCGAGCCGTTCTGCACCTGGCGCGAATGCGACAGATAGACCAGCGTCTCGTTCTTCTTGTCGTAGATGCGGTTCACCACCTGCTTCTTCCAGATCAGGCTGAGGCCCTGCTTGAACACCTCCTCGCCGCCCTCGCTCATGTCGATGTCGCCGATGCTGATCGGCCCCGTCTGGCGGCAGGAAATCGAGGAATCGGAAGGATCCTCGAACCAGTTGCCCTTATGCAGCCGGTCGATGATGCTGCGGTCGAAATAGGCGACATGACAGGTGACGCCGTCGACCTTCGGGTCCTTGATCGCATCGACCATGATGTCGTTGCCGACCCAGTCGACACCCACTTTACCCACTTCGTCAGCCATGGCCGCGCCGGCGCTCAGGGCAAGACAGGCGGCGAACAAGCCGATCAGTTTTCGCAAGGAAGCCTCCTCGGTTCACGTTTGCCGATGTCAGGTGGGACAGGATCGTGGCGTTTGCAAGCCGCAATCGGACTGCACGGCCGCTTGCGGCAACGCGACATCTTTGCGCGCCCTGCGCCGACCCGTTAAGACTGTCGCCAAACTGGCTTTAGCCAAAGCAATGGCGACGGACATTCACTGATGATGCGTTCAATCCTGATCGGCATTCTCGTCCTGATGGCGGCGGGTATCGGCTGGCTGACATTCGACTGGTACCGCGGCCACTATGGCGGCGAGCCCTTCGGCGCGCCCTTCACCCTGGTCGACCAGAAAGGCGCGCCGATCACCGAAGCCGCCTTCAGGGGCCACCCGAGCGTCGTCTTCTTCGGCTTCACCCATTGCCCGGAAGTCTGCCCGACGACCCTGTTCGAGCTGGCCGGCTGGCTGAAGACGATGGGCGACAGCGGCAAGAACCTCAACGCCTATTTCGTCACCGTCGATCCGGAGCGCGACACGCCGGAGACGATGAACACCTATGTCAGCAACTTTTCCGACCGCATCACCGGCATCACCGGGGATCCGGACAAGGTGCATGCCATGGCCAAGGCCTTCGGCATCTATTGGAAGAAGGTCGACACCGGCGATGGCGACTACACGATGGACCATACGGCTTCGGTGTTGCTGCTCAATGCCAGGGGCGACTTCGCCGGCACCATCGCCTATGGTGAAAGCGCCGACACCGCGATCGCCAAGCTGAAGCGGCTGGCTGYGGGTGGCCAAACCTGATGTCGCAGACCAGGCTCCACCYCACCGCCAACAAGATTGAAGCCGACCGCATCTTCGCGGCGCTCGAGGCAGCCTTCGAGGATGACGGCCTGCCGATCGCCGTGCTGGAACTCGACGAGGACAACGACGTCCACGAAGTGTCGCTCTATGCCGATGGCGACGTCGATCCCGTCGAGGCGCGGGTTAGGGACATCCTCGCCGGTCTGGGCCTGGAAAAACCCGTCGAGCGCGAGGTTCTTCCAGATGTGGACTGGGTGTCGCGCTCGCTGGAAGGCTTGAAGCCGGTGCGCGCCGGCCGCTTCCTCGTCCATGGTTCGCACGACCGCGCCAAACGCCACGCTGGCGACCTCGCCATCGAGATCGAGGCGGGCCTTGCCTTCGGCACCGGCCATCACGGCACCACGGCCGGCTGCCTCGAAATGCTGGAGCAGGTGGTGCTGCGCGAGCGGCCGCGCAACGCGCTCGACCTTGGCACCGGCAGCGCGGTGCTTGCGATTGCGCTCGCCAAGCTCGCGCATATCCCCGTGCTGGCGACCGACATCGATCCGGTCGCCGTCCGCGTCGCCGCCGCCAATGCCCGCCTCAACCACGTCAAGGCGCTGGTCGAGACGGTGACGGCGCCGGGCTTCCATCATCCGATCTTCGCCAGGCGCGCGCCTTTCGACCTCGTCGTCGCCAACATTCTCGCCCGGCCGCTGATGCGGCTCGCGCCCGAAATGGCCAAACACGTCAGGCTCGGCGGCTCGCTGGTGCTCTCCGGCATCCTCGACCGGCAGCGCGATGCGGTGATCTCGGCCTATGTCGGCCAAGCCTTCCGCCACGTTCGCACCTTGCATCGCGAGGGCTGGGTGACCATCCACCTCAAGCGCTGAGATCGGCTTGCATCCAGCAGGTCTGGCCCTGCCGAAATCGATTCCGGTTTTCACGATCATGCGCTACGGTCGCCGCAAGCCACTCGAGGGAGCCCAAAATGTTCCAGACCTTTGATTCCGCAGGCGATCCGGCCGTCGGTAAGCCGCGCGTGGCGCTGCTGCGGCAATGGCTGGCCGAGAATGGCCTGGATGGCTTCCTTGTCCCCCGCGCGGACGAGCATCAGGGCGAATATGTCGCCGATCGCTCGGCGCGGCTGAAATGGCTGACCGGCTTCTCCGGTTCGGCCGGCGTCGCGATCGTGCTGCGCGATCGTGCTTTCATCTTCGTCGACGGCCGCTACACGCTGCAGGTGCGCAATGAGGTCGACCTTTCGATCTTCACCGTCGAAAGCCTCATCGACAATCCGCCGGCCAATTGGATCAAGGACAATCTCGGCAAGGGCGCAAGGCTCGGCTTCGACCCGTGGCTGCACACGATCGGCGAGATCAAGGCGCTGAAGGCCTCGGCCGAGCAGTCCGGCGCGACATTGGTGCCGCTCGACAGGAATCCTATCGACATCATCTGGAAGGACCAACCGGAACCGCCGCGCGCGCCGGTCGAGATCCATCCGCAAAACCTTGCCGGCGAGCTGGCGAAGGACAAGCTGGCGCGGCTGGCGAGGGCGATCGAAAAGGATGGCGCCACCCATGCGGTGCTGACCGATCCCTCCTCGATCGCCTGGGCCTTCAACATCCGTGGCGGCGACGTGCCGCACACGCCGCTGGCGCTGGGCTTCTCCATCCTCGCCGCCGACGGCAAGCATCAGCTGTTCATGGACCAGCGCAAGTTCTCGCGGCAGGTCGCGGCCTATCTTACCCAGCTTGCCGATCCGCATGACCCAAGCGAGTTCGAAACCGCCATCGCCGATCTCGCCAAGAACGGCGGCAAGATCGCGCTCGACCCGGTGCTGGCGGCGGAGAAGCTCCGCATGCTGGTCGAGGACAATGGCGGCAAGGTCGTCTTAGCGGCCGACCCGGCGCGTATTCCCCGCGCGACCAAGAACCAGGCCGAGATCGCCGGCAGCCGCGCCGCGCATCGCCGCGACGGCGCCGCGGTCGCCAAGCTGCTGTGCTGGCTCGACCGACAGAAGCCGGGCACGCTCGACGAAATAGCGGTCGTCACCAAGCTGGAGGAGGTGCGGCGCCAGACCGGCGAGGAAACGCAGATGCCGCTGCGCGACGTCTCCTTCGACACGATTTCGGGCGCTGGCCCGAATGGCGCGATCATGCATTACCGCGTCTCGCGCGCCACCAGCCGCAAGCTCGAGAGCGGCGAGCTGTTCCTGCTCGATTCCGGCGGCCAGTATCAGGACGGCACCACCGACATCACCCGCACCGTGCCGATCGGTGAGCCGACGCAGGAGATGCGCGAGCGCTTCACCCTGGTGCTGAAGGGCATGATCGGCATCTCGACGCTGCGTTTCCCCGCCGGCACGCGCGGCTCGGAGATCGACGCCGTCGCGCGCATGGCGCTGTGGAAGCATGGCTGCGACTTCGCCCACGGCACCGGCCACGGCGTAGGCTCCTATCTCGCCGTRCATGAAGGGCCGCAGCGCATCGCCCGCACCGGCACCGAAAAACTGCTCGCCGGCATGATGCTGTCCAACGAGCCGGGCTATTACAAGGAAGGCGCCTACGGCATCCGCATCGAGAACCTTATCCTGGTGACGCCGGCCGAGCAGATCGAAGGCGGCGACATCGCCATGCACGGCTTCGAGACCCTGACGCTGGCGCCGATCGACAAGCGGCTCATCCGCACCGACCTGCTGCACCGGGACGAGCTGCAATGGCTCGACCGCTATCACGCCTGGGTGCTGGCCGAGATCGGCCCGATGGTCGACGGCGAGACGCTGGCCTGGCTGGAGAAAGCCACCGCGCCGCTACCGCACGACGCGAAGATTTGAGGTTAGGATTCTCGCGTGAAGCGGCAACGTGTTCTTCGTCATTCTAGGGCGGAGCAAGGAGCGAAGCGACGCGCGCAGACCCTAGAATGACGAGGGATAGRCTGGCGGGACAGCGCCCCCTTGCCTTGCCAGGCATCTCCCCAGCAAGGACCATTCACAGGGAGAAATGCCCGGTCCACCCTCCGCAGCTGCTGCGGAGCAATGAGGGGCAGCGCCAAGCATTGAGGATGGAAAACCTACCCCACAAACTGCCGCGCCAGGACCAAAACCGCCGCGCCGGCCAAAAACATCGACATCAACCCACCGCGCAGCGACACCAGCACGGTGACGATCAGCGCTGCCCATTCCGCCGGTCCGGCATTGAGCAGTTCCGGCGCGACAAGTGTTGTGAGCACCGCGGCCGGCACGGCGTTCAGCCCCGCCTCGACGCGCGGGTGGATGGTCTCGAAGCGCGAGATGACGAGATGGCCGCCGACCCGGGTCAGATAGGTGGCGACGGCGCCGGCGAGAATGATCCAGAAGGTCGTGCTCATGGCCGCTTGCCCACGCCGCTATGGTGCGGCGGCAGGATCACCGCCAGGAGAACGCCGGCAAGCGCGCCGATCGAGACATGCCAGGGTGAGCCGACGGTCCGATAGGCGATGATCGAGGCGACGGCGCTGGCGGCGACGACGGGGGCCCAGAGCGGCCGCTTGCGGAAGCCGAGCACCAGGCCGAGGAAATAGATCGGCAAAAGGAAATCGATGCCCAGCGCATGCGTGTCCGGGATCATCTTGCCGAAGACCGCGCCCAATCCGCTTTCGATCACCCAGAACACGTAGACCGGCAGGCCGAGCCCCAGATACCAGACGAAGCCGACGGGACGGCCCGACTCCGCCCTCGCCTCGGCGATGGCGAATTGCGGGTCGGTCAGGATGAAATAGCCGGCGGCCTGCTGCAGCAGCGGCCAATGCGCGATGCGCCGACCGATGCCGGCCGAATAGAGCACGTGTCGGAAATTCACCGCGAAGATCGACAGCACGATCAGCCATGGCGCGACGTGCTGGCCGAACAGCTCGATACCGACCATCTGGCTGGCGCCGCCATAGATCATGGCGCTCATCAGGAAGGCTTCGAGGACGGAGAAACCGTTGTCGACGGCGATCGCGCCGAACAGGATCGCGAACGGCGCAGATGCGACGACGACCGGCGTGGACAATCGCACGCCGTCCCAGAAATCGCCGCCGGCCCTGCTCTCAGAGATTGCTTCCGCCGTCATCAAGYCGCTCCTAGTGCACGTCGCCCAGAAGTGCGCAGCGGTTCTGGGACAACGACATGCATCATTTAAAGCGCATCGCCTGGATTCGTTCAGCGCGACGCTCTTTAGGCGGCCTCATGTAGGGAGCGTCGCCCCGCTTGTCACACCAATTCGCTTGACCCAGCGATCAGCGGAACTGATCGCCGGGTTGTGACGCGCCTATGGTTTGCTGGCTCAGCTGACGAAATAGCGCTGCCATTCGAAGTCGGTGATGTGCGAGGCCTGCCAGGCATCGAAGGCGGCCTGCTCGGCGCGGCGGCTCTCGGCGTAATTGTCGCGGAAGGCTTCGCCGAAAGCCTCGGCGCAGAAATCGGATGCCGCGAAAGCCTCGATGGAAGCGTTCAGCGTGCGCGGCAGCTTCGGCTTGTCGAGATTGGCGAGGTTGCTCGTCACCGGCGCCTCGAGCGGCAGGTTCTTCTCGATGCCTTCGCAGCCGGCCGCCAGGATCGCGGCGATCGAGAGATAAGGATTGACGTCGGCGCCGGGCGCCCGGTGCTCGAACCGGCAGGCGGCATCGTTCGGCGTGGTGATGGCGCGGATCGGCGCGGTGCGGTTCTCAAAACCCCAGGCGACGTCTTCTGGCGACCACGCGCCGCGATCGAAGCGGCGGTAGGAATTGACCGTCGGCCGGAAGAAGATATGCGTCTCCTGCATGCGGTTGAGCACGCCGGCAAGGAATTTCTCGGCGACCGGCGTCAGCCGGTTCGGGCCGGCGGCGAAGGCCGGCTTGCCGTCCTGCCACAGGCTGACATGGTGATGCGCGCCGCAGGCGCTTTCCTTGCCCGGCGGCTGGAAGCGCGTCATGAAGGTGGCGACCAGCCCACGCTCGGCGCACAGCTCGCGCAGATGCAGCTTGGCGCGCATGGCGGCATCCGCCGCGGCGAGCGCGCTCTTCGGTGTCAGCGCGTATTCATACATGCCATAGCCATATTCGGTGACGAGCGAGGCGACGCCGATGTCGATGCTCTTCATGCGCGTGATGAACTCGGCGGCGAAATCCTGGTATTCGCCGCTGCGCACCAAGTCGTAGTTGATCAGCGAATGGCCCCACGGCTTCAGCTCGCGATAGCGGCCCGCGCGCATCAGGTCGTGGTCGGCGTGGAAAATGCCGAACTCGTATTCGAGGGCGAATTTCGGCTCGTAGCCGAGCGCCCGCGCGCGCTCCTCGACACGGGCGAGGACGTTGCGCGGATCGTAGGCGCAAGGCGCGCCGTCAAGCATGTAGGAGCGCGTGATGGCGGAAGCGAATTTGGGCTTCCAGCCATGCTGCACCACCGTCTCCGGATCGATGATGCCCTTGATGTTGGGAAAGCCGTTCTCCTCATTGGCGCTCGGTGAAGCGAAGGCGACGTCGCCCATCGGCTGGCCATCGCCATGCGTGACGCAATAGAGGATGGCGTTGATCGACTCGCCGGATGTGGAGAGCTTCAGCGGCGCGATCTTGGAGCGCACGACGCCCGACGTGTCGACCGTATGCACCTCGACGAACTCGACGCCGCGCTTGGCGAGCTCGGCCTGCAGCGCTTCGAGCTTCGGCGCATACGCCGCCACCCTGTCCTCAAATTCCACGTTCAACCCTCCACCAGGAAATGACTGAGCTATTTGGCGTTGCGCCGCAACAGAAGCGAGAAGAGCTCGTCGAGCTCATGCCGGCCGCTGATGCCGCTTGGCCGGAACGCCATGCAAAGCACGATGACCACGCCGAGCGCCACGYCCGACAGGCCGAGCAGCTGCGGCATTTGGATGCCCGCGACGGTCACGCCGGACTCGATGCTGCGGATGAATTCCAGTCCGATCGAAAGCACGATGACGCCGGTCACCGCTCCCGTCACCGTCGCCATGCCGCCGAGGATCAGCATCGCCAGCGTGTTGAAGATCATCTGGAAATAGAAGAGCTTGGGGCTGATCGTGCCGGCGAAATAGGCGTAGAGCACCCCGGCGAGTCCGCAGATCAGCGCCGACAGCACCCATGACATCAGCCGCAGTTTTTTCGCATCGATGCCGAGTGCCGCGGCAGCCTGCGGGCTCTGCGCGCTGGCTCGCAACTGCAGGCCCCAGCGGCTGTCCTTGAAGAGCCGCGCCGCCACGATCGCCAGCACTGCGAAGACCAGCATCCACGGCAGGCCGACAACTTTCGGGATGCCGAAAAAGGCCTGGTTGCCCTTGAACAGATCGGTCCAGTTGAGGAACACCGAGTGGACGATGATCAGCAGCGCCAGGCTGACGATGGTCGCCGCAACTCCCGACAGCCGGCTGATCACCTTGCCGCTGACCAGCGCCACGATGCCGACGACCAGGAGCGCGATGAGCGCCGACGAAACCGGATCGAGCTCCAGCGTCGCAAAGCCGAACGGCGCGTTGGGGATCGACAGCTTCTTCATGGCAAGCGGCGTCGACAGGATGGCGACGCCATAGGCGCCGAGCCCGACGAAGGCGCTGTGGCCGAGATTGGCGATGTTGGAATTGCCCATGAACACCTGCAGCCCGACCACCACGATCAGGTTCACGAAGGCGCCGAGCGCCAGGAAGGTGTAGTAGGTCGGCGCGAAATTCAGCACCAGGAGCCCGATCACCAACACCGGCAGCGCCGTCACCAGCCCGCCGATCAGCGAGCGGACCGGCGCATTGTTGGATCGCGTTGCGCCGGTCGGAGCCGCCATCTGGTCGACCGCTTGCGAGAGTTCGGAGCCTGCCACGTCGGATCCCCCGCCCTAAATCTCTTTGTCGCCGAGTTCGATGCGCTGGCCGAGCAGACCCTCCGGCCGGTAGACAAGCAGCGCGACGATGATGGCGTAGGTGAGCGCGTCCCGGAAGCCCGCATATTCCTGCGGCAGCGCGACAAGCAGGCCGACTTCGATGAAGCCGAGCAGCATGCCGCCGACAGCAGCGCCCGGCAGCGAGCCGAAGCCGCCGATGACGCAGGCGACGAAGGCCTTCAGCACAAGGCCGAAGCCGAGATCGGGTGAGACGCTGCCGCGCCGCGCCAGGATGAAGACGGCGGCGATGCCCGCCAGCGCGCCAGAAATCGCGAAGGCCGTGGCGATCACGCGGTTTGCCTTGATCCCCATCAGCCGCACTGTGGCGAAGTCGCGCGAGGCGGCACGAATGGCGAGCCCGAGAGTCGAGCGGCTGAGGAAGAGCACCAGCGCAAGGATGGTCAGGCCGGAGACGATCAGTTCCATCACCTGCAGCGAGGAGACGGCGAAGGGGCCGAAGAACCACATCTGGTTCAGGCCGTTGAGGACCGAGACCGACTGCGGCTTGGGCGAGATCAGAAGCATGAAAAGGTTCTGCACCACGATCGACACGCCGAAGGCGGTGAGCAACCCGGTCGTGGTCGGCGCGTAACGCACCGGCCTGAAAGCGACGCGCTCGAACACGACCGCCGCAAGTGCGGCCATGCCGACGGCAAGCAGCACCGCGACGAAGGGCGAGGTCAGCCCGAGCGCCGCTGCCAGGAACACGCTGTACGCCGAGACGCCGATGATCTCGCCATGCGCGAAATTCACCAGCCCCATGATCGAGAACACGACGGCAAGTCCAAGCGCCACCAGCGAATATTCGGCGCCGAAGGCGAGCGCATTGAGGAGTTGCTGCAAGGCGTAATCCATCGTCGCCTACCCGCCGATATAAAGGTTGAACAGGCCGTGCTCGTCGGCGAGCCTGGCCGGCGGTCCGTCATAGCGCAGCGTGCCCGAGCTCACGACATAGACGCGGTCGGCGAAGCGCAGCGCCTGCTTGGCGTTCTGCTCGACCACCAGCAGCGTCAGCCCTTGCGCCTTGAGCTCGCCGATGAAATCGAAGATGCGCGCCACGATCTTGGGCGCCAGCCCGAGCGACGGCTCGTCGAGCAGCAACAGCTTCGGCCGCGACATCAGCGAACGGGCGATTGCCAGCATCTGCTGCTCGCCGCCCGAAAGCGTGCCGGCCGCCTGGCCGTAGCGTTCGGACAGCACCGGGAACAGCGACAGGAACCGCTCGATATCCTGGCGCACGCCGGCCGGGTCGCGCCTTGTCGCGGCCCCCAGCCGCAGATTCTCGCCGACGCTCAGGTTGGAGAAGATGTGCCGGCCTTCCGGCGTCGAGGTCAGTCCRGCGCGGATGCGGTCCTCGGTGCGGACATGCGAGATATCCTTGCCGTCGAGCACGATGCGCCCCGAAGCCGGCGTGACCAGCCCGGTCAGTGCGTTGATGGTCGAGCTCTTGCCGGCGCCGTTGGGCCCGAGCAGGGCGACAAGCTCGCCCTGCCCGACCTCGAGGGACAATTCGCGCACCGCCATGACGGCGCCATAGCGCACGACAAGCTTCTCGACCTTCAGCACGTCTCCCCGCTCCGCTTCAGTTCAGCGCCGGAACGAAGGTCGGCGGCGTGTCGGTGATCAGCACCCGCTTGCCGTCGGCAAAGCCCATCACCGGCACGGCCTTGACCGGATAGCCCTTCTTCTCGGCGAACGAGATCGTCGGCGCCGTCGTGCCCGGATAGCCGCCCGGCGCCCGGATCGCCTCGCGCAAGGCGGCGGGATCGACGGTGCCGGCCTTCTTCGCCGCTTCGTAGCTGATCTGCACCATGTCGGCGCCGAGAGCGTCGAAGATGCCGTTGATCTTATAGCCGTCGGCCTTGCACTGGGCGAGGAACTTGTCGATCGGCCCGTCGACGCCGGTCGCGCCGTGGGTCGCGAACATCACCTTTTCCAGCGACTTCGGATCGCCGACGGTGCCTTCCAGCGACTTGTCGTCGAAGGCGTCGCAGCCGGCCACCCAGCCGTCGTAGCCATTGGCGCGCAGCTGCCGGATCAGGATGCCGACATCAGGCAGCACGGCGCAGATATGGATGGCGTCCGGCTTCTGCGGCAACGCCTTGATCGAGGCGATCTGCGGCGACCAGTCGGTGGTGCCGTAGGAATAGTTGAACTTGCCGACCACCTTGCCGCCGAGATGCTCGAACACCTCGCCGAACCACTCCGGCAGCTTCTCCGAATAGGAACCCGCATCGGGCGACACTATCAGCGCCACGGTCCGCGCGCCCTTGCCGTAAAGCGCGTTGGCGGTGGCCGCGGCATTGATCGGATCGGGCACCGCGCCGGCGATGAAATTGTCGAGGCCGGCCTGCTGCATCTCGAGCTGCGTGTTCGGCGCCGAGAACACGGTGGCGCCGTAAGACTGCGCGGTCTGCGCCATCGGGATCAGCGCATCGGGGAACGGCACGCCGGTGATGATCTGCGCGCCGGCATCGAGGAATTTCTGGCCGAGCGAGACCGAAAGTTGCGGGTCGGAGCGGTTGTCCTCGATCATCAGCTCGACCTTGGGATCGTTCGCGCCTGCCGCCTTGTTCAGTCTATCGGCCATGCAGCGCGCGCCCTCGGCCTCGCTGTAGGGCGCGTAGGCGCCGGTCATGGCGACCGCAAGCCCGATCTTCAGGTCGGCCGCGCCCGCATGCCCTGCCTGCAGCAGCCCCGCGGTCAAGACCGCGGCTCCCAGCAAAATCTTTTCCATTCTACCCCTCCTTCCTCTCATTGCGGTTGTTCTTCCCGGCCCTCAGGCTGTCTCCGACTGCCCGACATAGACTTMGATGACGCGCGGATCGCGCCACACTTCTTCCGTCTCGCCCGAGGCGATCACCTGGCCCTGGTCCATCACGCAAAGCCGGTCGCAGAGCCGGTTGATGAAGCGCAGGTCGTGATCGATGACGATTGTCGCGCAGCCGACGTCGCGGCGGATGCCTTCGATGGCGATGGCCAGCGTCTCCGACTCGGCCTCGTTGAGGCCGGCGGCCGGCTCGTCAAGCAACAGGAGGGACGGCCCCAGCGCCAGCGCACGGGCGATCTCGAGCCGGCGCTGGCTGCCATAGGGCAGCGTTCCGGCCGGGCTGTCGGCGAAGCCTGCCAGCTCATATTGCTGCAGCAGCTGATCGACGCCGATGCGCTTGGCGGCGTCGGGGCGCACGGCACGGCAGGTGATATGTGCCACCTCGACGTTCTGGCGTACGGTCAAATCCTTGAACAGCCTGATGGTCTGGAAGGTGCGGCCGACCCCTGCCCGGGCGCAATGTTCGGGGCCGCGGCCGGTGATCTCCTCGCCCGCCAGGCGCACGCTGCCGCTGTCTGGCTTGAGCACGCCCGAAATGGCGTTGACGAGCGTCGMCTTGCCTGCGCCGTTCGGACCGATGAGGCCGAGGATCTCGCCGGCCTCGCAGGTCAGCGAGGCGTTGCGCAACGCCTGCACGCCGCCGAATGTCTTGCTGACTGCCTCAACCGACAGCATCGGTCATCTCTCCCATTCCCGGCCGCTGGCTGTTCTCCTGTCGGCCGGTCAAAAGGATGCTAGTCCCCCGACTTTTCCAGAACAAGTATTTTTTTCCATTTTAGAAAAATTCTTGAACGGAAAGGCCTTGGCCCGTCGGTCAGACGCCTGCTCCCGGCGGCAGTCCGTCGCGCGGCACCGTGTTCGACATCAGCATGATGACGGGCTCGTCACCGAGCGCGACATAGGCGTGCTGCATTTCGCCGTCGAACAAGATGCTGTCGCCGGGCTGCAGCACGGTCGGGTCGTAGTGGAGCGTGTGGAGCTGCAGGCTGCCGCTCAGCACATGGATGAACTCCTCACCCGAATGGCTGCGCCAGCCGCCRTTTTCCTCGAAGTTCCTGGCGCGCAGCGTGACGCGCCAGAAAATGTTGGTCTTGTCGCGGAAATCGCTGCACAAGACCTCGAATTCCATGGCGTTGCCTTCATGCAGGATGCCGCTGCCGGCGCGCGTGATCGAGCGGCGCGCCTGCGGTCCGGGCTTCGGGCTGAACAGGAAGGAGGCCACCGGCACATGCAGCACGCCGGCGATCATCAGCGCGATGTCGACGGTCAGCCTGGCCTTGCCGTTCTCCAGCTTCGAGAGCTGCGAAACGGAAAGGCCGGAGCGCTCGCTGAGGTCACGCAAGGTGATGTTCTGCTGCTTGCGAGCGTCGCGGATCTTGCTGCCCACATTGCCTTGCATTGTCCACGCCCTTGGCTGCCGTGTTTCCAATTTGACAAGCTCTAGAGCAATTCCAGGAAAAGTGTGAGCGGTTTTCCGTCCGGAATTGCGTAAAAACAAAGAGATAGAGCGGTTCRCCGTTTCCGTGAAACGGTGAAACGCTCTAGCGTTCCGCTATTTGAGCGTCCAGCCTTTAGACGGCTACGGCTGATTGCGGCCATAGGGACATCGCGACGGTGGCAAAAGCATTTTCGAGAAGGCGACTGATGCGTTCGAAAGTTTCCGGATCGGCAAGCAGGTCGTTGCGCACCTCGAGGTAGAGGCAGGGCCTGCCCTGCTGCAGCCCGTGCCGGTTCAGCGTGTAGCCGACGGCCTGGCGCCAGTCGTAAGGTTCGTTGTCGCCGATCCTGAAGCCTGCTTCCGCGCCCTGGGTCCTCAGTGTTTTCAGCACAGAATTGACATAAGGCGACTGTTCCCGCCACAGCACGCCGATATCGACATTGCGCTTCACCCCGCCCATCACCGGCGTGAAGGAATGCACAGAGATCAGCGCGCGCCTGCCGGCGGCGGCTTCGATGATTGCCCGTTCGACCGGCGCCCAGGCGACAAGCTTGCGCAGCCTCGCGTCCGCCGCGTCCACGGCCAGATTGCCCGGCACCGGGATGCCGCCGAGGTCGGGCCGCATGAAATCCCACTCATCGGCGGGACGGTTATAGTCGAGGAACAGCCGCGAATAGCGCGCGATCACCGCTGGCGCACGCAACGTCCGCGACAGCCGCCGCGTCAGCGCATCGACGCCGATGTCGATCGCGAAATGCGTGCCGAGATAAGGCTCCGCCAAGCCAAGATCGCGCCACGGCGCCGGCACGATGTTGCCGGCATGCTCGGCGATCAGAAGATAAGGGCTGGCCGCATCCGGCAGCAGCCGTTCCACCCCGGCCGCGGCAAGCGCCGCTACGGCCGCATCGCCCAGTTTTTCAAGGTCCAGCACGACCGGATGCCTTTGGCGGTCAGGCGATGACGGAGCGGACATGGTACGCCTTCGCCGCCGTCGCCTCGATCAGGCCGGCGCGTCCGTTGGTGCGGCCGAGGCCGGAATTCTTGATGCCGCCCCAGGGCAGATAGAGGTCGGCATGGTCGCAGCGGTTGAGATAGACCGTGCCGGCCTCGACCTCGTCGAGCAAGGCCACGCCGCGCTCGACATCGCGCGTCCAGATGGAGGCGCTGAGGCCGTAATCGCTGTCGTTCATCAGCCTGATCGCCTCGTCGTCGCCGCCGACCGCCTGGACGCAAGCCACCGGCCCGAACAGCTCGTCGCGCATGATCTGCATGTTGTGGTCGACGCCGGTCAGAACCTCGGGCGCGACATAGGCGGTCCCGAGGCTTGCCGCCTTGAGCGCGCCATCCTGCGGCATCAGGCGCCTGGCCCCTGCCCGCACCGCGCTTTCGGTGAGGCCGCGGATGGCGTCGGCCGCGACCGCGCGCACCACCGGGCCCACCATCGGCTTTTCGCCGATCGGATGCCCGATTGTCCATTTCGCGGTCTCCGCAACGAGTGCCTCGACGAAGCGGTCATGGATCGAGCGATCGACATAGATGCGCTCGACCGAGCAGCAGGACTGGCCGGCATTGGAATAGGTGCCCTCGGCGATCAGCGGAACCGCCGCTTCGAGGTCGGCGTCGGAGCGCACATAGGTCGGATCCTTGCCGCCGAGCTCCAAATGCACCTGGGTGAAGGTGCCGGCCGCGGCCGCATGCACGCGCCGGCCGCCATTGACCGAGCCGATGAAATTGACGGCGTTGAAGGCGCCGGAGGCGATCAGCCGCTCGGCATCCGGATGGTCGAGATGCAGGCTCTGGAAGACCCCTTCCGGCCCGCCGGCGGCGCGAAACGCCTCCTCGGCAAGCTCGGCGATCAGCGGCGTCTGCGGCGAATGCTTGAAGATCACCACATTGCCCGCGGCTAGTGGCGACGTGACCAGATAACCGAGCATGGCGGTCGGGTAATTCCAGGCGCAGATCGACAAATGCAGGCCGCCGGCCACCGGCTTGGCATAGCGGCGGATGTTTTCATCCGACGGAAAGGGCATGTCGGCCAGGGTGTCCGGCGCCGCACCTGCAAGCAGCTCGCCGATCAGCGCCAGCCGCGGCGTTTCGTCGGCCTGCCACAAGGGCCTGCCGATCTGCCATGCCACCGCCTCGGCAAGCGGGGCGGCGCGCGCCTTCATCTCCTCGCCGAAGCGCAAAAGGATCGCCAGCCGTTCGGGCAGCGGCGTGCGCCGCCAGGCCGGCAGCGCCGCGCGGGCTCGGGCGACAGCCGCCTCGATCGCCGCGCCGTCCGCGTAGCTGCGCGTGGCATAGATCGAGCCGTCGACGGGAGAGGTCACCGAGAAGGTCCGCGCGCCGGAATGCAGGTTCATGGTCTTGGAATCCACCCAAAAGGAAGCTGTCAATCGCGGCACGATATCGCGATTTTCCATTTTGGCAAATTTTTTCGAATACGGCTTGATGGATTTTTTGTCCGCCCCTATTGTCCCGCCATCGCGCCTTGGCGCCGACAAAAATCGCGCCTTGGCGCCAACATCAAGAGGGGTGACGGATGGTTGTCTTTGATTTCACCGGCAGGCATGCGGTGGTGGCCGGCGCTGGCGGCGGCATGGGCGAGGCCATCGCGCTTGCGCTGCTCGATGCCGGCGCCTCCGTCACCGCCATCGACGTGAAGGCGCGTCCGGCCTCGCTTGCCGGATACGACGACCGCCYGACCTTCGCCCAGGGCGACCTCACCGACGCAGCCTTCGTCGAACAGGTCATCGGCACCGCCGGCCGCGAGCGCGGCGGCATCGACTATCTCGCCAATGTCGCCGGCGTGCTGTGGYTCGGCCGCGACAAGTCGGCGCTCGWCATGGATCTCGGCGTCTGGGACGACGTCTTCAACATCAACCTGAAATCCTTTGTGCACACGGCGCGCGCGGTCGTCCCCCATATGCGCGCCGGCGGGCGCGGCGGCGCCATGGTGCATTTCTCGACCATCCAGTGGTATCGCGGCGACCCCAACCCGCAGGACGCCTATCAGGCGTCGAAGGCGGGCGTCTGCGCGCTGTCCAAGTCGCTCGCCATGCAGCTCGCCGCCGAGCGCGTCCGCTCGAACGCGATCTGCCCCGRCATGGCGCTGACGCCGCTGCAGGCGCGCTGGGACACCGAGGAGAAACGCGCCGCCGTGGCGAGCTACGCGCCGCTCGGCCGCATCGGCACGCCGCAGGACATGGCCAATGCGGCGCTCTTCCTGCTCTCCGATGCCGCGAGCTACATCACCGGCATCGAGCTCCCCGTCGACGGCGGCCTGTTGATGCGGATGTGAGCTCCTGGCGACCGCCGGAACGGCGGCGTAGACGCATGTCTCCCGAAGGTGGAAGCCGGTTTCGGGATAAAGACATGCGTAAAATCAAAAATCTAAAGCGCATGGAGCGAATCTGAAAGATCGCGACGCGCTTTAGGCCGCCACGGCTGTCCCCTGGATCGCCCTGCCCCAGTCGAGCAGCGGCTTGGCGTCAAGCGTGAAACCGACGAGATCGTCGACCAGCACCGGCGAGTGGATGGTCGCCGGATCGATATCGTGCCGGACCACGAAATGCCGGCTCCGTATCGCCTGAGCGAGATCCTCGTCACCGACATCCTCGAAACCGCGCGGCGCCCGCTTCAGCCGGCCTTCCGCATCGAGCTCCAGGCCGGCTTTCCTGAGCGACTTCACCATGGCGCGGAACGCGGCCGGCCTGGTCACGATCGCCTTGCGCATGGCCTGCAGCAATTCCGGCGCCGGCTGCCACCAGGCAACGCCCGCGAAGCAGCGCTCGAGCCCGATATGCACATAGAAGACGCCCTGCTCCATCTTAGTACCGTCGGGCGACAGGATCGCCGAGAGGTGCCGGTTGTAGGGCCGCTTATCCTTCGAGAAGCGCACGTCGCGATTGATGCGGAACAGCGACCTCTTGCGGTCGCCGCGCAGGCCGAGCTTGGCCGCCTCGAAGCGTTCGCTGAGCGTCTCGACCAGATCGCAGAACGGCCCATGCAGCTCGCTGTCGTAAAGGTCGCGATTTTCCTGGAACCATTCCCGGCTCTGGTGGAAATCGAGCGCCTTCAGGAACGGAATGGCCTTCTGCCCGAACCCCTTGAACCCGCCCGCCATCAGCCGCCCCTGCCGATGCGTTGCAGCCAGGTGTCCTCGTCGATCACCTCGATGCCGAGATCGCTTGCAACTTTCAGCTTCGAGCCGGCGCCGGGACCCGCCACCACCAGGTCTGTCTTGGCAGAAACCGAGCCCGCCACCTTGGCGCCGAGCCGCTCCGCCATCGCCTTGGCTTCCGAGCGCGTCATCTTCTCCAGCGTGCCGGTGAACACCACCGTCTTGCCGGAAACTTCGCTGCCGGCCGAGAGTTCCATAACGTAAGGTTTCGGGTGGACTTGCGCGAGCAAGGCATCCAGCACGTCGTCATTGCGCTCATTGCCGAAGAAGTCGCGCAGCGCATTGATCACCGTGTCGCCGATGCCGTTGATCGATGGGAAGACGGTATGCGGATCTTCCGCCTTTGCCGTTTCCTTGCCGACGCGGATCAGTTCCTCGATGGTCGAGAACTGGCGGGCAAGCACGGCCGCCGTCGTCTCGCCGATATGGCGGATGCCGAGCGCGAAGATGAAGCGGTCGAGCTCCGGCTCGCGCCGCGCGTCGATGGCGGCGAAGAGCTTGTCGAGGCCTTCATAGTTGCGCTCCTCGACGCTCCGCACGTTCTTGCGCGTCTTGCCCGAGGCTTCCTCGCGCAGCTTCGCCTGTTCCTCGCGCCGCTCGGCGAGCGCCCTGGTGACCGCCGGGCGGCGATCTTTCAGCGTGAAGATATCGGCGGCGGTCTTCACCAGCCCCGAATTGAAGAACAGGTCGATGTTTTCCGCGCCCAGGCCTTCGATATCGAGCGCGCCGCGCGACACGAAATGGCGCAGCCTTTCCACGGCCTGCGCGGCGCAGATCAGCTCGCCGGTGCAGCGTCGACGCGAATCCTCCTTGCCGGTCTTCTCGTTGATCTCGCGCGTCGCCGGCGAGCCGCAGACCGGACAGGTATGCGGGAATTCGTAAGGCACGGCATTGGCGGGCCGCTTGTCGATGACGACGCTGACGATCTGCGGGATGACGTCCCCTGCCCGCTGGATCACCACCGTGTCGCCGATGCGCACGTCGATGCCGTCGCGGATCGGCTGGCCGCTGCTGTCGAAGCCCTTGATATAGTCCTCGTTGTGAAGCGTGACGTTCTCGACCACCACGCCGCCGACGGTCACTGGCGCCAGCCGCGCCACCGGCGCCAGCGTGCCGGTGCGGCCGACCTGGATGTCGATCCTCTCAACCGTCGTCATCGCCTGCTCGGCCGGGAATTTGTGGGCGACGGCCCAGCGCGGCTCGCCGGTGACGAAACCCCAGCGGYGCTGCAGCTCGAGCTGGTCGACCTTGTAGACGACGCCGTCTATGTCGTAGCCGAGCGAGGAACGCTGCTCCTCGATCCGGTGGTAGTGCGCGATGAGCTCGTCGATCGACTTCGCCCTCACCATCAGCGGACTGACCTTGAAGCCCCATTCCCTGAACTTCTGCACGGAATCGTACTGGGTCGGAGCCGGATCGGCGGTGGTGTAGCCCCAGGCATAGGCGAAGAATTTGAGATTGCGGCTGGCGGTGACGGAGGGGTCCTTCTGGCGCAGCGAGCCGGCCGCCGTGTTGCGCGGATTGACGTAATCCTGGCCGCCGACCGCCGCCGAGCGCTGCTTCAGCGCCTCGAATTCGGCATAGGTCATGTAGACCTCGCCACGGATTTCGATCGTCTCCGGCCAGCCCGAGCCCTGCAGCTTCTTCGGGATGTCGGCAATGGTCTTCAGATTGGCGGTGATGTCCTCGCCGACCGCGCCGTCGCCGCGCGTTGCGCCCTGCACGAAGACGCCGTTTTCGTAGCGCAGCGAGGCGGAAAGCCCGTCGATCTTCGGCTCGGCGGTGAAGGCGATGTCGAGGTCCTTGTCGCGGTCGAAGAAGCGCCGGCCGCGCTCGATGAAATCGGCGACATCCTGGTCGGTATAGGCCTTGGCAAGGCTCAGCATCGGCACCGCGTGGCGAACCTTGGCAAAGCCTTCCGACGGCGGCGCGCCGACCCGGCGCGACGGCGAATCCTCGCGTACGAGATCGGGGAAGCGAGCCTCGATCGCGAGATTGCGCCGCGCCAGCGCGTCATATTCGGCGTCCGAAATCGTCGGCGCGTCCTCGGTGTGGTAGCGCCGGTCGTGCTCGGCGATCTCCGCCGCGAGCCGCTTCAGCTCCTCCGCGGCCTCGCCTTCGCTCAGCGATTCGACTGGTTTTTCCGACATGAAACGCGGTCCTCGAATTATGGCGGGCCACTATAAATCAGGATTCGCTGCGAGGGAGTCGGATTGCGAAGAAATCATTGCTGAACAGCGGGATGYAGCCATCTGCTGACTCTACCTGCCAGCCTCCAGAAATCTTAAGCTGCCGCCGTATTCTCGCGCAGCAGCCGCTCCGCCGCCGCGCGCGCTTCATCGGTGATGACGGCGCCGGCCAGCATGCGCGCGATCTCTTCCTGGCGTGCGGCGCGGTCCATTTCGGCGATGCCGGTGGCGACACGGTCCTTGCCGCCGGATTTCGAGATCAGGAAATGCGTCGCGGCGCGTGCCGCAACCTGCGGCGCATGCGTGACCGAAAGCACCTGCACGCGCTTCGAAAGTCGCGCCAGTCGCTGACCGATGGCGTCGGCCACCGCGCCGCCGACACCGGTGTCGATCTCGTCGAAGACCAGGGTCGGCGCCGAGCCGCGATCAGCGAGCGCCACCTTCAAAGCCAGCAGGAAGCGCGAGAGCTCGCCGCCCGAGGCGACCTTCATCATCGGCCCCGGCCTGGTGCCCGGATTGGTCCGCACCCAGAATTCGACCTGGTCGATGCCTTCTTCCATGCGGCTTTCGGCATCGCTTCCCATCTCGACGATGAACTCGGCCCGTTCGAGCTTCAGCGCCGGCAGCTCCGCCATGACGGCCTTGGTCAGGCCCGCAGCGGCCGCGTGGCGCAGCGATGAGAGCTGTGCTGCGGAAATATCATAGGCCTCGCGCCCGGCTGCCGCCTGCTTCTCCAGCGCATGCAGCCGCTCCTCGCCGGCATCGAGATCAGCAAGATCGGCCACCATCGTGTCGCGCAGCTGCGCCAGGTCGTCGACCGCGACATTGTGCTTGCGCGAAGCGGCGCGCAAAGCAAACAGGCGCTCTTCCGCCTTCTCCAGGCGCTGCGGATCATATTCGGTGGCGCRGAGCGCGGCTTCCACGCCGGACTGCGCCGCATCGAGCGAGATCATCGCCTCGTCCAGCGATTTCACCACGTCGTCGAGCAGGCCCGGCGCTTCGCCCGACTTGCGCTGCAGCCGCCGCAACAGGCTGGCAAGCTGCGGCAAGGGCGAGGACGGTCCCGACAGCACATCCTGCGCATCATGGATCTCGGCGGCGATCTTTTCCACGCGCATCATCTGCGCGCGTAGTTCCGCAAGCTCCGTCTCCTCGCCCGGCTGCGGATCGAGCTTCGCAAGCTCGGCGACGGAAGCGCGCAGATAATCGGCCTCGCGCGCCGCAGCCTCGACCTTGGCGCGGTGGCGTGAAAGCTCCTGCTCGCAGTTTCGCCAGTAGCGCCAGGCTTCGCCCGTGCCGCGCACGGCGCCCAGATGGCCGCCGAAACTGTCCAGCAATTCGCGATGCGCGCCGGGATCGACCAGAGCGCGTTCGTCATGCTGGCCGTGGATCTCGACCAGCGCGCGGCCGACATCGCGCATCAGGGTGACGCTGGAGGGCTGGTCATTGACGAAGACGCGGGTGCGGCCGTCGGCCGTCTGCACGCGGCGCAGGATGATATCGCCATCGTCTTCGATGTCGTTTTGGACGAGCAGCGCGCGCGCCGGATGGTTGCGCGGCACGTCGAACACGGCAATGACCTGGCCTTGCGCGGCGCCGTGGCGCACGAGCGATGCATCGCCGCGCGCGCCGAGCGCCAGCGACAAGGCATCGAGCAGGATGGATTTGCCGGCGCCGGTTTCGCCGGTCAGCACCGAAAGCCCAGGCAGGAAGTCGATGTCCAGCTTCTCGATCAGGACGATATCGCGGATCGACAGTCTGGACAGCATCGCAAGCTTCAGGCGCCGGTGATCATCTTCCCGGCCTTGGATATCCACGATCCGGCATTTTCGCGCGGCTCAAGCCCATTGCTCTGCAGGAGCTTGTAGGAATCCTTGTACCACGGGCTGTCCGGATAGTTGGTGCCGAGCACCGCCGCCGCTGTCTGCGCTTCCGAGGTCAAGCCCATCGCATAATAGGACTCGGTCAGGCGTGCGAGCGCCTCCTCGACATGGCGGGTGTTGGAATAGGTTTCGACCACGGTGCGGAAGCGCTTCACGGCGGCGATGTATTCGCGGCGCTCGAGATAATAGCGGCCGATCTGCATCTCCTTGCCGGCAAGCTGGTCGTTGGCGAAGCGGATCTTGTCCTTGGCGTCGGCGACATATTCGGAGTTCGGCCAGCGCGTCACCAGATCCTGCATGGTCTGGATGGTCTGGCGCGCCTCCTTCTGGTCCTGGGTGACGTCCTTGATCTGCCGGTAGTAGCACAAGCCGATGATGTATTGCGCGTAAGCCGCGTCGTCGGTCGACGGATAAAGCGTCAGGTAGCGCTTCGCGGTGCCGATCGCCTCATCGTAATTGCCGGCGCGATAGTCGGCGAAAGCGCCCATCACCATCGATTTGCGCGCGAATTCCGAATAGGGATGCTGGCGGTCGACGGCGTCGAACTTCTTGCTGGCCTCATCGAGGCGGCCGGCATTCATGTTGGCCAGACCCTGGTTGTAGAGAACGTCGGCCGGTTCGGTCTGGTCGACATAGGTCGCCAGGTTGACATCCTTCTCGGAGGACATACAGGCCGACAGCACGAGCGCGGGAGYAACCACCGACAGCGCCAGCAAAACACCACGACGCGGCGCTACCGATTGACCAACTCGCGAAAAAAACATGTTTGGATTCCGCCCCTTCGGCGTCGTTTCGGTCCGGGCCGAAGCCTTAAACCATTATCCCCTTGCCCGGCAACGCTATGTCCGGCCAATCGCACATTTTTGTGGCGGCCTGGCGCTACGCCCGTGGTTGTGCAATTTCAGCGACTCGTGATGCAATCATGCAACACAAGTCCGCTCTACAAAGCCAGAAAACGGTTAAAAATCAGATCACCCAAGGTGCGTAGACCGGCCGGCTGACGGCGATCATCTCGGCGAAGCGGCCGCGCTCGCGGCGTCTCGTCTCGACGATCTCGAAAGCCGTGTGGTCGGAAAGCAACCGGCGCAAGGCAGACGCGTTCATCCGGTGGCCGCCGCGATAGGAACGGAAGCAGCCGATGAAGCGCGCGCCGGCCAGCGCCAGGTCGCCCATCGCGTCGAGCGTCTTGTGGCGCGCGAATTCATTGGGATAGCGCAGCCCGCCGACATTGATGACGCGGTTGTCGTCGCCGATGACCAGCGAGTTTTCGAGCGACGAGCCGAGCGCGTAGCCGGCGGCCCAAAGCCGTTCGACATCCTTCATGAAGCCGAAGGTCCTCGCCCGCGCGATGTCGCGGCGGAAGATATCGGGATTGATGTCCGAGGCGAATTGCTGGCGGCCGATCRCCGGGCTTTCGAAATCGATCTCGATCTCGAATCGCGTGCCGTCATAGGGGCGGAATTCCGCCCAAGACGCGCCCGCTTCCACGCGCACCGGCTTGACGACGCGGATATAGCGACGCTTCACCGCCAGTGTCTCGATGCCGGCCTGGTCGAAGGCTTCGATGAAAGCCATGGCGCTGCCGTCGAGAATGGGGACTTCCGAACCGTCGATCTCGATGATGAGGTTGTCGATGCCGAGGCCGAAAACCGTCGCCATCAGATGCTCGACCGTGCCGATATGCTCGCCGGCCGGATCGCCAAGCATGGTGCAAAGATCGGTGGCGCCGACTTCCGCGACCAAGGCGCGGAGCTCGCGGGTCTGGCCGCCATTCGAAAGATGGAAGACGATGCCCGTATCGGCGTCGGCCGGCAGGAAGTGAACGGTGACGGTCTTGCCGCTATGGACGCCGATGCCAGCCAGCGTCGCGCGCGATTTCACTGTCGTCTGATAGTCGTGCAAGAGTAACCCCATACGCCCAAAATGCCTGCGTCCGCTCCATCGGCCTTGGGTATCTTGCAGCCAGGTGATGGTCTGGCGCTCGCACGGAATGCGGCAAAATAAGCAAGAGCATGYGGCTCTGTGTGATCGGCAGGCAGGGCTACTCCCCGAATCCCGGCAAACCGACTTTAGTCCGAGGCGAAGATAATGGCCCGCCTTGGAGACTCCAAATCACGGTTTCTTACCCCGTGTAACCACGGGATTGTGTCAAAAATAGCTGATAAGCCGTTGTTTTCTATCAGTTTTACAAAAGCAACAGGCAGACGAGAACTCGTCTGCCTGTTAACAACCGTTATATATCGTTAACGATCAGCGGCGCGCTGTATCGACGATCGGCGGTCCGCCGTATCGGTCAGTTGGCCTGGCGGCGCAGGAAGGCCGGGATCTCCAGCTGGTCGTCTTCCTGGACCGTGCGGGCCTGCGGCGTCAGCCGGCCCTGATCGTCGAGCTGGCCGCGGCGCGGCGCGTAGAGCTGCGGATCCTGGCTGGCGAGGCGGCGCATTTCCGGTGCCGCCTGGCGCAGCTTCGGCTCGCGCGGCTGCGCCGGCTGGAGCCGTGCCGGCTCTTCCTCACGGCGGGTCAGGCCGTTGGTCAGGCGCTTGATCAGCCCCATCGGACCGCTGTTCTCATGGTCCGCGGGCCGGGTCTTGGCTTCGACCTCGGCCCTTACCACCGGCGGAAAGTCCTCCACGCGGGGCATGCGCTGCGGGGCCGYGGCCACCGGCTGCGGCATCTCGCGCTGCGGCGCGGGCTGCTGCATGACCTGCTGCGGCACCACCGGCTGCGGCTGCGGCTGGGCTGGCGGAGCCTGGAAGATCTTGCTCTGCGGCCGGAAGTCGTCGACCGGCGCKGGACGCGGCTGCTGGGCCATGGCGGCGGCGTTCGCCTCGGCGAGCTGGATCGCCTCGGCGACCGGATCGACCGCGCGCGGCTCGTAGGCCTGCGGCTGAACCGGAGCGGGACGAATCTCGGCGGCAGGAGCCGCCGCCGGCCGAGCGGCCGGCTTCTGCGGCGCGCGGATCGAGATCGGCGCAGCCGCGATTTCGGCGGCCGACTTGTCGATACCGGTGGCGACGACCGACACGCGGATCACGCCTTCCAGCTCCTCGTCGAAAGTGGCGCCCAGGATGATGTTGGCGTCCTGGTCGACCTCCTCGCGGATGCGGGTGGCTGCCTCGTCCACCTCGAACAGGGTCAGGTCGCGGCCGCCGGTGATCGAGATCAGCAGCCCCTTGGCGCCCTTCATCGAGGTCTCGTCGAGCAGCGGGTTGGCGATCGCGGCTTCCGCGGCGGCCATCGCGCGGCCCTCGCCCGAAGCCTCGCCCGTGCCCATCATCGCCTTGCCCATTTCGCGCATCACCGAACGGACGTCGGCGAAGTCRAGATTGATCAGGCCTTCCTTGACCATCAGGTCGGTGATGCAGGCAACACCCGAGTAGAGCACCTGGTCGGCCATGGCGAAGGCATCGGCGAAGGTGGTCTTGTCATTGGCCAGCCGGAACAGGTTCTGGTTGGGGATGACGATCAGGGTGTCGACGCATTTCTGCAATTCCTCGATGCCCATGTCGGCCGTCTTCATGCGGCGCTGGCCCTCGAAATGGAACGGCTTGGTGACGACRCCTACCGTGAGGATGCCCTTCTCGCGCGCGGCGCGGGCAACGACCGGAGCCGCGCCCGTGCCGGTGCCGCCGCCCATGCCGGCGGTGACGAAGCACATATGGGTGTTGGAGAGGTGATCGATGATCTCGTCGATGCACTCTTCCGCCGCCGCGCGACCGACTTCCGGCTGCGAGCCGGCGCCGAGGCCTTCGGTGACGTGCGCGCCGAGCTGGATCAACCGCTCGGCCTTCGACATGGTCAGCGCCTGCGCGTCGGTGTTGGCCACCACGAACTCGACGCCGCGCAGGCCGGCTGTGATCATGTTGTTCACGGCATTGCCGCCGCCGCCGCCGACACCGAACACGGTGATGCGGGGCTTGAGCTCGGTGATGTCCGGCTTCTGCAGATTGATGGTCATTTGTCTCCGTCCTTTGCCTTTCCCGCCGCCTCGCCGCTGCGGCCGCCTATGGGGCTGTCCCCGTCAAATTAAAAACTGTCTCTCAACCACTGACTCATGCGATGCAGTTTTCCGCCCGTTCCGGTCATCCTGAAACCGGAAAGTCCTTTCGCCGAATGGCTCTCGAAGCTCGCCATCTGCGGATAGATCATCAGCCCGACCGGGGTCGAGAACGCCGGTCCCTTGGCCGCTTCCGGCAGGCCTGCGACGCCCAGCGGGCGGCCGATGCGCACATTGCGACCGAGAATGCGGCGCGCCGCTTCCGGCAGGCCGGCAAGCTGGCTGGCGCCGCCTGTGAGCACGACCCGCTTGCCGACGGCATTGCCGTAGCCGGACTTGTTCAGCCGGTCGCGCAGAAGCTCCAGCGTCTCGTCGGTGCGGGCGCGGATGATGCGCGTCATCACCGAGCGCGGGATCTGCAGCGGCACGTCGCCCTCCTCGCCGATCGGCTGGATCGAGACGAGGTCGCGGTCGTCGGCGCTGCCGGGCAGCGCCGAGCCATGCATCACCTTCAGCCGCTCCGCGGCATCGAGCGAGGTCGACAGTCCCTTGGCCATATCGAGCGTCACATGGTTGCCGCCGATGGCGATCGCGTCGCCGTGGACGAACTTGCCTTCCGCGAAGACCGAGATGGTCGTCGTGCCGCCGCCCATGTCGATACAGGCGGCGCCCATTTCGAGTTCGTCATCGACCAGCGAGGCAAGCCCGCTGGCATAGGGCGTCGCCACCATGCGCTCGACCGACAGATGCGAGCGGTTGATGCAGAGCTCCAGGTTGCGCATCGGCGCGGCATCGCCTGTCAGCACATGCATGTCGACGCCAAGCGCATCGCCCACCATGCCGCGCGGGTCGCGTATGCCGCGCTCGCCATCGAGCGAGAAGCCGACGGGCAGCGAATGGATCACCTCGCGCTCGGCCCTCAGCGCCTGCTTGGCGCCGGCGGCGAGCACGCGCTTGATGTCGACTTCCTCGACCTGATGGCCGCCGAGATTGACGGTCGCCGAGAAGGCTTCGCTCTTCAGCCGGCCCGCCGTCATGTTGACGATGAGGGAATCGACCGTGAGCCCGGCCATGCGCTCGGCCGCGTCGACGGCAAGCCGGATGGCATGCTCGGCGCGATCGAGATCGATCACCACGCCGGACTTCACGCCTTGCGACTTCTGGTGGCCGATGCCGATCACCTGGATCCGGTGCGAACGTCCACGCAGGAGCTTGCCGTCCTCGTTCGGCTTGAGCTTCGYCACCACGCAGCAAACCTTGCTGGAACCGACATCGAGCACGGTCAGCGTGCCCGACCGGCGCGAAGAAGCGTCACTACTGCCGCCAAGCCAGCTCATATCTTCGTCCCCGCCTTGCGCTTGGCCAGGTTCTTCGGCTTGTCGCTGAGCGCGGCTTCGCGCTGCGTCGCCGCCTCCGGCGAGAGCTCCACGACCAGCCGGTCGGGAAGCCGCATGTCGACGGCGGCGATGTCGCGCGTCAAAAGCCCGTTGTCATGATCGATCTTGACCAACTCGGCGATCGCCTGGTCCTCGCCGTCTTCCGGCAGCTTGATCGTGATGCCGTTCTCAAGCCTCAGGTCCCAGCGGCGCTCGCCGACCCGGATGTAACCTTTGACCCGGGCTGCAAGCTCCGGATAGCGTTCGATCTTGGCGAGAAAGGCCGGCGCCATCGCCGGAGCGCCGGCGCCGATGATCAGCGGCAGCAGCGCCTGCTTGCCACCCGAGAATGGCGCGATCATCTCGCCGGACCGCTCGATGACGGAAACCGAGGCACCCTGCTGCCAGAGCGCGAAGGGCTCGCGCTCCTCGATGCGCACTTCCAGCGTATGCGGATAGATCTTGCGCACCGCCGCGCCCTCGACCCAGGGCAGCGTCGCGATGCGCTCACGCGCCGCCTCGGCATCGAAGCCGATCAGCGAGGTCCAGCCATCGAGGCCGAGCCGGTCCAGCACATCGATCTCGGATGTCTGGCGGTTGCCGACGACCTTGATCTGATCGACGGCAAAACCGGTGCGGGCCGTGATGCCCTGCACGATGCTGTCGGCGTAGCCGCCGAGAAAGGCGCCATAGGCGCTGCTGGATGCGATCAGCGCAGCGGAAAGGATCGCCGCGGAGAAGCGCGGCGCCTCATACTCGCCGTCGCACAGGCGCGCCAGCACGCGCATCGGCCGGCGGAGCTGGCGTGGCAACACGAAAYGGTCGAATGACAGCGACATGCCGAACAGCGCGGGCCGAGCCGCGCCACCGCCATTACCCTGCCCCCACCTCAACGCAGACACGAAGCGTCCTCCACCATCCAACTCAACAAATCGCCGAACGAGTGTCCCGCTTGCGCGGCGATTTCAGGCACCAGAGACGTCGGCGTCATGCCCGGCTGAGTATTGACCTCGAGCCAGACAACCTCGCCGTTTTCGGAGTGGCGATCGTCGTAACGGAAGTCCGATCGGGAAACGCCCCGGCAACCAATGGCAAGATGAGCCTTGAGGGCCAGTGTCTGTATTTTTTGGTAAATATTCGGTGAAATTTTAGCAGGGATTTCGTGTTTTGATCCGCCGGGAACGTATTTTGAATCGTAATCGTAGAAGGAATGCCCGGTCGGAATGATCTCGCACACGCCAAGTGCCACATCGCCCATCACCGCGCAGGTCAATTCGCGCCCATGGATGTAGCGCTCGACCATGACGATCTCGCCATATTGCCATTCGGTCGAGCCGATCACCTGCGGTGGATGCGACTGCCCTTCATGYACGATGACGACACCAAAGCTCGACCCCTCATTGACCGGCTTGACCACATRAGGCGGCTTCATCGGGTGCTTGTTCTGGACGGCGAAGCGATTGACCACCTTGGATTCCGCGACCGGAACGCCGGACGCCTTGGCAACCTTCTTGGCCTGCTCCTTGTTCATGGCCAACGCCGAAGCGAGCACACCCGAGTGGGTGTAGGGAATTGTGAGATATTCGAGAATTCCCTGGATGGTGCCGTCCTCGCCGAACGGACCATGCAGCGCATTGAAGGCGACGTCGGGCTTGAGCTCGGCAAGCACAGAACCGACGTCGCGCGAAACATCGACACGGGTAACCTGATAGCCTTCATTCTCCAGCGCATCCGCACACGCCTTCCCCGAGGACAGAGACACGGGCCGCTCCGAGGAGAATCCACCCAGGAGGACAGCCACATGCTTCTTCTTCATTCCCGTCATCCCCTCTCACGCCGGGCCTGCAACCGATATTCCCGCACCGCATTTCCGAGCATTGAGTCCGAGTCTTCCGGCAGGTTGCCCCCCCAGACGGAAAACGCGGCTGAACGCGTCGAACGACTCAAATCAGGAAACGCTTTAGGGCAGAGAATCAGAGAGTTGATTCGCTGGCAAGTACCTATGATTCCGAGAGATTCACTTTCCGCGAAAACGGCAGCAAAAAGTGAATTGTGAGTCTTTAAGGCAACGGTTTGCTGCCGGTTCAGACCGCTGGAAGTTCAAGCATCACATGAACTTCAGCCTGCGCTAAAGAAGTTGCCCGAGGAACTCCTGCACCTCATGGCCGGGTCTAAAATTGCCGAGGCGCTTGATCTCCCAGTGCAGCCGGATGCCCGAATTCTCGAGCACCCGCGCCCGCACCGTCTCGCCGAGATATTCGAGGTCGTAGCCCGTGGCCGTGYCGGTGTTGATCATGAAGTTGCAATGCATCGGCGACATCTGCGCGCCGCCGATCAACAGCCCGCGGYAGCCGGCCTTGTCGATCTCCTTCCAGGCCGAGGTGCCTTCCGGATTCTTGAAGGTCGAGCCGCCGGTCTTCTCGCGGATCGGCTGCACCGTCTCGCGATGGTTCTGCACGGCATCCATCGCCGCCTTGATGGCCGCCTTGTCTTCGGAAAACCCTTCGAAAATGGCTGAGGTGAAGATCAGTCCGGAAGGCGCGGATGAGTGGCGATAGGCATAGCCCATATCGGCGTTGCTCAGCGTATGGAGATTGCCCTTGCGGTCCAGCGCCCTCACCTCGACGACCCGCTCGCGGGTCTCGACGCCGTTGGCGCCGGCATTCATCCTGAGCGCGCCGCCGACCGCTCCGGGGATGCCGTGGTAGAAATGGAAGCCGCCGATGCCGGCTTCGTAAGCCACCGCGGCGACACGTTTGTCCGGCGTTGCCGCTCCGRCCTTGATCGTGGTCGTCCCGGTCGCCTCGGCCTCRCCGAAACCCTTGGCCGAGAGCCTGACGACGAAGCCCGGAATGCCGCCGTCGCGCACCAGCAAATTCGAGCCGACACCGACCACCATGACCGGTATCTCTTCCGGCACGGCGCGCAGGAAAGCCGCCAGGTCTTCCTCGTCGGCCGGCTGGAACAGCGCCTCCGCCAAGCCGCCGGCCCGGAACCAGGTGATCTTGTCCATTTCGGCGTTCGGCGTGACGCGGCCGCGCAGGYCGGAAAGCTTGTCGCCGAGTTTATCGATGAGGTCCTGGCCGCGCATCATGAAGGCGTCCCACCAAGTTCCTTGGGCAGCGCATAGGCCCACTGCGTGATGTTGCCGGCGCCAAGGAAGACGACGAAGTCGCCGGGCTTGGCAAGCTCGCGAATGACGGGCGCGATCGCCGCCGCGCCATCGATATAGCGTGCGTCGCGGTGGCCGCCAGAGCGGATGCGCGACACCAGCGCGTCGGAAGTCACGCCTTCTATAGGCTCTTCGCCGGCCGCGTAGACCGGCGCCACCATGACCGTGTCGGCATCGTTGAAGCAGACCGAGAATTCCTCGAAGAGGTCGCGCAGCCKGGTGAAGCGATGCGGCTGCGCGATGGCGATGACACGCCCCTTGGTCGCGCTGCGCGCGGCCTTGAGCACCGCCGCGATCTCGACCGGATGGTGGCCGTAATCGTCGAACACCTCGACGCCGTTCCACGAGCCGGTATGGGTGAAGCGCCGTTTGACACCGGCGAAGGACGACAGGCCCTTCTTGATCGCCTCGGCCGAGAGGCCAAGCTCATGCGCGACCGCGATTGCCGCGGTCGCGTTGGAGACATTATGTCGGCCTGGCATCGGCAGGCGCAAATCCTTGATCGTCGAGGTTCCACGCCCTTTGCGGTCGCGGATCACCACATCGAACGCCGAGGTCGCGCCTTCCATGCGGTGGTTGGTGAAGCGCACGTCGGCCTGCGCGTTCTCGCCATAGGTGATGACGCGCCGGTCCTCGATGCGGCCGACCAGCGCCTGCACTTCCGGATGGTCGGTGCACATCACGCCGAAGCCGTAGAACGGCACGTTCTCGACGAACTGGCGGAAGGCCTCGCGCACCTTGTCGAAGCTGCCATAGTGGTCGAGATGCTCGGGATCGATGTTGGTGACGACGGCGATATCGGCCGGCAGTTTCAGGAACGTRCCGTCGCTCTCGTCGGCCTCGACCACCATCCACTCGCCGTCGCCCATGCGCGCATTGGTGCCGTAGGCGTTGATGATGCCGCCATTGATGACGGTCGGGTCAAGTCCGCCGGCTTCGAGCAGCGTCGCCACCATGGACGTGGTCGTCGTCTTGCCATGCGTGYCGCCGATGGCGATGGCCTGGCGGAAACGCATCAGCTCGGCCAGCATCTCGGCTCGGCGGACAATGGGGAGCAACTTCTCCCGCGCGGCCTTCAGTTCCGGGTTGGACTTCTTGATCGCGGTCGAAACGACCACGACTTCGGCGTCGCCGAGATTCTCGGCCMTGTGGCCGACGAAGCATTCGATGCCCTTGTCGCGCAGCCGCTGCACATTGGCGCCGTCGGCCTGGTCGGACCCCTGCACCTTGTAGCCGAGATTGTGCAGCACTTCGGCGATGCCGCTCATGCCGATGCCGCCGATGCCGATGAAATGCACAAGGCCGATCGTCTGCGGCATCTTCATGCGCGCGTCCTCCTGTAGTCCGAAACCGTTTTGCCGGACGCAATAGCCTCTGTCAGATCGGCGAGCAACCGCGCCGCGTTCGGTTTCCCGGCCGAGCGGGCGGCGGCGGCCATGGTCGCCAGCCGGTTCGGATCCTTGATCAGCCCGCCGACCAGTTCGGCGATCCGCTCCGCCGAAAGCGTCGACTGCGGATGGAGCTCGGCCCCGCCGGCGGCGGCGAGCGCCGCGGCATTAGCCGCCTGGTCGTGGTCGAGCGCGTGCGGGTAAGGCACCAGCAGCGCCGGCCGGCCGATGACGGCGATTTCCGAAACCGTCGAGGCGCCGGAGCGCGACATCACCAGCTGCGCCGCCCCGATGCGCGCCGCCATGTCGGTGAAGAAGGGCGAAACCTGGGCGTCGACGTCGAGATCGGCGTAGGCCGACTTCACCCGCGCGACATCCTCGGCGCGCGCCTGTTGAGTGATGACCAGCCGCTTGCGCAGATCTTCCGCCAAAAGCGCGATCGCAGCCGGAACCGCATCGGAAAAGAACTGCGCGCCCTGGCTGCCGCCGAACACCAGGAATCGGAACGGCTCGCCCTCGTTCGAAGCGACATAGGGCGTCTTCGCTGCTTCGAGGATCTGCGGTCTGACCGGATTGCCGGTGGTCACGGTCTTTGCGCCGGCGGCGCTCGCTCCTTCCGGCAGGAAGCCGCCGGCTATCGCGTCGACGCGGCCGGCGAGCGCCTTGTTGGCGCGCCCCATGACGGCGTTCTGCTCATGGATCAGCGTCGGCACTCTTCGTCTTGTCGCCGCATAGAGCGGCGGCAGCGTCGGGTAACCGCCGAAGCCGACGACCGCCTCCGGCTTGATCCTGGCGATCACCCGGCTGGCCTCCCGTACGCCCTGCCAGATTTTCCAGAAGGCCGAGAGCATGGCGACTGGGTTCTTGGAACCCAGCGTGGCCGAAGGGATCGTGTGAATGTCGGCTGCCGGGAAATGGCGGGAATAGCGCTCGGCGCGATGGTCGGTGGCAAGATGCACCTTCCAGCCGCGGTCGATCAACTCATGCGCGAGCGCCTCGGCCGGAAACAGATGTCCGCCCGTTCCACCGGCCGCAAGCAGGATGACACCCTTTGACATCCGGCCTCATTCCGCCGGCATTGCGCGCTGCGCGAGGACGAAGCCCATCTGCTTGCGCTTTTCCGGCCGCTTGCGCGTCAGTGCGAGCACCATGCCCATCGAGACGGCGATGGCGATCTGCGAAGAGCCGCCATAGGAGATGAAGGGCAGCGTCATGCCCTTGGCCGGCATCAGCTGCAGGTTCACGCACATGTTGATGGCCGATTGCAGGCCGAAGACGGTGACGAGGCCCCCGACTGCATAGCGGGTGAAATCATCATGTTCCTTGAGCGCGATGCTCAAGCCGCGCAGCACGATGAAGGCGAAGWTCGACATGATGAAGAAGCACATGATCAGCCCGAACTCCTCGCCCGCGACCGAGAAGACGAAATCGGTATGAGCGTCCGGAACAATGCGCTTGACGGTTCCTTCACCTGGCCCGACACCGAACCAACTGCCGTTGATCAGTGCCTCGCGGCCCATGTCGACTTGGAACGTATCGCCTTCGCCGGTCAGAAACTTGTCGATGCGCAAGGCAACGTGCGGGAACACCGAATAGGCGGCGAACAGGCCGCTTGCCCCGACGATGCCGAGAGCCACGATCCACAGCCACGGCAGGCCGRCCATGAAGAACATGACGCCCCAGGTGCCCGTCACGAGCATGGTCTGGCCGAGGTCGGGCTGCGCCACCAGAAGCGAGATGACCAGCGCAAGCAACAGCATGGCGAACAGATTGCCGGRAATGTCGGGCTGGCGCTTGTGCTCRRCAAACAGCCACGCGCAGATGATGACGAAGGCGGGTTTCAGGAATTCGGACGGCTGGATGGAAAGGCCGGCGAGCGACACCCAGCGCCGCGCGCCTTTCACCTCGACGCCGATGTAGAGCACCGCCACCATCAGCACCAGCATGATGCAGAGCATCACCAGCGACATACGCCTTATCTGCCGCGCTTCCAGGAAGGAGACCGCAAGCATGACGATGAGCGCCGGGATGGTGAAGATGACCTGTCTGGTGGCGAAGTGAAAGCTGTCGAGGCCGATACKCTCGGCCACCGCGGGGCTCGCCGCGAAGGACAAAATGATGCCCAGCCCCATCAGCGACAGGAATGCCGCCAGGAACCAGCGATCGATCGTCCACCACCAGGTGGCGACAGGACTTTTGTCGAGACGGCTTTGCATCAACGTGGCCCTCCGATGGATTTGATACCATCAATAGCAGTCGCAGCTTGCCTGAAGGCTTCGCCGCGAACTTCGAAATTCTTGAACTGGTCGAAACTGGCGCAGGCCGGCGACAGCAGCACCACGGCCTCTCCGCCGGCGTCGTTTGCCGCGTCATGGGCGGCATGCTCGACCGCCKCCGCAAGCGTTCCCGATATCTCATAGGGCACCGCTTCGCCGAGCGTCGCCGCGAAGGCGGGCGCCGCCTCGCCGATCAGATAGGCCTTGGCGATKCRCGGGAAGAAGCCGCGCAGCGGCTCGATGCCGCCTTCCTTCGGCAGGCCGCCGGCTATCCAGTAGATACGGTTGGCGAAGCTCGACAGCGCGGGTGCGGCCGCATCAGCGTTGGTCGCCTTGGAATCGTTGACGAACAGCACATGGTCCTTGCGGCCGACCTGCTCCATGCGGTGCGCCAGTCCGGGGAAGCTTTCCAGCCCGGCCTGGATCTCGCCGAGCTCGAGCCCGACTTTCAGGCAGGCGACGACAGCGGCCAGCGCATTCTGCGCGTTGTGCTGGCCGCGCAGCGAGCCGATGCCTTCGAGGAAGGCGACGCGGCTGTAGTGGCCATGCACCGCTTCCATCAGGTTGGTGCCGTCGGCGAAATAGCCGTCGGTCAAAGGCAGGCGCTTGGAAATACGAACGACCGGCCGGCCGACCCGCTCCAGACGGTCGGCGATCTGGGCGCACCAGGAATCGTCGACGCCGATGATGGCGGTGTCGCTGCCGGCGACCAGCCGCTCCTTGATCGAGGCGTAATGCGCCATCGTGCCGTGCCGGTCGAGATGGTCGGGCGTGAGATTGAGCAGGATGCCGGCGGTCGGGTTGATCGAAGGCGCAAGGTCGATCTGGTAGGACGAACACTCGACCACGTAGTGCCGTTGAGGCTCGGGCGGGTCGAGCGTCATGATGGCACGGCCGATATTGCCGCCCATCTGCGTGTCGCGGCCCGCCGACTTCAATATATGCGCCGTCAGCGCCGTCGTCGTCGACTTGCCGTTGGTGCCGGTGATCGCAATGAAGGGTGCTGCCGGCGCGCGGCTGTTGCGCTCGCGGCAGAACAGCTCGATATCGCCGATCACCTCGACACCGGCGCCGCGTGCGAGCTCCACCGTCCAATGCGGCTTCGGATGCGTCAGCGGCACGCCTGGCGACAGCACGAAGGCGGCGAAACGCGGCCAGTCGGCTGCACGCAGGTCGCCGGTCGCAATGCCCGCGGCCGCCGCCTTGGCGACGCTGTCTGGATTGTCGTCCCAGGCCAGCACCTCGGCGCCCCCCGCGATCAGCGCATGCGCGGTGGCGATCCCCGAGCCGCCAAGCCCGAAGAGCGAAACGCGTTTGCCGGAAAAGGAAGCGGYGGGGATCAAGCGGCAAGTCCTATCTGAGCTTGAGGGTGGAGAGGCCGACCAGCGCCAGGATGACGGCGATGATCCAGAAGCGGATCACCACCTGGCTTTCGGTCCAGCCGAGCTTTTCGAAATGATGATGGATCGGCGCCATCAGGAAGACGCGCTTGCCGGTCATCTTGAAGTAGCCGACCTGGATGATGACCGACAGGATCTCGACCACGAACAGGCCGCCGACGATGACCAGCACGATCTCGTGCTTGGTGGCGACCGCGATGGTCCCGATCAGCCCGCCCATGGCCAGCGAGCCGGTGTCGCCCATGAAGATCGCGGCCGGCGGCGCGTTGAACCAGAGGAAGCCCAGGCCCGCGCCGATCAYGGCGCCAAGCACGACGGCGAGCTCACCGGTGCCGGGCACGAAATGGATCTGCAGATATTCGGCGAACACCGCGTTGCCCGAGAGATAGGCGATGACGCCGAAGGACGCCGCCGCGATCATGATCGGCACGATCGCCAGGCCGTCGAGGCCGTCGGTCAGGTTCACCGCATTGCCCGCGCCGACGATGACGAAGCAGGAGAACGGCACGAAGAACCAGCCGAGATTGATCAGGAATTCCTTGGCGAAGGGAAAGGTCAGCGACGATGAGAACGGGGCCTGGCCATTGTGCATGATCACCCACGCGGCGATTGCCGCGATGACGAACTCGATCGCCAGCCTCGCCTTGCCGGAAAATCCCAGATGCGATTGCTTGGTGACCTTGAGATAGTCGTCGTAAAAGCCGATCGAGCCGAAGCCGACGGTGACCAAAAGCACCACCCAGACATAGATCGAGGACAGGTTCGCCCATAGCACCGACGACCCGATGATGCCGGACAGGATCATCAGCCCGCCCATGGTCGGCGTTCCTGCTTTCTTGAAATGCGTCTGCGGGCCGTCGGCCCGGATCGGCTGGCCCTTGCCTTGCCGCAGGCGCAGCGAATTGATGATCGTCGGCCCGAAGATGAAGACGATCAGCGCCGAGGTGATCAGCGCGCCGCCGGTGCGAAAAGTGATGTAGCGGAAGACGTTGAAGAACGAGATCTTGTCCGCGAAATCGACGAGCAGTGTGAACATGGTCTTTCCGTCCCCCGGAACCCGACCTCAAGTCGGCTTAATGTTTGTGGCTTCCGCCGGAAATTTGCCGAGCAATGCCTCGACCAGCTTTGAAAACCCGATGCCTTTCGACGATTTGACCATCACCACGTCGCCGGGCCTGAGCGCAGAGATCACGATCGGCTTCAGCTCATCGGCGCCTGCCCGATACTCCGCCTGGATATCGGCCGGCAGAACCTTGGCCAGCGCCTGCATTTCCGGCCCGCCGAGAAAGACGTTGCGCGTGCCCGTGCCGACGATCAGCTCGRCAAGCGCCGCGTGGAGCTTGGCTGAATGGCTGCCGAGCTCCAGCATGTCGCCAAGCACCGCGATGCGCCGCCCCTCGCCGGAGACGGGCGTGRCGTTGAGCAGCGCCATGGCCGCCGCCATCGAGGCCGGATTGGCGTTGTAGCTCTCGTCGATCAGCGTGATCGGCCCATTGGGATGATGCAGGACGTGGCGCCGGCCGCGGCCGCGTTCGGCCGAAAGATCGGCCAGCGCGGCCGCGACCTTGTCGAGGTCAGCGCCGACCAGGTGCGCGGCGCCAAGCACGGCCAGCACATTCTGCACGATATGGCGGCCCGGCGCCCCGACGCGGGCCGTCAGGTCCTTCTTGCCGATCTTGACAGCGATGTCGGAATGGTCGGCATAGAGCTCGCAGCCGACAAGGCGGAAGGCCGAACGGGGATTTTCGCCGAAACCGAAGACATGCTCGACGCCCGCCTCTCTCGCCATTTTCCCAAGCAGCTTCCAGCGCGGATCGTCGCGGTTGAGCAGTGCTGAACCGCCGGGCTCGATCCCCTCAAAAATCTCGGCCTTGGCCATGGCGATCTCGTCGAGATTCTTGAAGAAGCCGAGATGGGCAGCGGCAATGATCGTGACGATGGCGACATGCGGCCTGACCATCTTGACCAGCGGCCTGATCTCGCCAGGATGGTTCATGCCGATCTCGAAGACCGCGTAGTCGCAGTCCTGCGGCATGCGGGCGAGCGTCAGCGGCACGCCCCAATGGTTGTTGAACGACTGCGCCGAGGCGTGCACCTTGCCGACGGCAGACAGCACATGGCGCAGCGCTTCCTTGGTGGTCGTCTTGCCGGCCGAACCGGTGACCGCGATGATCCTGGCCTTCGAGCGGGCGCGGGCAGCGATGCCGAGCTTCTCGAGCGCGGCCAGCACATCCTGCACGACGATCATCGGCGCCGTCAGCCGACCGAGCGAGGGCAGCTTGCCCTCGGCGACGACCAGCACGGCCGCTCCGGCCTTGACCGCCGCTGTCGCGAAATCATGGCCGTCCATGGCCTCGCCTTTGATGGCGAAGAAAGCGTCTCCGGGTTCCAGGCTGCGGCTGTCGATCGAAATGCCGGTGATGCCCTCCGGYAGCGAACCGATCGGCCTGCCGCCCATAGCTTCAACCAGCGCTTCCGACGTCCACAGCAGTTTCATGCGGCGCGCTCCTTGAGCGCATCGCGCACTTCCTCATGGTCGGAGAAGTGGAAGGTTTCGGAGCCGATCGTCTGGCCTTCCTCATGCCCCTTGCCGGCGACGATGAGCGTATCGCCGGCGCGCAGCATCGCCACTGCTTCGTGGATCGCCTTGCGGCGGTCGCCGATCTCGATGGCGCCGGGTGCGGCGGCAAGGATCGCCGCGCGGATGGTTTCGGGCACCTCGCTGCGCGGATTGTCGTCGGTGACGATGACGATGTCGGCGAGYCGCGTCGCGATCTCGCCCATGATCRGGCGCTTGCCGCGGTCGCGGTCGCCGCCGCAGCCGAACACCACGACGACGCGGCCCGTGGTGAAAGGCCGGACCGAGGTCAGCACATTCTCCAGCGCATCGGGCTTGTGGGCGTAGTCGACATAGACGGGAGCGCCGGCGCCGGTGGTGCCGACGAGGTCGAGCCGACCCGGCGCGCCTTTCAATTTCTCCAGCGCCGCCAAGGCCTTGTCTGCCGGCGTTCCAGTCGAGATGGCAAGGCCAGCCGAGACCAGCGCGTTGGCGATCTGGAAATCGCCGGCCAAAGGCAGGTCGACTTCGTAGAGCACGCCGTCCGCCACGATTTCGGCGCGCTGGCGATGGCGCTCATGCTCGACGCGCTTCAGTGTCAGGAAATCGCCATGGCGGCCTACGGTCAGCACGTTCAGGCCCGCGGCCTTCGCGGCTTTGATCGTCGGCTCCGACCACGGGTCGTCGGCAAAGACGACCGCGGGCGCGCCCCTCGGCAGCAGCGTGTCGAACAGGCGCAGCTTGGCGCGGTGATAATCCTCGACCGTCGGATGGTAATCCATGTGGTCGCGGCCGAGATTGGTGAAGGCGCCGGCCGAAAGCTTCACGCCGTCGAGGCGGCGCTGGTCGAGACCGTGGCTGGAGGCCTCCATCGAGGCGTGGGTGACGCCGGCATCGGCAAGTTCCTTCAGCAACCGGTGCAGCGCCACCGGATCGGGCGTCGTCAGCGAGCCATATTCGTTGCGGCCGGGCGCCACGACGCCGGTCGTGCCGATCGAGGCGGCGGCAAAACCCGTCTGCTCCCAGATCTGGCGGGTGAAGGCGGCGACGGATGTCTTGCCGGCGGTGCCGGTGACGGCGACCATGGTCGCCGGCTGGCGTCCGAAGAAGCGTGCCGCGCTGAGCGCCAGCGCCCGGCGTGGATCGTCGACGGAAAGAACCGGGATCRACAGGCCGGAAACGGCCGTTCCCTTGCCGGCGACGATTGCAGCCGCCCCACGGCTGGCGGCATCAGTCGCATAGATCGAGCCATCGGCCTTGCTGCCGGCGAGCGCGAAGAAGACCACGCCGGGTTTAACCTGGCGGGAATCGGAGGAAATCCCGGTCACCTCCAGATCGTGGGAAGCTGTTCCCTCGACAGGCAGGATACCGGCTAGGTCTTTTAGATGCATTGAGTCCCGTTCACCGCAACAAAATAGCGCGCAGTTGCCGGCGCGCCCGAAGAATCACTGATAGGAAACCAGCGTTGCACCATTTTCATGGCTGAAATCTGGCTTCACGCCAAGCATGGCCGCAGAACGCCTGATGATGTTGCCGGCCATAACCCCCGCATTGTTGGCGGCGACGTCCGTCATCCCGGGCTTTTCCGGATGCGGAGCGTCGGCGATCGTGAACACCAGAAATTGCGGATCGTCCATCGGGAAGGCGGCGACGAAGGTGTTGAAATTCAACTCCTTGGAGTAACGGCCGTTGATGACCTTCTCGGCCGTTCCGGTCTTTCCGCCGACCCGGTAGCCGGGAGCCCTGGCGTTTCTGGCCGATCCCTTCTCGGCGTTGAGCGTATAGAGGTAGCGCATGCCTTCGACCGTCTTGTCGCTGACCACTCTCTTGGCCACCGCCATCGCCTCCTCCTCGCTGCGGACCAAGAAGGTCGGCTCGATCAGATAGCCCTGCATCAGCGCCGCGCAGCCGACGGCGGCCTGCAGCGGCGTCGTCGACACGCCATGGCCGAAGGCGATGGTGAACGAGTTGACCTGTTTCCAGACCTTGGGTTCGGTCGGACGGGCGACCTCGGGCAGCTCGGTCTGCATCCTGTCCAGAATGCCAAGGCGGTGCAGGAATTCGCGGTGCCCCTCGATGCCGACCAGCTCGGCCTCCCTGGCCGAGCCGATGTTGGATGAATAGAGGAACACTTCCGGCAGCGACAGCACGCGGTTCTTGCCGTGGAAATCGTGGATGGCCTGGTGGCCGACCCGGATCGGATGCGACGCGTCGAAGCGGCTGTTCATCGTCGCCTTGCCGGAATCGAGCGCCATGGCCGAGGTGAAGCTCTTGAAGGTCGAGCCCATCTCGTAGAGACCCGCGGACATGCGGTTCAGCCGGTCCTTTTCCTGCGCATTGTAAGGGTTGTTCGGATCGAAGTCCGGCACCGAGGCCATCGCCATCACTTCGCCCGTCTTGATGTTCAGCACGACGGCGCCCGCGCCCATGGCGCGATAACGCTCCAGGCCGGCGGCGATCTCGTCGCGCACCACATGCTGGACGCGCAGATCGATCGAAAGCCTGACCGGCTTGAGATCCCTGGCCACCGCAAGGCCCGACGCCTGCAGGTCGCTCAGCCCCTGCTCGTCGATATACTTCTCCATGCCGGAGATGCCCTGGTTGTCGATGTTGGTCAGACCGACGATATAGGACGAGGTCTCACCGCTCGGATAGAAGCGCCGCTTCTCGGTGCGGAAGCCGAGGCCCGGGATGCCCAGCGCCAGGATGTCGGACTGCTGCTTCGGAGTCAGCTGGCGCTGCAGCCAGACGAAGYCGGCGCCGCTCTTGAGCTTGCGGTAGGTCTGCTCGTAGTCGATCTCGGGCAACACGGTCGACAATTTCTCGATCGCTTCGTCGGCGTCGACGATGCGGCGCGGCTCGGCGAACAGCGACGCCGTCTTGATGTCGGTCGCCAGCACTTCGCCGTTGCGGTCGACGATATCCGGACGCGACGCCGTGACCCGGCTCTCCGGTCCGCCCGAAAGATCCGGATTCTGCAGCCCGAGATAGACGAGCCTGCCGGCAATGGTCGAATAGATGGTGAAGAACACCGCCATGGTCATGACGATGCGCGTCCTTGCCTTGCCGCCCGTCGCCTTGCGGGCCGCATCGACGACGATCGAGCCGTCCTCAGCCTGCTTCTTTCGGCGCTTCAGYAGGTCACCGATCCTTGGAAGCCGGCTGATCATTGAACGGTGCTCCCGGTGACCACTGGATCCTTGCCGTCCGTTGGCTCCTTGCCCGAATTGTCGGCCATGCCGCCAAGCCGCTGCGAGGAGAGGTCCTCGATGGTCACGGGTTTCACGGGAATGTCGTCGAGGCTGCCGATCTGGTGCGCATTGACCGGCTCGAGTCCGAGCTGGCTCTTATAGACGTCGGCAAGCTTCTGCAGCCGCGACGGCTGGGTGAGCAAGCTCCAGTCCGCCTTGAGGAGATCGATCGTTTCTTCCTCGTAATGGATCTGCGCCTGGATCTTTTGCACCGCCGCCAATTGCTCTTCGGCTTCCCGCTTCGTCTTGTAGGTCAGGGCCGCGGCCGAGACCATGACGGCGATCAGGACTATGTCGCTGGTACGAAACACGTGCTCACCTCTCCCCCGGCCGCTCGACGGCGGGAAGCTTTGGAAGGCCGAAAATCGAAAAATCGCCGGCGCGCGCCRGCGCATCGGTGCGGATCGCCGCGCGCAGCCTGGCCGAGCGCGCCCGCGGATTGGCGTCCAGCTCGGCTTCTCCGGGCGTCACGCCGCCGCCGGCCTTGCGGAAGGTGGCGACGTGCTGGGGCGCATCGGGCATGTGGCGAGAGCCGCTTGCGGCTTCGGAACGGTCGGCGATGAAGCGCTTGACGATGCGGTCTTCCAGGGAATGGAACGTCACCACGGCAAGTCGTCCGCCGGGCTTCAGCACACGCTCGGCGGCGAGCAGCGCTCTTGCCAGCTCGCCAAGCTCGTCATTGACGAAGATGCGCAGTGCCTGGAAGACGCGCGTGGCCGGATGGATCTTGTCCTTCGGCCCCCGTCCGATATGCGTTTGGATGGCGTCGGCGAGATCAAGCGTGCGCTCGAAAGGCTTCTTCTCGCGCCGGCTCTCGATCATGCGCGCGATGCGTCCGGCATGACGTTCCTCGCCGAGAAAGCCGAAGATGCGGGCAAGATCGCCCGCCTTGAAGGTGTTGACGACGTCGGCCGCGGAGAGACCCGCCTGCGCCATGCGCATATCGAGCGGCCCGTCGGCGCGAAAGGAAAAACCGCGCTCGGCCTGGTCGAGCTGCATGGACGAGACGCCGATGTCGAGCACGACGCCGTCGGCGCTTTCGACATGCTCGTCCAGCGTCGAGAACGGCGCCTGGACCAGCCTCAGCCGGCCGCCGGCCCGTTCTTCGAGCGCCCTGCCCGCCGCGATCGCGTCCGGGTCGCGGTCTATGGCGACGACAGAAGCGCCGCGATCGAGGATGGCGCCGGTGTAGCCGCCGGCTCCGAATGTCCCATCGATGATGGTATCGCCGGCCTTCGGCGCGAGCGCGTCGAGCACCTCGGCAAGGAGGACCGGAATGTGACGGGCCAGTCCGCCAACGGCGTGAGGGTCATCGCCGTGGCCAGCCATCATTCCGATCGCTCCCCGGGCTTCGTCCCCTGCCGAAGCTGCAAAAGCCTGGCCCGCGCTTGCGCCCCATAGGCGGCAAGCCGTCCCGGCTCCCAAACCTGAAAGAAATTGCCGCGGCCGACAAAGGCCACCTCGTTCGAGATGCCCGTATGCTCGCGGATGAAATCGGTCATGGTGATGCGGCCGTCCTGGTCCAGTTTCAGAAACGCGCCGTCGCCATGGCAGAAGAACGACATGTCGTCCGCCGTCTGCAGGAATGGATCCTCCAGCGCGATCCGCTGCTCGTAGCGGTCGAGCAAATCGAGGCCGCCAACATCCATGGCCGGTAGGTCCAGGCAGCGCAGCGCATAGAGTTCCGAATAGCCGCGTTTCTGCACCACGGCGCGGAAATGCGCCGGAACGGACACCCGCCCCTTCGCATCGATCCTGTTCACCGCATTTGACAGAAACCGGTCCAATGAACGCTACAGCCGCTTCCGCCGCTGTACCCCTTCCCATGTTGTTTTCCGCGCCCTGGCGCTCGCGACAAATCGCTTCGCTCACCGGGGCGAAAACCGGCAAACGCGCAGCCGCCGCGGCTGCCCGATTGGCGTACGCTTCACCCTGACGCGGAACGAAAGCTTGATGATGCGAATGGGATAACATGGGGTGCTATGGGCGTCAACGGGAACAGGCATCACAAACACGCACGCCACAACCAGAAAGCGCAGGCTGAACGCACGTCTCGTCTTTATCGTCCATTAAGCCTAACGAAGCGTTTAGAGCCCTCTGGCCCAAAAAGACGCAGCTTGCTGCGGACGGCCGGCGCGCATAGCGTCGGTTGAAGTTTTCTGCCCTAGCCAAGGATCGAGTTGATGCCCGACACCGCGAAGTCACGCGCCGCGACACTTGCCCATCTGCGCAGCGCCGGTTTCGCCAAGGGCGATCCCATCCCCTTGCCGCTGACCATGGCCTCGATCTTCCACGCGCCCGGCGACGCGACCGGCTTCGATCAATACGGCCGCTTCAGCAACCCGACCTGGCATGCCGTCGAGCATGCGCTTGGCCATCTGGAAGATGCGCAATGCGTTGCCTTCCCGTCGGGAATGGCGGCGATTTCCGCGGCCTTCTTCGCGCTCGTAAAATCGGGCGACCGCGTCCTCTTGCCGTCGGACGGCTATCACACGACCCGCGCGCTGGCCGAACGTTTCCTGAAACCGCTCGGCGTTGGCTATGACGTGCGGCCCACGGCAAGCATGCTCGACGGCGGTTTCGCCGGCTACCGGGCGGTCTTCGTCGAGAGCCCGTCGAACCCGCGACTGGACATCTGCGACATAATCGCCGTCGCCAAGGCCGTCCATGCGCAAGGAGGTGTCCTGATCGTCGACAACACGACGATGACGCCTTTCGGCCAGCGCCCCCTCGATCTTGGCGCGGACATTGTGGTGTCGGCCGACACCAAGGCGATCAATGGCCATTCGGACGTTCTGTTCGRCCATGTCGCCAGCCGCGATCCCGACATTGTCGCCAGGGTGAAGGATTGGCGCGAGACGGCCGGCGGCATCCCCGGTCCGTTCGAGGCATGGCTCGTGCATCGCGGCATCGAGACGCTGGAAGTGCGCTTCGACCGCATGTGCTCGTCGGCTGAAACCATCGCGCGGCGGTTGAAGGGACACCGCGCCGTCAGCGGCCTGCGCTTCCCCGGGCTCGAGGGCGATGCCTCGCACAATCTGGCGCGCGCCCAGATGGAGCGCTTCGGCTTCCTGATTTCCTTCGAGCTCGCCTCCGAAGAACAGGCTGAGGCGTTCATCGACGGTTGTCCGCTTATCGAAGCCGCAACGTCCTTTGGCGGCGTTCACACATCGGCCGAGCGGCGCTCGAAGCGCGGCGATGCCGTGCCTCCGGGCTTCGTGCGCCTGGCGATCGGCTGCGAGCCGGTCGAGGAACTCTGGCAGGCGATCGAGTCGTCGCTGGACAAAGTCACCAGCTAGTCCGACCGCTAAATCAGATCGTCAGCCACGATTTTGCGCCGGCCATGCAGCACGCGGAGGATTTTCGATCGCATCGTCGCCAATTCGATAAAACGTAAGGTATTCCCCGACAACAAGGTGGCGAATGCCCGGCAGGATGTCGTCGCGCGGTGCGCCTGATCGGGGATGGAGGGTGAGCAAGTCCCATCGCTGCTGAAGAGTTTCCACAAAACGGATTGCGGCATTAGGATTGTGCGCGGCGATATAGTCGCCGATAGCTTCGAGGTCGACCAATGCCTGTGGAAGCAGGCGGTACTTCACTCGTCAGCGCCTTTGGCTTCCGCCATCTCCGCATATTTGGCGCGCAATCGCTCCATCAAGGGAGGGCCGTCCAGCGCCGGCCCGCTGTCTATGCCCTCCTGCACCAGCTCCCGCAATTCCTCGATGGTGTAGCCGAGCAGGTCGCGGCGCTCCTTCCATTGCCTGAGCGCGTCGCGGATGACTTCACTGGCTGAGGCGTATTCGCCGGCAGCGACGACATCGTCGACGGCCGCCGCCAGCTCCGGCGAAAGTGTGATGCTGCGTTTGTCGACCTGGCCCATAACGTGCTCCTATTTCGCTCAAGGTACGATTTAATCGCACCAGCTTCAAGGAACAGTTCACCGCGTTCAGGCGATTACGCCCCCGATGTTGAATCAAAAGACACGCCTTCCGGCGTAACCTCCTGATCCCGTTCAGCTATCGCCACGAGAAAATGCCAGCTGGCCTGTAAGCCGGGTTCTGTATGGCCCTCGCCTCGCGGCGAGAACGTGGCGGCCATTCATCTTGGGCGCATGTTGCCACGCGCCTCACGCAACCTACCCGGACGGTGGGCCGGAAACAGCCCTCGAAGGTTTCCCTTCGCACCGCCCCTATTCGGTTTTGCTYCCGGTGGGGTTTGCCGTGCCGCTCCTGTTGCCAGTCGCGCGGTGGGCTCTTACCCCACCCTTTCACCCTTGCCTCGGCAATGCCGGGGCGGTTTGCTTTCTGTGGCACTTTCCCTGGGGTTGCCCCCGCCGGCCGTTAGCCGGCACCGTGTCTCCATGGAGCCCGGACTTTCCTCACCCGCAGCCTTTCGGCTCTCGCGGGCGCGGCCGCCCGGCCAGYTGGCAAGGGCGTATAAAGGGATTCCCGCTTGAAAACGCAAACGAAAAAGCTGGGGTGAGCGCCCGAAGCGCAGTGGATCTGGGACAACGACATGCATGAAATAGACACGCCTTGCCCAAATCCACTTCGACGACGGRCTCAGGCCGGCGAACCCAGCGCCGCCATCTGCACCTTCACCTTGCTGCAATAGGCGGCCGAGATCGGATTCATCCGCGTCGCGCCATGGCCGGCATTGTATTTCAGGATCGTGCCGCAGGTGGTGYCGCCGCCGAGACCTTGCGCCATGGCGAGATACTTCATGCCGTATTTGATGTTGGTGTCGGGATCGAACAGCCCCTTGGCCGAACCGGTGTAGCCCATCATGCGCGCCGTGGCCGGCTTGATCTGCATCAGGCCGATCTCGCCGGCGCTGCCGACCATGTTCGGCCTGTAGTTGCTTTCGATCTTGATGACGGCCCTCGCCAGCGACACCGGCACACCATAGCTCCCGGCATAGCGGGCAATGATCGCCGAATATTGGCCGCCCCCCGTCGCGGAGGCCGACAAAGCCGGCTTCTCAGGATGGATGGAGGCTGTCGCGGTCAGGTCGATGGTCTGCCTGTTGCGCTTCGAATTGCGCCTTACTGATTTTTTCGCCGCTTTGGCGACAGCGACCTTCTCTAGCTTGGTCGGGGCGGTTCTTTTGATCTTTGAACCCGTGGCGGCCGGGCTTGCCTTCGGTGCCGCGGGGGCGGCCGCAAAGCCATTGTCACCCCGTAAGCTCAGAGGGGCACTGTTCGCTGGATTGAAGGCAAGAGTCATCACTCCGGCAGCAACGGCTGCCGCTACAACGGTCAATCTTTGCATGTAGTCCTGTTCTGTTAGAGCCGCGCGAAGAACTTCACGCAGTTAGGTCAACTCAACATCGGGCGCCTTGGGGGGATAGACGCCCGACAACTTGCAGGACGGGCATTTGCAGGCGGAATTGGYGCCAATGAAGGCGGCGCAATTCACTTTAAATGACAGATTGTAATTTAAGGAACTTGTGGCGACTGTTTGACGGTGCCTGCCTTTGGGGTAGCCAGGAGCCGTTCCAGCGTGCGGATCGTCGATTTGTCCGCCACGCCATCGACCAGGCGCCGCCGGAAATGTCGCTGGAACGCTGCCACGACGATTTCCGTGTGCTTGTCGTATTCACCCGATATCTCGACGCCATAGCCGTAGAGCGCCAGCATCGACTGCAGCGTCTCGACATCGGAGCCTGTGTCGCCGGCCTTCAGCGCGGCGCCGGGCTTTATCGCCGCGGCCGGCACGAGGTGGCCGATACCGGCCGCGAACAGCGCCTTCCAGGGAAATTTCTCGCCGGGATCAACCTTGCGGCCCGGGGCCACATCCGAATGCGCGAGCACCCTTGCCGCGGGGATCGAATAACGGCCCACGATACCCGCGCACAACTCGATCACGGCGCCGATCTGCCGCCTCGGGAAAGCCTTGTAGCCCAGCGAATGCCCGGGATTGACGATCTCGATGCCGACCGAACAGGAGTTGATGTCGGTACGGCCGAGCCAGGAGCTCTTGCCGGCATGCCAGGCGCGGTCGCTCTCGCGCACCATCTGCACGATGCGGCCGTCCTCATGAACAAGATAGTGCGAGGATACTTCGCTTGCCGGATCGCACAGCCACGCCTCGGCGCCGGCGCCGCTTGCCATGCCGGTATAATGCAGCACGATCATATCGGGCCGAAGCGTCTCGCGGCGCGGACCGAAATTCGGCGAGACCCGGACCTCGGCGCCTGGCTGGTCGGGCGAAAAGCCGCTCATGCGTGCCTGAGGCCCCRCTCGATCATCTCATAGGCGGCATTGATCGCCGCGACCCTGCTCGTGGYGATCTTGATGAATTCCTGCGGCAGGCCGCGCGCGATCAACCTGTCCGGATGATTGTCGGAGATCAGCTTGCGATAGCGTTTTCTGATCTCCTCGAACGGCTTGCCGCGTTCGATGCCCAGAACGACGTAAGGATCGGCGGCGCCGAGATTGACGTGCCTGGACAGGATCGCCTCGTAATGCACCTCGTCGATCCGAAAGATCTCGGCGATCCGGTGCAGGAATTGCCCTTCCCGCTCATGGATGAGCCCGTCCGCCTTGGCGATATGGAACAGCCCGTCGAGTATGTCTTCCAGCATCATGCAGTTGRCATGGCCGGAACCGCAGAGCTGCGCCATGCGCTGGGCATAGGTCTCGAAGCCGGCGACGTCCTGCTTGGCGATATCGTAAAGCCGCGCCACATTGCGTGTCTCGCTCGGCGGCACCTCGAAGATTTCCTGGAAGGCGCGCACCTCGTCCTGCGTCACGATGCCGTCGGCCTTGGCCATCTTGGCCGAAAGCGCGATCATTRCCACCGAGAAAGCCACGCGCCGGCGCAGGTCCGGATCGCCGGAAAACACGGTGCGCACGGCTTCCACGACATCCGCGACTCCCGAGGACGCCGACGACGAAACACGAGCGATGAAGTCGCCAAGGCGGTCCCAAATCGACATGTCGGCTTCATAGTGCGAACCGGGCGGTTCTATCAAGCCGGGACGATGCCGCAGGGGTAATCGCGATGTACGGGATCGATGGCGCAAAAAGAAGGCCGGCATTGCCGGCCTTCTTCGATGCTGTCGGTCAGGCTCTTACTGCGCGGGCGCGGCAGGAGCCGGATTTGTTGCCGGAGCCGGTTCAGCAGGCTTCGAAGCGTCGGGCGAAGCTGGCTTCATGGGCTGCTCGTTGGCCGGGGGAGTGGTGCTCTGGGTTGTGGTCTTGTCGGTACCATTGTCGCTACAAGCCGCGACCCCCAACAGGGCGAGCGCCGACACAGACGCCAGGATGATCTTCTTCATGGTATCTCTCCTTCGACAGACGCTCACATTTCGGTGAGCGGTCGCAGGGGAAATGCATCAGCAGGCTGCCGGTTTCGTAACGTTGCATTTCTATGTGTAACATCAACTTGCGATTGCTGGCGCGGAAATCCCAAACTAACAGAACATACGCTCGAAGACATGATGGATAAGCAGAATGCCGGCAGCCGCGGAAACAAATAAATGGGACTTCTGGATCGACCGCGGCGGCACTTTCACCGACATCATCGGCCGTGATCCGCAGGGACACTTGCACCCTCGAAAACTTCTTTCCGAGAATCCCGAGGCCTATGCGGACGCCGCTATCCAGGGYATCCGCGACCTGCTGGGCTTGAAAGCGGGCGCCVCCATTTCCGCCGCCGCGATCGGCGACGTCAAAATGGGCACGACCGTTGCCACCAATGCGTTGCTCGAGCGCAAGGGCGACCGCGTGCTTCTGCTCATCACCAAGGGTTTTCGCGACGCCTTGCGCATTGCCTATCAGGCGAGGCCGGACATTTTCGCCAAGGAGATCATCCTGCCGGAGCAGCTCTACGAGCGCGTCGTCGAGATCGACGAGCGCGTGCGCGCCGACGGCTGCGTCGAGCGCCTGCTCGACATCGCGGCCTGCCGCCCGGCGATCGAACAGGCCAGGGCGGACGGCATCGACGCGGTCGCCATTGTCTTCATGCATGCCTGGAAATATCCGGACCACGAAAAGGCCGTCGCGAAAGTCTGCCGCAAGATCGGCTTCAGCCAGATCTCGGTCTCCCACGAGGTCTCGCCGCTCATCAAGCTGGTCGGCCGCGGCGACACCACCGTGGTCGACGCTTATCTGTCGCCTATCCTGTCGCGTTACGTGCGGCGGGTGGCGAGAGAGCTAGGCCCCGGCCCGCGCCTGATGTTCATGATGTCGTCTGGCGGACTGACCGCCGCCGACATRTTCCAGGGCAAGGACGCGCTGCTTTCGGGGCCGGCAGGCGGAGTCGTCGGCATGGTCGAGACGGCGAAGCTCGCAGGCTTCGAGAAGGTCATCGGCTTCGACATGGGCGGCACCTCGACCGACGTTGCCCACTATGATGGGGAATACGAACGCGCCTTCGACACCGAGGTCGCCGGCGTGCGCATCCGCGCGCCGATGATGYGCATCCACACCGTCGCCGCCGGCGGCGGCTCGATCCTGCATTATGAAGCGGGCCGTTTCCGCGTCGGTCCGGATTCCGCCGGCGCCAATCCAGGCCCAGCCGCTTACCGGCGCGGTGGTCCGCTCGCCGTCACCGACGCCAATGTCATGCTCGGCAAATTGCAGCCCGATTTCTTCCCGGCGATCTTCGGCGCGAGCCAGGACCAGCCGCTCGACATCGGCACGGTTAGCGAAAAATTTGCAGCACTTGCCGCCGAGATCGGCGACGGCCGAACGCCCGAGGCGGTGGCCGAAGGCTTTGTCACCATCGCTGTCGAGAACATGGCCAATGCCATCAAGAAGATCTCGGTGCAGCGCGGCTACGACGTCACCGAATACCTCCTCAATTGCTTCGGCGGTGCCGGCGGTCAGCACGCCTGCCTCGTCGCCGACGCGCTCGGCATGGAGGCCGTGCTCATCCATCCTTTTTCGGGGCTGCTTTCGGCTTACGRCATCGGCCTTTCGTCGGTCTTCGCCTCACGCCAGCAGGCGCTGCTGGAGCCGCTTGCCGAAGAATCCCGCGCGGCGATCGAGACACTCATCGCTGCCTTGCGCACCGACGTTGTCGCCGAGCTTGGCAAGCAGGGCATTGCCGAGGACGCGGTTTCAACGAGACCTGTCCTGCATATTCGCTATGACGGCACCGATACGGCGCTGCCGGTGAATTTCGAGCATGGCTCGACCTTCCGCGCGAGGAGCGATTTCGAGGCCGCGCACAGGGCGCAGTTCGGTTTCGTCTACGACGACAAGCCGATCGTCGTCGAGACCGTTGCCGTCGAAGGCATGGAGACGGCTCGACAGGACAAGGCCGAAGCGTATGCCCCTGCCCGATCGGCGGGGGTCGAGGTCAAGCCTTCGGAAAGCYGGCGCATCTACACCGAGGGCCGCTGGCGCGAAGCCGGCGTCTATCGCCGTGAAAACCTGCGACCGTCCAACACGGTAGCGGGACCCGCGCTGATCATCGAGCCGAACCAGACCATCGTCGTCGAGCCGGGCTGGCGGGCCGAAATCACCAGCCTCGACCACGTCGTGATCCGCCGGATGGAACGGAAGGTGCGCGTCGCGGCGCTCGGCACCGAGGCCGATCCGGTGATGTTGGAGGTCTTCAACAACCTCTTCATGTCGATTGCCGAGCAGATGGGCGTGACACTGYAGAACACCGCCTATTCGGTCAACATCAAGGAACGGCTCGACTTCTCCTGCGCCGTCTTCGACCGCCATGGCGCGCTGGTGGCCAACGCACCGCACATGCCGGTGCATCTCGGCTCAATGGACCGTTCCGTCGAAACCATCATCCGCCTGAATTCCGGCGACATCCATCCGGGCGACGTGTTCGCGCTCAATGCGCCTTACAATGGCGGCACGCATTTGCCCGATATCACCGTGGTGACGCCTGTCTTCGACGATGCGCGCGAGGAGATCCTGTTCTGGGCGGCCTCGCGCGGCCACCACGCCGATGTCGGCGGCACCGCGCCCGGCTCGATGACGCCTTTGGCCACGACGGTCGACGAGGAAGGCGTGCTGTTCGACAATTTCCGCATCGTCGATCGCGGCCGCTTCCGTGAGAAGGAGCTGGAGACGCTGCTCACCGACCATCCTTACCCCGCGCGCAATCCCGTCCAGAACATCGCCGACCTGAAGGCGCAGATCGCCGCCAACGAAAAGGGCGTGGCGGAACTGCGCAAGATGGTCGCGCATTTCGGCCTCGATGTCGTCGAAGCCTATATGGGCCATGTCCAGGACAATGCCGCCGAGAGCGTGCGCCGCGTGATCGAAYGGCTTCCCGACAGCGCCGCTTACGAATACCCCACCGACACCGGCCAGGTGATCAGGGTCAAGATCACCGTCGATCGCCAGAAGCGCGAGGCGACCGTCGATTTCACCGGCACCTCGCCGGTCATGAAGAACAATTTCAACGCGCCGGAGCCGGTAGCGCGCGCCGCCGTGCTCTATGCCTTCCGCGTCATGGTCGAGGACATGATCCCGATGAATGCCGGATGTCTGCGGYCGATCAACATCGTCATCCCAGACGGCTCGATGCTGAAGCCCGCCTACCCTGCCGCCGTCGTCGCCGGCAATGTCGAGAYCTCGCAGCATGTCACCAACGCGCTGTTCGGCGCGATGGCCGCGATCGCCAATGCRCAAGGCACGATGAACAACCTCACCTTCGGCAACAGGAAATACCAGTATTACGAGACGATCTGCTCCGGCTCGCCGGCCGGCCGAATGAATTCGGGCCGCGGCTTCGCCGGCACCTCCGGCGTGCACACCCATATGACCAATTCGCGCCTCACCGACCCGGAGGTGCTGGAACTGCGCTTCCCCGTCGTGCTGGAAGACTTCCACATCCGCGAGGGTTCCGGCGGTAAGGGCAAGTGGAATGCCGGCGACGGCACCAGGCGCACCATCCGCTTCCTTGAAAAGATGGAATGCGCGATCCTGTCCTCGCACCGCAATCGGCCTCCTCAAGGCCTCGAAGGCGGCGGCGACGGCGAGGCCGGCTCGACCAAGGTCAGGCGCAATGACGGCTCGATCGATGTACTGAAGGCCTGCGACCAGACCACGCTCGACGCCGGCGAGGCCGTCATCGTCACCACGCCGACGCCGGGGGCGTTCGGAAAATCGTAAGAATTCGTGACGGCCTGCCGTCAACAGGCTGTCACCTGCCTGTCATGACGCTGCGCTACCCGCTTGCGCCAACGCAAACGGGGAATCGCCATTCCATGTCGGACGTATCCGGAGAACTCGTTTATCGTCGTGGCAAGGAAGTCGGAAAGGCGGTCTACCAGAACCGGGCATTGTCGAAGGATGGCATTTCCGAGCGGCTCTTCGCCTTCCTGTTCTCCGGCCTCGTCTATCCGCAGATCTGGGAAGACCCCGACGTCGACATGGAGGCCATGCAGCTTGGCGCCGGTCACCGGGTCGTCACGATCGCTTCGGGCGGCTGCAACATCCTGGCCTACCTGACCCGCTCGCCGGCCMGGGTCGACGCCGTCGATCTCAACGCCGCGCACATCGCGCTGAACCGCATGAAGCTGGAAGCRGTGCGACACCTGCCGTCGCAAGGCGACCTGTTCCGCTTCTTCGGCGCCGCCGGCACCAGCCACAATTCGGACGCCTATGACCGCTTCATCGCACCGCATCTCGATCCGGTGAGTCGCCATTACTGGGAGCGCCGCAATTGGCGCGGCCGCCGCCGCATCTCGGTCTTCGACCGCAACTTMTACCAGACCGGCCTGCTCGGCCTATTCATCGCCATGGGCCATCGTGTCGGCAAGCTGTTCGGTGTCGACCCGGCCGGCATCATGAAGGCGCAGAATATCGGCGAGCAGCGTCGCTTCTTCAACGAGGAACTGGCGCCGGTCTTCGACAAGAAGCTCCTGCGCTGGGCGACGTCACGCAAAGCCTCTCTGTTCGGCCTCGRCATTCCGCCGGCGCAGTACGATTCGCTGATCACCTCCGGCGACGGCTCGATGGCGAGCGTGCTGAAGGCACGGCTGGAAAAGCTAGCCTGCGACTTCCCGCTGAAGAACAATTACTTCGCCTGGCAGGCCTTCGCCCGCCGCTATCCACAACCTGGCGAGGCAGCGCTGCCGGCCTATCTGGAACAGCGCAACTACAAGACGATCCGCGACAACATCGATCGCGTCGCCATCCACCATGCCAACCTGATCAAGTTCCTGGCGGCCAAGGAGGCGGGCAGCGTCGACCGCTTCGTCCTGCTCGACGCGCAGGACTGGATGACCGACGACCTGCTCAACGCGCTGTGGACCGAGATCACCCGCACCGCTTCGGTGGGCGCGMGCGTCATATTCCGCACCGCGGCGGAGCCCAGCTTGCTGCCTGGCCGCGTCTCCAGTTCGCTGCTCGACCAATGGACCTACGAGGCCGACGCCTCGCGCGAATTCTCGGCAAAAGACCGCTCGGCGATCTATGGCGGCTTCCACCTCTATGTGAAGCGTGYCGCATGAGCACGACGGACCTGCCGGCCAGCCACGCCGAACTGATGGACGGCGTCTACCGCTGGCAGCGCCATATCTATGACCTCACCCGCAAGTACTACCTGCTCGGCCGTGACCGTCTGATCCGCGGGCTGGACGTGCCGCAGGGCGGCACCGTCCTTGAGCTTGGCTGCGGCACCGGCCGCAATATAGCGCTTGCCGCCCGCCGCTATCCGCAGGCCCGCTTCTTCGGTTTGGATATCTCGGCCGAGATGCTGGAGACGGCAAACGCGGCCATCGCTCGTGAAGGTCTCTCCGGCAAGGTCAGCCTGGCGCGCGGCGACGCCACCGATTTCGACGCCAAGGCTCTCTTCGGCATCGAACGCTTCGACCGCGTCTTTGTCTCCTATTCGCTGTCGATGATCCCCGGCTGGGAAAAGACCGTATCGGCCGCCCTTGCTGCGCTCGCCCCCGGCGGTTCGCTGCACGTCGTCGATTTCGGCCAGCAGGAAGGACTGCCGCGCTGGTTCCGCGCGCTCCTGCGCGGCTGGCTGCGGAAATTCCATGTCACACCACGCGCGTCGCTGCGCGACGTGCTTGAATCGGAATCGCAGCGCACCGGCGCAACCTTCCGTTTCAGAACGCTTTATCGCGGCTATGCCTGGCTGGGCGTGATCGGATCCGGCAGATAGCAATCGCTATCAATGCAGCGCCTTCACCAGCGCGCCCACCATGGTCTGCGGCCGATAGCCGAATTTCGCCGGCGTCAGCCCAAGCCGCACCACCACCAGTTGCTCCGACGGGATGATCGCCGCCGTCTRGCCGTCATGGCCTTCCATCCAATAGGTGTCCTTGGGCAAGCCTGCGGCGACGCCCRCACCGGGCTTTTCCTCATCGCCCGGGCCCTCGATCCAGAGCTGGCCTTTGCCATAGACCTTCGAGGCCAGCGCCGGCTCGCGCATCCAGTCGACGAACCCGGCCGGCAGGATCTGGTTTCCGTTCCAGACGCCACCCTGCAGCAGAAACTGGCCGAAGCGCGCCCAGTCATGCGCCGTGGCGTAGAGATRGGACGAGCCGACGAAAGTGCCCTGCTCGTCGGTTTCGAGCACGGCGCTCTTCATGCCGAGCGGCTCGAACAGCGCCGTGCGCGGCCATGCCAGCGCCTTCGCCTTGTCRCCGATCGCGTCCTGCCACAATCTCGACAGCATCACCGCCGTGCCGCTCGAATAGGAAAATACTTTTCCCACCTCGCCGGTCAGCGGTTGGGCCTCGGCAAAGCCCGCCATGTCCGGCTCGAGATAGAGCATGCGCGTCACATCGGCGACATCGCCATAATCCTCGTTGAACGCCAGCCCGCTCGACATCGCCATCATGTCGGCAAGGCTGATGGCGGCGCGGCCATCGGCCTTCCACGGCRCGAACAGGCCCTTGTTGTCGATCGCCAGCTTGCCGTCCTTGACCAGGGTCCCGACGATGGCCGCATTCACCGTCTTGGTCATCGACCAGCCGAGCAGCGGCGTCTTGGCCGAAAAACCCTCACCATAACGTTCCGCTACGACGCGGCCGTTCTTCACCACCACGATGGCGCGCATGCCGATGCCGGCCATGGCGGCATCGTCGACGATCTTCGCCACTTCCGGGTTCTGCGAAGCATCCACCCGCTCGCCCTCGGGCCAGAGCGCATCAGGCTGCGCCGCGGCGGGCGGCACCGCACGCAGCGAGGTCTGCCGCGCTTTGCCGGTATCGCCGTCGGGAACCGATGCGCAGCCGACGCCGAAGCGTTCTACGGCAACGCTCTTGCCGAAAACCCAGAGCAGCCCAGYCGAAACCATCCCCCTTTCTCTGTCGACCGACACCTTCATCAGCCTGAGCAGCGGATGGCCCGGCGCCTGCACGTCGACCGCCAGCACCTGGTTCGGGTCGCGGCCGGCGATGAAGACGTTCGAGCAGACGATCTTGGCCGAATAGCCGGAGCCGACGCGGATCAGCTCGGGCGGGGCGAAATAGAGCCAGGCGAAGAGCGCCGCGACCGCCAGGACCGCAAGGCCAAGCAGCCATTTGATGAACTTCACGACAGCCCGCATCTTTCCCCGCCTTTTGGATTCGCCGGCTCGATTTATGTCATTGATTTGCCGCCATTGCTTCCGCAAAATCATCGGCGTTGTCGAGCGCCGTCAATGGATTCTCAACCATGTTCGGCGATCTACTGCTTCATGTCGCCCAAAAGTGCGCAGCGGTTTTGGGACAACGACATGGACAGACAACAGCAGTTGGGGCGGTCCTGTGGGGCGACCGTCCGGAGGGGCCTGCGCAAGCAACGGCCATCTGCAAAGACCCATCAGCGGCCGGCTGGACCCGGCTCGGGGAATGTCATGCGCCGTCTTGCGGCCATCCTGATGCTGACGCTGCTCTGCGCCTGCTCGACCGTCGACGACCTTTCGCCGTTGTCGCCCTCCGCGCAGACTGTTGCCGTGCGCGCGCCCAAATTCGAGGACTCCAAGCCGCATGAGTGGGACAGCGGCGCGCCGTGGACCTACGCCATCCACGGCACGGATGTTTCCAAATACCAGACCTCGGTCGATTGGCCCACGGCGAGAGCCAGCGGCATCTCCTTCGCCTTCATCAAGGCGACGGAAGGCGGCGATCGTTTCGACGACTATTTCAACGAGCACTGGGCGCGCACCAAGGCTGCCGGAATTCCGCGCGCGGCCTATCACTTCTTCTATTTCTGCACGCCGGCCGAGACCCAGGCGCRCTGGTTCATCGCCAATGTCCCGCGGGACCCGTCGGCGATGCCGCCGGTGCTCGACATGGAATGGAACCCGAAATCGCCGACATGCAGGCTGCGCCCCGACCCGGCCACCGTGCGCAGCGAAATGAGCGTTTTCCTGCAAATGGTCGAGCGCCATTACGGCAAGAAGCCGATCATCTACACCTCGCTCGACTTCTTCGACGACAACCAGTTGGCGAGCTTCCGCGGCTATCCCTATTGGCTGCGCTCGGTCGCCGGCCACCCGCGCGAAAAATACGGCAGTCATCCCTTCACCTTCTGGCAGTACACCGGCACCGGCATCGTGCCCGGCATGACCGGCAAGTCCGACATCAACGTCTTCAACGGCTCGGAAGCCGCCTGGAAGAAGTGGCTGCGGCAGAACACCCGTTGACAACCGATCCCCCGCCTGCTTTTCGACACGGCGGGCGGCGAAACATGCAACCGCTGGTAATCCGGAGCGGCGCTTTCGCGCGAGTGTATGGCGCGGCTCCCGAACTTTGAAATCCTCGCATGCGCCTGTCCGATCCCGATCCGGGACCACGATGGGGCCATGCGCCGGTCTCGAAAGGAAAGCGATGCGATTGCGCGTTGAAATCCTGGCGGCGCTCTTCCTCGGCGCGTCGGCGCTGCCCGTCGCGGCACAGGAATGCGGCGGCGATTTCGAGGCCTGGAAGCAGGCCGTCGCGGCCGAAGCCAAGGCGGCCGGCGTCGGCGCCACCGGCCTCGACGCGTTGGAGGACGCCACTATCGATGAGCGCGCGTTGGCGCGCGACCGCGCCCAGGGCGTCTTCACCCAGACCTTCACCGAATTCGCCAACCGCATGATCTCGGCCTACCGCCTGAAGCAGGGCGCGGCCAATCTGAAGAAATATGCCGACGTCTTCGACCGCGCCGACAAGGAGTTCGGCGTCCAGCCGGCGATCATCGCCGCCTTCTGGGGGTTGGAGACCGATTTCGGCGCCGTGCAGGGCGATTTCCACACGCTGAACGCGCTGGTGACGCTCTCGCATGACTGCCGCCGGCCTCAGCTGTTCCGGCAGCAATTGGTGCCGCTGCTCACCCTGATCGACCGCGGCGTGCTGCCGGCCGACGTCAAGGGCGCCTGGGCCGGCGAGATCGGCCAGACGCAGATCCTGCCGACCGACTATCTTGCCAAGGGCGTCGATGGCGACGGCGACGGCAAGGTCGATCTCAGGAACAGCGTGCCGGACGTCATCATGACGACCGCCAACAAAATCATGTCGCGCGGCTGGAAGCGTGACCAGCCCTGGGTCCAGGAAGTGCGCGTCCCCGACGAGATGCCATGGGACCAGACCGGCCGCACCAACAAGCTGCCGTTGTCGCAATGGGCGCAATGGGGCGTCACCGAACCCAATGGCAACCCGCTCATCGACAATGGTCTGAAAGCCGGCCTGGCGCTGCCGATGGGCCGCAAGGGTCCGGCCTTCCTGACCTACGACAATTTCGACGTCTATCTGGAATGGAACCAGTCCTTCACCTACGCGCTGACGGCGGCCGTGCTTGCCACGCGCCTCGCCGGCGCGCCGCAATTCGATCCGCGCACGCCCGAACAGGGCCTCAGCGGCGACCAGATGAAGGCGCTGCAGACCAAGCTCGAAGCCAAGGGCTACGACGTCGGCACGGTCGACGGCATCCTCGGCACCAACACCCGCGAAGCGATCCGCAAGGAGCAGGCGCGGCTGGGCCTGCCCGTGGATGGTTGGCCGACGCCGGAACTGCTGGCAAAATTGTAGCCCC